>CAMCYJ010000012.1 GCA_945883815.1 Akkermansia muciniphila | reverse complement strand
TGGTCCGCTTTCATCCGGCGGGAGACCGATGGGCCAGTGGTTCCTACGACGGCGTTCGGTTGTACCCCAAGTCAGGTCGCAAGGAAGCAGCGCATTGGCCGTGTGACGACGGCATGATCCGGCACCTGTCCTTCTCGCCCGATGGCACTCGGCTGTGGGCCCTGAGCCTGAGCAACCGGATCACACTGGCTGTGGAAGGGGATTCATCGCGGCCCCGATTGCGATTGATCGAGCGTCAACCGCTTCCCCATTCCGGGCGCGGAGACATCACCCCGTCCGGTGAAGCCTGGCTCGTGTCGACCAATGGCTCGTTCCGGTGCGATGTTCAAGGTCGTTGGCAGCCCGTGTCGCTGCCGCCACGCAGTGTCATCGGATCGATGCATTCCAGCGGAAAGTGGTTGGCCAGCTGGGGCATCGATGCCGCTCCGGCGGTGGTAGATTGCGAGGAGGGGTTCCGGGTGCGGTTGCTGGAATTCCCGCCGGAGTTGTCCGCCTTGGGCGAGGCTGGTGAACTGGTCTTTTGCCCGGTGTCCCGAAGGCTCTTTGGCGCCATGACGCACGGGCTCGTGGCGTGGGATATCGATTCGGGAAAGATCCTCTGGCAGCGGTTGCTGGATCCAGTGGGGGTCTATGGTCGCGTGGCCGTGACTCCCGATGGTCAGCGCTTGGCTGTTGCACTGGGAACCCGCTCGCTCCACTTCCTGGAAGCCTCAGATGGATCCCCGATTTCCCAACTGCGGATGCCCGAGAAACTCCGTTTCACCTCGCTCAGCTGGGATGCGCGTGGACGGCGTCTGATCGGTTCCAGCGTGGTTCACGCCTCGTACTTGTGGGACCTCGACGCCTTGCAATCCGGGTTGGCCGAGGTGGGCGTGGCCGTGCCAGATCTGACCCAGCCCCTCAAGCCCACCATGAATCCTCGATGATCCGACGGGAGTGGAGGCCGAACGTTCCGAACCGCTTTAATCTTGGGCGAAGAGGTTCAGGACACCGTCGAGCCCACTGAAATTGAGGGCGTGCGTGGCCTGCACTTGCACCACGGGTTTGGCTCGGAAGGCGATGCCCAGGCCGGCCACACCCATCATCTTGAGGTCATTGGCACCGTCTCCGATGGCGATGGCACAGGATGGTTCGACGCCGATCCAAGAAGCCAGTGCCCGCAGTTCAGTCGCCTTGCGTTCAGCATCGATGATGTCACCAAGTACCCGGCCCGTGAGCCGGCCGGATTGTATTTCGAGGGTATTGGCCACCGCATGGTCGAGCCCAAGACGCGCCTGAAGGCGGTCGGTGAAGAAGGTGAACCCGCCGGACACCAGGAGCGTTTTCCAGCCGGAGTCCCGGGCGGCCTGAAGGAGGGTTTCGGCTCCTTGCGAGAGACGTAGGCGCTCCTCGTACACGGCCTGCAGCGCGGATTCTTCCAGTCCTTCGAGCAAGGCCACCCGCTTTCGCAAGGCGCCGGCAAAGTCGAGTTCACCACGCATGGCAGCCTCGGTGATGGCTGAGACCTGGGGCTTCACACCGATGCGGTCGGCGATCTCGTCGATGCACTCGATGGTGATGAGGGTCGAGTCCATGTCCATCACCAGCAGGCGAAAATCTGCGCGTCGCCGGTTCGCCGGAACGAAGGCGATGTCCACTCGATGCGCTTCGGCGATGGCCTGCAGTTCTGGGGTCGCCGGGGTGTCGTTCCAGCGTGCCGATGGTCCTCGCCTCGAATCGGGCGAGCGGCCCAACTGGTTCCCGATGGCGATGATCGCGGCCTCGGGCAAGTTTGTGGAATGGATGACGAGCTCGGTCATGTTATTGCCGATAGACTGTGATCCCTGACCGCAGGCTGTCATGCCGTTTCCACAATTGCCCCCGGTGGAAAACCGGTCACGTTGTCCGGGTCGGGTCGGTCGTGGGGGCTAAGTTCTTTCGGGCTTCCCAACCACTGGAATGGTTTTCGATTCCCGACGAGAGACTCATGCCTTTGTACGAATACGAACTGTGTGACGGCAACTGCGCCGCCTGCGGTGGCCAGTTCACCCTGAGACGGCCGATCACCGCGCCGGAACTCACCGCGTGCCCGGCCTGCAAGAAGCCGGTCCGCAAGGTGATCTCGGGTTTCAGCACTCCGCATCACCTCAAGCCCCTCTCCACCACGGATGCCAAGAAGGCTGGATTCTCGGTCTTCAAGCGGGTGAACAAGGGTGAGTACGAGCGGCAGTGATCCGGTGTTGGGTGGGTTGGTCAAAAAATTCTGCAGGATTGCTGGTCTTTGAGCCGAGCCGCTAAGATCAGGGTCTGTGAGCAAGACGCCGACTGCGCCGAAAAAAACGACCACCCGTCCCCGCCGTGTGGGACTCATTTCCCTCGGATGTGCCAAGAACCTGGTGGACGCCGAGATCATGCTCGGCTCGCTGCTCAAGGAGGGGATCGAAATCGTCAATGATGCGTCGCAGGCCGATGCGGTGATCGTCAACACGTGCTCCTTCATCGACGCCGCGCAAGAGGAGTCGGTCGACACCATCCTGGAGCACAACGCGCTGCGCGAGGCCTCGCACCGCGGCCAAGCGTTGATCGTCTCCGGATGCATGCCGCAGCGTTATCGCGACGAGTTGCCCAAGCTCATGCCTGAGGTGGATGTGTTCATGGGCATCGATCAGGTGGAGCAGGTGGGCACGCTGGTCAATGAGGCCATCGCCAAGCGGGCCTTGCGAGTGGGAGCCGAGGCGACGACTCCGAAGACTGCTGAGGGAGCCCGGGTCAAAGGGCGGCTCAAGGAGTTGGAAAAACAGGCCCCGGCCCATGACCACTCCGACGAAACCGCCCTCCGCGGCACCGATCGTTTCGGCAAGAGTCGTATCGCCCTGACCGCCGCTCCGCAGCCGGCCGGTCCCTCGGTCGATGTCACGGTGCGCCCCAACTACATTCCGCAGTTTGAGACCCCGCGCTTTCGCCTCACGCCGAAGCACTTCGCCTATGTGAAAATCGCCGAGGGGTGCAACCATCCGTGCAGCTTCTGCATCATCCCGCGGATGCGCGGTTCGCACCGCAGCCGGGCGCAGGCCGACATCGTGGCCGAGGCCAAGGCCTTGATCGCCGACGGCGTCCGCGAGCTGAACCTCATCTCCCAAGATTCGACCTATTACGGGCTCGACCTTCGTGCCAATCACAGCCGGGCCATTTCCTCGCCGGAACGCTTCAAAGCGGCCACCGAGGCTCTACCGGTCGATGCCACCACGCTGTGCACGCTGCTGCGCGAGTTGAACGCGCTGAAGGGCGACTTCTGGATCCGGCTTCTGTACACCCACCCGGCCCACTGGACCGACGAGTTGATCCGGACCATCGCCGAGTGCCCCAAAGTGGCGCGGTATGTGGACATGCCGTTGCAGCACATTCACGACGACATGCTCGCTCGGATGCGTCGCGAGACTTCGGGGCAGTACATTCGAGACCTGATCACCCGGATCCGGGCCGGCATCCCCGGCATCACCTTGCGTACGACCTTCATCGTGGGTTTCCCGGGTGAGACGGCGGCTCATTTCAAGACCCTGACTGACTTCATCGAAGAGACCCGCTTCGAGCGTCTGGGCATTTTCGCCTACTCTCGCGAGGACGGCACCGTGGCCGGCAAGATGGAGAAGCAACTGGCCCCCAAGACCCGCCAGAAGCGCCGCGAGTCAGCCATGGCCGCGCAGCACCGCGTCGCCGTGGGCGTGGCCGAAGGGTTTGTCGGCCGGACGCTCAAGGTCCTCACGGAAGGCGAGGCGTCTGCGAAGGAGCTGTCCAAGGCCAACATCAGTTCTTGGGAACATGGATTGATCCGCGGGGAAGACGCCGGAGTGACGGCCCTCAAGGGGCGCTACACCATTGCCCGTGGTGAAGCCGACGCGCCGGACATCGATGGCCGCGTGTATATCCAAGGCAAGGTGCCGATCGGTAAATTCTGCAAGGTCCGCATCATCGGACACACCGATTACGACCTCATCGCCGAGCCAGTTTGAGGCGGTTGATTGGGGCGGTCCGGGGGGCGGAGTGAAGAATCGTTGGAAGATTCTGTTGCTCCACAGGGGTGCTTTCTGGATGATCCGTCCGCTCGCAAGAGCAACCTGGTCGGGGCGTAGCGTAGCTTGGTAGCGCGTCTGAATGGGGTTCAGAAGGTCGTGAGTTCAAATCTCACCGCCCCGACCATTTTGGTTCTATAAACCTCTCGCAACGGGAGGTTGAAATTTTCGCCGAGTAAAAATTCCGTCGAACCCCGTTGAATCCGGCGTGTTGATGGGTGTCGCCTCCCGAGGCTTCCCTACCGGCGATGTCCGTTTTGGTCTCGATGCCGAGTGCCAGACGGGTTCAACCCAGCCCAATTAGCCCAATTAGCCCAATTAGCCCCGCTGGGCCAGTTGCAGGAAACTCTGAGGGGTGGCAGTCATGATGTCTTCGTTTGAATCCCCCTAGGCCATCCGTGTGGCAACCAATCGGGGGTGGCTGGGATCGTGCGGAGTCATTTCTGGGCCGGGTCATTGGGCAGCCAGATCGTAGCAGACGATCTCGCTGTCGTTTCGAAGGTAGATTCGCCGGTGGGCAAAGGCCGGATGACTCCAGACGACCGGACGACCTGGGTCACGGTTGTCCGGTTCGATGACGTGCGCCCGGCTGAGTTCCTCGTACCCCTTCGGTGACAGGCGGGCGATGATCAGGTCGCCCTGTTCGCTGAGCAGGAACCATTGCGCCCCGTTTTTCACCACGAAGCAGTTTCCCCAACGCTCGGCCTTGCCCACGGTGGGCTGGAAGGTCTCCCAGAGGCGCTCACCGGTATCCAAACGCAGGCAGCGGAACTGTCCGTAACTGCAAGGCCCGTACACATGGCCATTCTCCACCCACGGTGTAGCCATCATGGAGTTGAGATTCACGGTGTCGCGCTCGCTTTGCTTCGCGGTCTTCCAGGCCACCACTGGGACTTCGCGTCCGGGTTCAAATCGCAGACGCATGGATCCATTGTAGAAGCAGGTGAGGAAGAGCCCGTCGTCCAGCAGACGGGGAGTGGGGATGGCCAACCCGTAGTTGAGTTTCCAAGGCTCGCTCCAGAGCACTCGGCCGGTCTCCGGATCCAGTCCGTTCACCGCCTCGGCATGCCAGAGGATCAACTGGCGTCGTCCGCCGAGTTTGTAAATGACGGGGGGACAGTAACCGGGCTCCTTGGCCGACAGGGCTCGCCAGAGTTCGCGCCCGGTGTTTTTGTCGAAAGCAACCACCACGCTCCCTTCGCCACCCACCACGCAGATGAGCTTGTTTCCATCCAGCAGTGGATGCGCCGAAACGCCCCAAATCGGAACCTTGAGCCCAAAATCGGCCACGAAGTCCCGGCTCCAGACCACAGATCCGTCCCGGGTGTTCTGGCAGGCGAGTTGGCCCATGGCTCCCAGTGTGTACACGCGACCATCGGCAACGACCGGTGTCGTTCGCGGACCCGCTGCGTAGCTGAGCGTGTATGTCGAATCGTAGGTTCGTTGCCAGACCACCTGTCCATCGGCGGCATTGAGGCAAAGGACCCGTTCGGTGCCGGCGATCGACGATGCGTCGAACGCATTTTTGGATTTCGCCGCATTGGTAGCGACCTGGCGATCCATCAAGTACACCCGATTTCCTACCACGGCCGGTCCCGTGTATCCGGATCCGATGGCGGTGCGCCACACCCGTCGGGGGCCGCCGGCGGGAAATGCCTTCAGGATTCCAGTCTCCCTCCAGTTGGCATCCCGCTGGGGTCCTAGCCATTGCGGCCAGTCATCGGCACGGAGTCCACCGTCGGTCCATGTTCCTAGCAATGCGAGTGCAGTTGCCACGCAGATGGGCCACCACCGATTTGCCCGGGAGTGCGTTGTGGGCAGGAGTTCTTGCATCGCGTCAGCCCAACTGATTTGCAGGCAAATACAAGTCCGTGGAATTGGGGTACGAGGGAATTGGGAGCAGCCAACCCTTCCTGACAGTTTTTCTGCCATGCCGGGCTGAGGTTTGTCCCAACTCGGAGCACTTGAACCAATCCCCAAAATTGTTGGCTGAAATTAGCTACGCACAGGGTCACTCACCTCGCCTCTCGCGTTCTGGCCCTGGCCCGCCGACGCCTTGGCGACGACTGGTTCCAGCACCGGGGCCGCCTCGTTGTCTTGGGCGAAAGCTTCGTGGATGAATCCCGCAGGATCAGGCCTGCGCCCGCAGGGAAGCTTTAGGGAGAATGGGCTTTTTCGCACTGCTCGCGAAGTTTTTTGGTGTTCGCTTCCAGAGTTCGCTCCGGACCGATGATCAGGTGTTCGGCGATGATTACTCTCACGTGGAAGAATAAGTGTCGTTGGGCACGGAGGCGATGTTGGCGACTTCGGAACTAAATGTCCCCAAGAGGGAACGGTCTTCGTCAGCAGTGCCAGCCTGTGTCAGCGACGGGGTGAAAACCGATGGAACCTGCCGGTGTGAAAACCGCTGACCCAGAAACTCAACGGATCATTAATTCGGCCTCAGCTTGTCGGTTGCCCGAGGGAATTCTTATCAAGTCTGGTGGGCCCCGTACGCATTCGGCTTCATCTGAAAGAAAGAAGAAACGCGGGCGTTCATCCGGAAAGAAAACGGGGCCGAGGATCTGGCAAAATCGTGGATTTCAAACCGGCAACTTTCCGGGAATTCCGGAACGTTGCTGAGACGCCTGTCATTGTCCCGTTCCGGGGCGCTGCCGGTGAAGGGTCTAGAACTGGTGCTAGAAAAGCGCCGCCTGTGCGGCGACCTAAGTCCGGCCTCGGCCCTTGCGATCCCGCAAACGACCCCGCCCGCCATGGTTCTGACCCACGACCAGACCCAAGCCATCGCAACAATCCACAGACCCAATCTACGGCCCATTAACCGGCCCATTAACCGGCCCGAACTTTTTGGAACGCCACTTCTTGAAAGCTCTGAAAAATTCCGCCGGTCACCGGTGGGTAGATCGAAAATAATCAACGCGTCAGTGGAGTGTGCCAAAACACAAGGTATATGACGCAAAACGGCACTAAAAGCGCCAAAATCTTTATCGTTTGCATCAAGTTGTCTTGGTATTAAAAAACCTAAAGAATATTAAAAGATTGACTTAAATTGATGATAAGTTGATCAAAGAAATATACCGCAATGAGAGATCACCACCACCCAAGGAATCTGCGCCGAAGTTTCGGTAGTCAGCCCGTGGTGTGCGTTGGTAACCAATCATGGCCCGAAGCAGGCATCGCCGCCCGGGTGATCCCAGCTCAATCATCGCGCTGGACCTCTCGCGGGCAGGGTGACGTCCACTGCCGACGTGCCGACGTGCCGACGTGCCGACGTGCTGGAGGATAACCACCAGGGTGTCGGACCGCGCACTCACCTCCGGCCACAGTTTAGGCGTTTCCATCACCTTCAACATCAACGTCGAGGGTTTTGCCTCAAGCCGCGTTTTGAGAACACGACAGTCATTCCCAAGCCCCAGAAACTGTCCAAACGACTACTCCGGTGTCTTTGCTCGGCATCGTTTGTCATTCGTAAAGCCCCTTTCACTAATAGTAGCGAGAAGCCAAATATCGCCCCGGGATGGATACGGCTCTTGGGAATTTTTGATAAATAAATACCTGCTAACCTCTCTAGATCGGCAGTATTTAAACGGTGCTAGGCTTCGAAATAGGTGGGTCCGGTATACTAAATTTACCGCGTTAAAATTATTACAATGATATTTCGTCGGTTCACCTTTGTGTTTTGCTTTTTGGGAGCATTTTGGATTACGGCGTCCGAGGCCGATTTCCACAAGATGTGCGAGTCTTCCGGTCGGGGCCTCACTTTCCAGTACCGTCAGCGCACGATCAGCAATGGTGCAGTGACTTCATCCGACGCTACCTGGAAGGAAGGCGACGGTGTCTATCAGTTGGTTATCGGGAATAGGAACGAGGGGACACCGCTCTTGAGCTACACCAATGTCTATACACCAACTCATGTAGACGTCATCTTCCCGGGTAGACTGATCCGCCGCTCCACCACCGAGCAATATCGCTCGTTCTCGGACTACTATGTCAGAATGACCAGTAATCATTACGGTGGCTACATCAGCTTCACAACAAATCTTTTAGGAGAAGATTTTCAGGCTTTTGAACGCACGTCGCAGCTTCCAGAAATGATGGTCAGAAATTTGTTCCGCGTCCCATTCAAGCAGATCATTTTGTTTGATCGAAGGGGGCTATTTCGTCAGATACACAATTACACTTCCTCGAATACCCCGATTTCGGCTTGCATCCTGGATGAGTTTCGATTTGAAACGACACCACTTCATTGGATCTCGACCAATAATCTTAAAATCATGTCCGTCGCATCTGAGAGGGAACAAAGCAGCGAAATGGCAAACTTTGTCTCCGAAAAAATGAAATCAAGTCAGGGGTTTAATTGGCTATCAACTATCCTGGTATCTATGGTATTTTTCTCAGTCAGCCTGCTCGCTATCAAGTGGGTTGCGCTGGCTCGGAAGAAATAAATAAAAAACAAATAAAAATAACACAAACAAACAAAGTGAACGCAAAGGCTAAAAAGCGAGCATTGCTGCCCTGGTGATCCCAGCTCAATTATCGCGCTGGACCTCTCGCGGGCAGGGTGACGTCCACTGCCGACGTGCCGACTTGCTGGAGGATAACCACCAGGGTGTCGGACCGCGCACTCACCTCCGGGCACAGATTAGGCGCTCCCTTTTCCTTCAACACCAACGTCGAGGGTTTTGCCTCAAGCCGCGTTTTGAGAACACGACAGTCATTCCCAAGCCCCAGAAACTGTCCAAACGACTACTCCGGTGTCTTTGCTCGGCATCGTTTATCACTCGTAAAGCCCCTTTCACTAATAGTAGCGAGAAGCCAAATATCGCCCCGGGATGGATACGGCTCTTGGGAGTTTTTGATAAATAAATACCTGCTAACCTCTCTAGATCGGCAGTATTTAAACGGTGCTAGGCTTCGCAATAGGTGGGTCCGGTATACTAAATTTACAGCGTTAAAATTATTACAATGATATTTCATCGGTTCACCTTTTTGTTTTGCTTTTTGGGAGTATTTTGGATTACGGCTTCTGAGGTTGATTTCCTGAAAATGTGTGAGGTTTCCGGTCGGGGCCTCACTTTCCAGTACCGTGAGCGCCACATCGAAGGCGGTGCTGTGACTGCATCCGATGCAAGTTGGAAGGAAAGCATCGGCGGTTACCAGTTCGTTATCAGTCCACGGGGTGAAAGTGAACCGTTCTTGAGCAACATCGATGTCTATACGCCGACCCATGTGGATTCTATATTTCCAGGCATACTGGTACGTCATCCCGCCACCACGCGGTTGCGTTCGTTCGCAGACTACTATCTTGCTCCGACCACTAATCACTACGGTGGCTACATCAGGTACACAACAAATCTGTTAGGAGAAGATTTTCAGGCTTTTGAACGCACCTCTCAGGTCCCAGAGATGTTGGTTGCGGGCTTGTTTCGTACCCCATACAAGGAGGTCGTGCTGTTTGATAGCAGGGGGGTATTCCGTCAGAGGCATAGCTACACTTCATCGAATAGTCTGATTTCATCTGTGATATTAGATGAATTCCGATTTAAAACGACGCCGCTTCATTCGATCTCGACTAACGGCCTTGAATTTTTTTTCGCCGCGTCTGACTTAGAGTACGACAAAAAAGTGGCGGGGTTCATTCGAAAAAAACATAACATCAGTCAGGGAGTTAATTTTAAATCAACTATTCTTACTTCGATGGTAATTTTACCAATAAGTTTACTCGTTCTCAAGTGGATCTTTTATTTTCGGAGAGAAAAAACAGCAAAATAAAAATAATATGAATATAAACATAAAAAATAAAAACGAATCCGGAGCGCTGTTGGTAGAAATACTCGTAGCGATTGGAGTCGGGGTAACTATAGCTATCGTTGGAGGTGTCGGAGTCGAGTGGGTCAAGTCGGAGTATTTTAAACCGACGCCGGAAAATTGTGAGGCAAAGTACTATGCGAGTTGCACTGTTGTTAACGCTGTAGCAGGTGATAACGTAGAAGTCAAAACTGCCAATAGAAAAAAGCTTCGCGGCGTTCTTTATTGCTGCCTAGAAGGGATGGGGGTTGGTTATACTTGGGATTTCGTGGTAAGCAAATGCCTGAAAAACGGGTCCAATTCCTGATTTGAATTCTTCTTTATCGGACCCGCGGGAGATAAGTTTTCCCGCGGGTTCTGTGTCTGGATCGCCACAGTAACAAACGGACATGCAAAGCTTATACTCAATGATGCGTTACATCCTCGCCTCGGTGCTGCTTCTCGCCGCGGTAGGAAAGATTTCCGCTCCTAGTGCCGTGTACCGGTTCTTGTTGGATAATTTACGCATCACCGAGTCATCCGCTCAATTGCTGATAGGTGTTCTGATTGCTTCTGAACTCGGGTCTGGCTTGGCACTGCTTTTCAGGAAAACGAAAGCTGCCGGTATTGTTTCTTCGATCGCACTGACGGCGGTGTTCCTGCTCTTCGAGATTCTGCGCCCACGGTCGAGTTGTCCTTGCTTCGGAGAGCTTTCCAGCGCATTGCCGTTTTTAGCGCAGGGAGGCCTCCCGTTGAGAGTTCTCTTGTTTGTTGCCGCTATGACTCTGGGATTTCGGCATTTGGAGTCTGTAACCCCCGTGAGCCGGCCCTAATGAGCCTGTCAACCCCGGTAACCGGCCGAACCGGGATGAGATCCACTATCCTCCTGACAGCATACCCGGTCCTCCTGACGGCTCTCGTCGCAGTTGGGGCCTATCAGCAAAATCGAACCTCGCAGCTGTTCGACGAATCCCTGGTGGTCGCCGTTCTCAAGTCGGTGCCGACGACGGGCCTGCTGACGAGCATTCTCCTTCTAGGGGGGCGGCTTCCCGGAAGGGTGTTGTCCATTCTGGTTGTCCTGATCGTCGGACTCGTCGTCGCCCCGCCGATGGCCTATTTCGCGAGCAGTGGAGCTTACCTGTCGCCGGACAGCCTCTTCCTCGCCCAGGAGGCCGACCTCGGCCAACTCCTCCAGGTCGTTGGGGCCAGGATCTCTCCCCACTTTCTTGTCCTCGCCCTGGCCCCCGTGATCCTCGGAGTTGTGGCGATAGGGACGCGGCGGACTCATGGCGCTAGAAGCGAGTATAGCCTCAGAACCGCCGTGGTTTTGGTTGTAGCGTTTTTTACCTGCGAGATCTTCCTCGGCCGGCAACTGGCACATCCCGTTTCTGGTCTCCTTCACGGTTTTCCGCTGTGGGCTGCCAAGTCACCGAACGTTCCCGACATGGCCTCAAGCCGAATCGAGTGCCCTCCTGGTTCAAACACCTACCCGGACGTGGTGATCGTGGCCATCGAGTCCTTCGGTTCGCAGTTTCGAACCGCCAAGGGGGAGGATGGACGCCCGATCATGCCCCATCTGAACTCGTTGGCGGCCCAGTCGGTGGACGTCGAGAACTTCTATGCCGGCTCGATGTTTACCTTAAAGGGGCACGAGGCCCTCATCTTGGGCGTGACGCCGTCCTTGCGGGGACCGGTTGCGGTCAATTCCGGCTCGAACGGGATCGCCTCCCTCGCCTCCGCGATGAACGAATGCGGGTACGCGACGGCGTTCTACCAGGCGAGCGCTAACATCCGGTTCGCCCGGACTGACTTGCTGTTGCAGCGGGCGGGTTTCGGGCGGATCAAGGCCATGGACGGCGAGTTCGTGAACTGGAGCCATGCGGATTCCGTCTGGGGGTGGGGGCTTCAGGACGACGTGTTCTACGACATGGTGCTCGACGACTTGAGCCGCAACGTATTGACGAACTCTGGCAAGCCAGCGTTCGCCTTCGTGGCGACGATCTCGAACCACCAGCCGTTCGCCGAGCTGCCCCGGAGCCTTTGGACCGCCTACCCGAATCCGACGAACATGATGCAGCGGTATGTGAACTCCATCCGGGCTTCTGATGAGTTTCTCGGAGCCTTCGTCCAGAAGCTGAGAGGACATCCTCGACTCAAGGACTGTCTGCTGGTCGTGACTGCCGACCACAGCTTCTCGTTCGGCGAGAATGGAGAGCCGGACGTCGAACGCTCGTTCTATGAGCGCACCTTTCGCATACCGCTGGTGATCCAATGGCCGGGGAACCTCCCGGCCAGAAAGATCTCGTCGGGGCAATACGCCCAGAAGGACGTTCCGGCGACGGTCTTGAGCCTGGTGGGGAACCACTGCCTCGCATCCCGTTTTGGCGAATCCATCTTCGACGTCCCTGCCGCCGGTCGTCCTGCGGCGTTCGTACAACCCTACAGCGGGGGATTTGTCGCCGTCGTCGACCACCCCTATAAGTTGGTGCATTCAGTCGGACGCAATCGGGACGCCCTCGTGAACCTCGCCGCCGATCCCCTCGAGGCAACTAACTGCATCGGGGAGATGGATCCCGCGAAATTGGCCCAGATGCGTCGGATAGTATCCGAGGTCCTCGGCGAAACGGATATATGGAAACGTCTTCAACCCTAGTACCTGGCTCCCGCTCATTGTTGCGGTCCCGGCGAGGTCCCCAAGCTTTCACGCTGGTCGAACTGCTTGTGGTGATTGCCATCATTGGTTTGCTTGCCGGAATGCTGCTGCCCGCCCTCGCCAGGTCGAAACGCATGGCGCTCAGGACCGCGTGCATAAACAATCTCCGGCAGATCATCATCGCATCGCTGACCTATGCGGAGGACGACAAGGACGGCGCACTGACCGGTGTTTTCACGGACGAGGACAATGATCTCAACAACCTGTTTCCAGACCGGGTACCGTCTCTGAAGGTGTTCTCCTGTCCATCGGGACGGCAGAAGCTCCGGTCCGACCTATTCGCGACGCATCCCATTACTGATAACCGCATACTCTTAGACCTTTACGAAATCGCGTATCAGCGCGGTGGATTTGGCAGCGGATACGAACCGTTTGGCTTCATGAACTTCACTGGGACCGAGCAGACGGTCTTCAACGTCAGTGGTCTGGAAATTCGATCTCCGGGGATCAAGAAGACCCTCAATACGGTGAATCACTACCAACGTCGGTCCGATTCGTACGGCTTGAAGGGGACCATCACGCCTCCCTCCAGCATTTGGTTGGTCATCGACGCAGATTCGGGTAATGCCGGGAAGGGGATCCAAAATTTCCCTGATGAAGCGGACAATCATGGCGCCGATGGCGGCAACGTCGCGAAGTGTGACGGTAGCGTCGCCTGGATTCCGAAGGCCCGCTATCGGTACGAGTATGAGATCTCGCAGGATGAAGGGGACTAATAGGGTGTAAACGAGCAGTTAGCCCCAGGATTCACGAGATGGCAAAAGGGGTGGAAATTGGAGGGCAGCGTGCATGGTGGGTAAATCGGCGGGCTTGGTTTCACTGGTGTTGTGGTTGCTCAAAAGACTGCCTCTGGGCCGTAGATTCCCCAGAGCACCGTGACGTTTTGGACCCCCAGCTATCACGATGAGCCAAAAGGTGCGTTCGTTCAGCCTGGGGAAAAGTGGGGACAGGTCCGCGCGCATGGCGGCCGGACGACATCGGCCATCCCATCCAGCCCGCCCTTCCTGCCAGGGCTCAGGACGCGATGCCTCCACTCATTGATCCCTCATGCTTCAACCGGAATGATGAGGACTGGCGGTGGACCCTGACCGGCATCGACCGCGGCCAGGGTTACGATGCGCTCTACCCCCTGCACGCGTTCGACGGCGACCTCGATACCTACCACATGACCTGGGGCCCGCGCCGCGATGTGGACTCCTTCACCATTGTCCTGTCGTCTCCAGCATCCTTCGATCGCATCCAGGCCATTACGGGAATGCCCAACGGCGACCACCGCCTCAGGCAGGGCGTGCTGGAGGTCTCCACTGGCTATGGCCGATGGCAGGAGGTTGCCCGCTTCAAGAATGGAGTGGCCGAAGCCACGCTGGATGACCGACGGGTGGTGGCCCTGCGGATCCGTTCGACCATCAACCAACCTCCGAACGCCGTGCTGGCCATCCGCGAGTTCGTGCTTTGGAAGAATGGGAAGTCGACGCTGCGGGAACTCTCCGCAGTGGAACGGCTGAGAATCCCCCGCCCGAGATTCCCGGCGCAGGCCGGTGAACCCAGTGAATCCCGCGGCTCACTTCTGTGGAGGTTTTTCTCCAATGGACTCGGGCTTCATCGTGTCGATTCGTCGCTGGGAGCGTTCAAATCCGAGCGATTCTTCTCGGCAGGGCCGGAAGCCTTGGGTTTGCTGGCGTCACCCCCATGAATCTACTCCTGCCCCTCAAGACGCGTCGGGATTTCCTTCGGACGACCGGTGCTGTCGCCGCTTGCTTCACATCGGCCGGCGCCTTCGCCGAGGCCCTGACGCGAACCCCCTCCGCCACCGAGGGGCCCTATTATCCGAATCATCTGCCCCTCGACACCGACAATGACTTGATTGTCATCAACAATGCCCTGACCTCGGCGGTGGGTGAGGTGGGCTATGTGAGCGGACGGGTGCTCGATGCCGGCGGAAAACCGGTGCGCAACGCGTTGGTGGAAATTTGGCAGTGCGATGCCCACGGGGTTTACCTGCACACGGGCGACACATCGAATCGGTCGCGTCAGGACAAGCAGTTCCAGGGGTTCGGCCGGTTTTCGACTGGAAGCACTGGGGAGTACTTGTTCCGGACCATCAAGCCCGTGCCGTACTCGCCGCGCACACCGCACATCCATTTCAAAATCCGTCGCGGTGGCCAGGAACTGCTCACCACCCAGCTCTACATCCAAGGCCATCCCGGCAACGAGAAGGACTCAATCTGGCGCGATTTGAAGACCCAGCAGAATCGCGATGCGGTCACCGTCGGATTCAAACCCATGCCCGGTGCGAAGGCCGGGGAATGGGCCGCCCGATTCGACCTCATCCTGGGTGTGACCCCCGAGGCGTGAGCGGCCGGTGACTTGGAACTGGCGACATCTGGGGTGAGAACTGAACCCGGCGCAATGGGCGGATACCAAGGCCTCGACGTGCGCGGCCACTCGGTTACGTTTCTCGGAATGAACAGGGTCATGGAAGACGTTGCACGCGATGCGACGCAACTACCGAGACAACAGAGGCTTGCGCTGGCCCGGTTTCTCCTAGAACTCGATGCAGGGCCCTCGACCGAAGCCGTCGACAACGATTGGGACACCGAGATCCGGGACCGGGTGCAGGCGGTGCAATCGGGTCAAGCTAAGGCACTCCCTTACGCTGAGGTTTTGGCTCGAATCGACCAGCGATTTGGGCCATGAGGATCGTTGTGAAAAGGATCATCCCTCGGCGCGGATGAAGGAATGCCTCTGGAGGTTTCGAACATCGAGAACCGTTCCCGGAACGCATTTCCGGGTCGTGTTGTTCCATGGGTTTCTTGTCGCTGGAGGATTTATGCTGGTCTAAGATCTCAACATGACGGGAGAAGAACTGAGGTCGCTTTCGACCGCTCAGAAATTCCAGATCATGGAAACGCTTTGGGATGATCTCCGTGAGCGTTCCGATTCAGCCCCCGTCTCGCAGGAGGTCAAAGACTTGCTGGATGCCCGGCGCACACGGTTTCGCAGTGGCGTCTCAAGGCTTCATGACTGGGATGCAGTGAAAGGTGAACTAGGGCGTTCATGAGGCGGATTCGGATTTCCGAGGAAGCTTTGGAAGATTTCGCCGACGGTTTCCGATTCTACGAGGCTCAGGATTAAGGCCTCGGCTATTATTCCACCTCGTGCCTGCGAGCCGATATCGAGTCGCTTCGACTGTTCGCCGGGATCCACCGAGTGGTTCATCAGGATTATCATTGCTTGTGGAGCCGGGTGTTCCCTTTCGGCGTGTTTTACACGCTGGATGAAAATGAGATCGTGATCTGGGCGGTTCTCGACCTGAGGCGTGACCCATGGTGGCTTAAAACCCGGCTGGGCCGATAGCGTCTTCAGACGCCCGGTGAGGGCTACGAGCCTGCAGCGCACCGCCTAGCCCACGATTCTCCCTGTAGGCCGGGTTCCACGACCCGGCGTCCCCCTTGTTCACTGGTTTTTGGTTTCGGCGAATCCTTGGACTTATCGGCCGATGAACTTCGGCGGGTTCATCGGGAGGACCGTGTAGGGTTCCGACCACGGGTGTTGGGGCTGCGACTGAGAAGGAGCCGACGATTCTGCGGGCATAGTGAAGACGAGTAGCTGAGGGGCTTCAGCTTCAGCTGCTGCCTCGCGGGCCAGATGATTTCCTGGGACGTTACTGAGTCCAAACCCCAGCAACACGCCGAGGCTTCCAGATATGAGGCAGGGCAGGGTGTGTTTCATTCTTGGTGAGGTAGCTCTGGGCGGCGGGTGCTGCAAGTGCCATTCGCGATGCCGTCGGTCTGCAAGGTTGGGACGTAAGTTGGCGATCGCTCCGGACCGCCGCCGGCGATTTGCTGCTGACATCCGCTCGGTGTTCTCTCTGACTTTGGCCCATGCGAGTCCAGCCAGCGTCCGGAATGCGCGGGGTGTCTCCGAACTCAGCCTGGGGACGCGTTGCCGTCCTGCTCGCGGCGTGCGTGCTGATGCTCGGGGTCTGGGCCGAACCCATCATCCCTGGACTGGCTACGGGAACGCTCGACCCGGAACTGCGCGGTCAGGTGCTCATCGAAGAATTGAACTGCGTGGCCTGTCATGCGGGCGAGGGTTCGCTGCAGGCACGATCGAAGCAGGCACCGCGACTTTCTGAAGTGGGCTCGCGGGTGAATCCCGCCTATTTGGAGCGCTACATCGCCGATCCCCACGGCACGCGGAGCGGGACCACCATGCCCGACGTGTTGTCGTCGCTGGGAGCGGAAGAACGCCGCCAAACCGCCCGGGCCATCACTCACTTCCTGCTTTCGCTCCGGAAGAACGAGTTTTCGCTCCAACCTCCAGATGCGGTGGCGGCCGGTCACGGCCAACGGTTGTTCGTGTCGCGGGGTTGTGTTGCGTGTCACCAACCACCGGAAAGCAATGGAGCAGGGCCCCTGGCGGCGAGTTCGGTGCCGTTCCCGGCGTTGGAGTCGAAGTACAGTTTCCGAAGCCTGTCAGGATTCCTACGCCAACCGCATGTGAGCCGTCCGTCAGGCCGCATGCCAGACCTGCGTTTGAGTCCTCAGGATTCGGAGCGCATCGCGCACTACTTGCTGCAACGCACGCGGGTGCCCGGAGCCTTGGCCTACACGTTGTATCGGGGGCAGGTCTGGGAGGGGTTGAACAGCGAGGAAGTCCGGGCCGAACGGGCTGGGCAAGTTCGCGACTTTTCCCTCAAGAGCCTCGGCGAGGTAGGGCACCACACGGCCATTCGCTACGAGGGTGGGATGAAGATCGCCACGCGAGGCAAATACCGGTTCTTCCTGAAGATGAACGGCGGTTCGCTCATGGTGGATGGGCATTCGCTGGTCGTTCAGGAACCCAGTGATGGTCGCGGGGTGAAGGAGTGGGACGTGGAGTTGGATTTGGAATCGGGATGGCGATCCATCCAGCTCACGTATTTCCACACCGGGCATGACCCGAAGTTTTCCTTCGAGATGGAAGGTCCGGGTTTCCCGCGCAGCCCTTTGCCGGAATCCATCCTGTCCGTGTCCCGCGAGCCCATTGCGGCCTTGGAACCGCTCTCGGCGGACCCTGCTCTCGCGGCCCAAGGTCGTCAGGAGTTCGCCACGCGCGGGTGCGCCCAGTGTCACGATGATCTTCAGGTTCGCTCCGCACCGGGACCGGCGTGGGCCAGTTTGCGGGCGGGGCAGGGGTGCCTGAGCGAGGCGATCGGCCGGTGGCCGCGGTACGACTTGAGCCGTGATCAGCGCGCGCACATCACCCAGGCATTGGCGCGGGCCCAAGCACCCGTGTGGACGGACTCCCAGCGAATCCAGAAGACGCTCATCACCTTCAATTGCATTGCCTGCCATGAACGGTCGGGTGTGGGTGGCGTTGCCGCGGAGCGAGCCGGATTGTTCACTGGGACCGAACCGGCGCTGGGAGATGCAGGCCGTCTGCCGCCCACCTTGAACCATGTGGGGGCCAAGCTCACGCCGGAAGGCTTCCGCGATGTGCTGCTACACGGCAAACGGTCCCGCCGTTATCTCGATGCCAGCATGCCTCAATACGGCGAGGCGCAGGTGGGGCATTTGGTGGAGTTGTTCGCCCGCGTCGACCATTTGGAATCGGCCCGCATTCCTGAAGTCCCTCCAGGCCCGCTATTCCGCAGCGTCGGGCACGAACTGGTCGGCAGTGAGGGGTTCAGTTGCATCGCCTGCCACGAGTTCAATGGACAGAAATCCGGCGAGATGGGAGCGATCGATTTGGCGACGGTTTCCCACCGACTTCAGAAAAACTGGTTCCACCTCTATTTGCGGGAACCGGCCCGATTCAATCCGACGGTCATCATGCCCAGTTACTGGCCGGAAGGCCGTTCGGCGCGGACCAACCTATTGGAGGGCGATGCGGCCCGGCAAATCGAAGCCTTGTGGGTTTATCTGGCCGATGGCGACCGGGCCAAGAAGCCCGTGGGGTTGTCGCGGCAGTCCCGAGAACTGCGAGTCGGCGACACAACCGAGTTGTGCCGAGGGCAAGGTCCGGTGGGCTACCGCGGGATTGGCGTCGGGTATCCGGAGCGTCTCAATCTGGGATTCGACTCCGGCGAAATGGCGCTGCGGATGCTGTGGAAGGGCGAGTTTGTGAGCATTGATGCGGGGCATTTCCACCCGCGGGGCACCGATCCAATTAACTTCCCACCCGGGATTCCCTTCCACCGTCTCGAATCTCCCGAAGCCACCTGGCCTCGCAAGGCGAAGACCAATCACCTCTTTCCCCACGACCACGGATACCAGTTCCTCGGCTACCATTTGGATGCCCGTCGGCGTCCGACCTTCCGGTACCGTTATGGGGATATTCTGGTGGAGGACTTTTTCGAAGACGTGCTCGATGCGCAGTCTAAGGCTTATTTCCGGCGGACCCTGACCTTCACTGTCCCATCGGGCTCGACGGCCTCGACGAATTCCCCAGTCGCCCAGCCCTTTGAATTCCGCGCGGCGGTGGGCCAGCGCATCACGTCGTCTTCGGCGCGAAGTTTCAGTGCCGACTCACTCCAACTGCGCATCACCAGCGATCACTCGGGCCGAGTGCGCAGCGGGGCAACGGACGAAGTGCTCATTCCCCTGAATCCTCCCCCTGGCCGATCCATCCTGACCCTCGAATACCAATGGTAACCCCTTCTTTGGAATCGCAAACGGGTCTTGCTGGAGCAACGAGTTCGTCGTCGGTGCTGGCTTCGATGCGGGGATCGTTGGCGAAGACGTGCCTACTGGGGGCGATCACCGCATGGGCGGCTGTGTCTGTCCTTCGGGCCGAGGAAGACCTCGGTGCGATGTGGGGCACTGCGCAGGAGGAGGCCAAGTACTATCCCATCGTCGACATTCCCATTCCCTCCGGAGTTCCGTTGCATCCGGGAGGGTTGGAGGTGCTGCCTGACGGACGCCTCGCCGTGGGCACTCGTCGAGGCGACATTTATTTCGTTCGAGGGGCCTTCGATTCGCCACCGCGCCCCGAATACCACCTCTTCGCCAGCGGGCAGGATGAGGTCTTCTCGCTGTCGTGGAAGGATGGAGCGATGACGGCCACCAGTTGGGCCGAGGTCACCCGGATCACCGATTCGGATGCCGATGGTGTGGCCGACCGCTATGACACCTTGAGCAACAATTGGGGCTATGCCGAGGGGCACGAGTTTGCGTTCGCTTCGAAGCACGATCCCGAGGGGAACATCTGGGTCGCGCTGGGCCTGAGCAGTTCCTACGAATCCCACAACTTGTTCCGCGGGTGGGCCGTGAAGGTCACACCAGGTGGTAAAATGATTCCGATATGCAGCGGCTTGCGCAGTCCCGGAGGCGTGGGCAGCAATGCTCAAGGGGTGATGTTCGCTATCGAGAGCCAGGGCCCGTGGAATGGCTGCTGTTCGCTCAAGCACCTCAAGCCCGGTGGATTCCTCGGCCACCCGGCCAGCTACAATTGGTACCCCTTCGCCCCGGGGGTCCCGGCACCCGCGCTGGAGCCGAAGAGTGATTCCCGGATGGGCATCGAGAAGAAACGGGTGCGCGAACTGGTGCCGCCGGTCGTGAAGTTTCCGTACATCAAGATGGGCCGATCCATCTCTGGATTTCGGCTCAACAAGACGGGCGGCAAGTTCGGTCCCTTCGACAATCAACTGTTCTTGGGAGACTACAGTCTGAGCCTGGTCATGCGTGCTACGACTGAGCAAATCAATGGTGTGTGGCAGGGAGCCTGTTATCCGTTCCGCGAGGGGTTGGCGACGGGGATCATGAACGTGGAGTTCTCTCCGAAGGGCCAGTTGATGGCCGGCGGCTTTACTACGAGTCGGCAATGGCCCGTGCGTGGGACCTCGCCCTTCGCGCTCCAGCGCATCGATTGGAACGGGATCACGCCGTTCGAAATCCAGGAGATCAACATCCGCAAGGACGGGTTCCGGATCACCTTCACCGAGCCTGTGGATCCCCAGACAGCGGCTGCCGTCGCCTCGTACCGGATCGTCACCTACACCCACGTGTACCACGGCGGGTACGGGAGCCCGGAGGTGGATCACACCATGCCGAAAGTCCTGCGGGCGGTGCCTTCGGCGGACGGGCGTTCGGTGAACCTCACGCTCAACCAAGTGATGGAAGATCACATCCATGATTTCGACTTGTCCGGCATCCGATCCCAAGCAGGGCGTCGACTGGTCCACAACAAGGCCTACTACACGGTCAATGAAATCCCCACGAACTAGCTGCATGCCCCGCAACTTGAGCACCGCCATTCATCGATGGGCCGCGCTGGCCGTGTGTTTCCTGGGCGTGGTTCAGGCCGCGGACTCGGAGCAATGGCTGAGGTATCCGGGGAAATCCGGACCCGGCAACGGCAAGCGGGTGATCTTGATGGCTGCCGATCAGGAGTACCGGAGCGAACAGTCGATGCCCATGCTGGCCAAGATCTTGAGCCAGCATCATGGCTTCGATTGCACGGTGCTCTTCGCGGTGAATGAAAAGGGCGAGGTGGATCCCACGATGCCGGTGTATCCCGAGAAGGGGAAACCCTTCCACGAACACCACATCCCGGGACTGGAACTGTTGGCGAAGGCTGATCTGGTGCTGTTCTTCCCGCGCCTCCTGACCCTGCCGATGAAGGAGCGCGAACTCATCGTCGACTACATTGATTCGGGTCGGCCGATCCTCTCGTTGCGCACCGGAAACCACGGGTTCCACGGGGCGTTGCCGTACAAGATCAACGGCAAGCAAGTGGACTGGGGCAATGACGTGCTCGGAGGCAGCTTCATGAACCATCACGGCCAGTGGCATGCCGATTCGACCCGGGGGATCGTGGTTCCGGAGATGAAGGATCACCCAATTTTGCGCGGGGTGAAGGACATTTGGGGTAACTCCGATGTGTACCGCACTTACAAGGAAGGCGGCCATTTGCCGGCCGGCTGCACGGCCTTGGTCTGGGGCCAACCGCTCCTGGGTCGTAAACCCACCGACGCTCCCAATCCTGAGTTGGAGCCGCTGCCGGTGGTTTGGTTCAAGCATTGGCAAACCCGCAATGGCCGTCAGGCGCGCGTGGTTCAATCGACCATGGGCAGCGCCCACGACCTTCAATGCGCCGATTTGCGCCGGCTGATCATCAATGCCATTTACTGGGGATTGGGCATGGAGTCGGCCATCGATGCCAAACGCAGCGTGGACATCGTGGGCACTTACAAGCCCTTGGAGGCGGGATTCAACTACGCCGAACTCGGAGTGGTTCCCAAGCCGGTTTCGGCCTACCGATGATCGCGGACACGGTCCGGCGATCCTCGGTTTTCATCCGGCTCAGGGCGCCTGGCGAACTTCAGTGAGCGTGCCCGGTTGGGGCGCCGGCACGCTTTGGCGTTGGCCGCCGGGCCAGACGACCTCGATGGATTCCACGCCCGTGGCCTCGCCCAGACCGAAGGTGAGCGGCAGGGCGCTGGAACTCAGGTAGCCGCGGTTGGCCGTGACGGTGCGCCACTGGGTTTTGCCGCCCGCCTTGAGCTGGACCGTCGCACCGAGGGCGTCGCGATTGGCCCGCGTGCCCACGAGTTTGAGCCGTACCCAATGGCGGTCGATGGGCCGATCATTGCGCAGCAGCAGTGGTGCGCCACCGGTTTGGGTAAAGAGCAAGTCTTCGTCGCCGTCGCCATCGAGATCGGCTTGGGCACAGCCACGGCCCACGATCGGGGTGAAGAGGGCCGATCCGGCCTGTTCTGGCCCCACCGGCACGAAGCCCGCAGTGCCAGCGTTCCAAAACAACTGGGCCGGCTGACGGTACTTCTGACTGGCCTGAACCTTGGTGATTTCTTCCTCCAGGTGGCCGTTGACGCTGAGCAAGTCGAGACGCCCGTCGAGGTCCCAGTCGAAGAACATCACCCCGAACTTCAGCGGCAGACGGCTGGTGGGACCGACTCCCCAGGAGATGGACTCATCGGTGAAGAGACCCGCCGTCGCACCGCCGACGTAGAGGGCCGTCATTTCATTGGCGAAGTTGCCGATGGCGATGCCCAGCTTTCCGTCGTCGGTGAAGCGGGCTGCGTCGATGCCCATGGCGCCGCGCGTGTTGCCGTAGCTGTCGAAGGCGATGCCCGTCAGGGCTCCGACCTCCTTGAAGCGGCCGTCGCGCTGGTTCTCGAAGACGAAGTTCTGGACGGTGTCGTTGGCCACGATGAGGTCGGTGAACCCATCGGTGTTGAAATCCACGGCCACCACGCCGAGCGACTTGGCCGCGGGCACCCCGGTGGACGGATTGGTGACTTGCACGCCGCCCTCCTGGCTAATGTCGGTGAAGCGGCCGCCGCCGTCGTTGCGGTAGAGGTGCGGGAAGGAACCCTGGAAATTCATGGGCGGACCGTAAGCTCGGGTGGATCCGTCGATCTTGTAGCCCACCTCGGCGTCGATGGCGCGGGACCAGTTCACATAGCAGGCCACGAACACGTCGAGGTCGCCGTCGTTGTCGAGGTCGAACCAGGTGGCCGCGGTGCTCCATTCGTCCGGACTGCCGCCCACGCCGGCCGTTGCGGTACCATCCTTGAAGTGTCCGCCCCCCTCATTGTGGAAGAGGCGAGCCCCACCCCCGGCGGTGATCAGCACGTCGGGCTTGCCGTCGTTGTCGTAGTCACCCACCGCCGCACCCATGCCGTAGAATGGCGTCTCGAGGCCGGATCCGGCCGAGATGTCGGTGAAGCGGATGGCGCCGCCAACTGGCGTGTCGTTGCGGTACAGGGCGCAACCGGGAGAGGCTGGCCCGGAATTGGCCCAAGGCCAGCGGTTGCCATTGACCAGAAGCAGGTCGGCATCGCCGTCTCCATCCGCATCGAAGAAGGCCGCGCCGGCTCCCATGGTTTCGGGCAGCAGCTTCTCGCCGGTGGCTCCCGTGAAATGACGAAACTGGATCCCTGCCGCTGCGCTCACCTCGGTGAACGGCACCTTGGGCAGGGTGAGTTTCTGGGCGGTTTGAACCGTTTGTGGGGCCGCCAGCGGCGTCACCTGAACCTTGGCCGGCCCCGCGGTCTTGCGCAGCGCAAAGAAGGCCCCGGTGCCCACAACTCCCAACGTGATCAGGGCGACCAGCGACCAGCGGAGTCCGGTGCGGATGGCGCGGTCGTCGGACTCCACCCACTCTTCGGATTCGTTCGGGCCCTTCGGATTCTGGGACATGTCGGTGGAAAGGTATCAGGGAGTGGAACCGAGGTCAGCGACTCAGCGGGCGGCCGTGGTCTTGGAGGGCAGGGGGACGTGGGCGGGTTCGACCGTCGTCACGGCCCGGGACTGCGGCGCACCGATGGACAAGCTCAGCGGATGCTGCAGGTCGTAAATCACGATCGCCTGAGTGGCATGGTCGGCGGCCGGATTGTTGCGTCGGGCGGTGGCCACGGCGCGGTCGCGGGCGTTGTCGTCGGGCCGGTAGCGCTCGTGGAGCTTTCGGTGACGTTCGCTGGCGGCGGCGTCGCCAAGAGCCGCATGGATCAGACCCAGGTTGTAATGCGCGGTGAGGTTCTCGGGGTCGATGGTCAGGGTGCGTTCGAAGCGGGTGGCCGCGGCCCGCAGGAACTCCTCCTTTCGAGCCGGATTGGCGCGTTCCATCTTGGCACGCTCGAAAAGAGTCTGCCCCAGTTCATTCACGACCTCGTAATCGCGGCTGAAGTCAAAGCCACGCTTTTCCAACTCCGGATAGCGGTCTTCGAGAATGCTCGTGAGCTGCTGGATGGACTCGTCGAGGAACCCGTTCTGCTTGTTCACCAGGCCGTTGAGCCAGGCGATGGTCCAGCGGTTCCCGGGCGGGTCGAAGCGCTTGGCGTCGTTGGCGCGCTGCAATGCAGCCACCGCGTCATCGAGCCGGCCTTCCTTGAAAAACACGCGTGCGAGGTTCAGCGGGCCGTCGGCGCGGCCGAGGGCTTCCACTCGGTTGAAGGCGCCAGCCGCCTGGATGAGTTCGCCCTTCTCGCTGCCCTTGTCGCCCTTCAGGAAGAGGCCGATGCCGTAGTCGTTCCAGCGCTGCCATTCCGGAATCTTAGAGGGGGCGTTGGTGCTCGCGGTCGCGCGATTGGCCCCGCCCTCGATCTCGAACTCGAGCCGATCCGAGGCCAGCAGGGTGACCGGCAGATCGTTGGTCAGAAGGAAGGGACCGCCGCGGACGTAATTCGACGCGTAGGTGTAGTTGAAGTAAATGGTGTCGAACTTCCGGTAGTTCACCTTCACCTCAACGGTCAGCGGGGAACGCTGCTGTTCGGGCACGGTGAGCTTGTAGTGCAGTACATGCGCCGCTCCGGGAGGGATCTGGTTGTTGTAAAGCGGGGTGAAGATGTCCTGCGCATTGCGGCTGTCGATGCGGTTGCCGTCCTTGTCGAGCATGTAGACGTTGAGGAAGTGGGACCACGGGTCCACCTCGCCATGACGCCCGGTGGCTCCGGATCGTCCCACCACCTGGCCTTGCCCATCGGTCACCGACACATCGGCCCAGATCTCGTTGGAATCCACCGTGCCCTGCGTGAGCGGATGCCCCAGTTTGAGCGTCCGGACCACCGTCTCGATGAGGTAGGTCTTGCCAGGCTTCAGCCGGGGCAGGGTGGGGCGCAGCGGCGCGACGAGCGGTGAATCAATGGTGCCGCCCTCCTTGACGCCGAAGAGGTCGACGCGAATGCAGTCCTTCAGGAAATCCTGCTGGCGACGAATGGCTTCCTTTTGCTCTGGCCCGGCGGGCAGCACCTTGGCCGGAACGCCGGTGTTGGCTCCCGGGAACGCATGGCTGTGGACGGCTAGGAAGTCATTGGTGCCGTATTTCTTGGCTCCGAAATCCGCAGAGGCCTGGAGCGGCATGTGGCATTCGGCGCAGTTGGCCTTGGCCTTGTCGGGATAATAGAACGACCGGGCATTTACCCCCGACACGCCCGAGAGCAGGTACGAATCGTAGTGGTTCTGGCCGCGCAGGAACTCCTTGTAGTGGTTCACTGCGTAGGGGATGCCCACCTTGTGGCAGGTGGAGCAAAACTCGGCCGTCTTGTGGAAGGGCTTGAGGAAGGTCTCCTTGTGGAACTGCGGCTTGCCCTTCACCAGCTGCTTGTTGACGAAATAGGCCAGCGAGTTGGTGGGCGCGAAGGCAAAGGGGTAATGCACCGGTTCTTCGATGGTGTAGTTGCCGTTGCCGATGGGGCCTTTGTCGGCGCCTTCCAGGTGCGTGATGGAGTGACACGTCACGCAGGTGATGCCCGCCTGCGAGGTCGGGTGGTTCACCATGTCGAAGTTGGGATCATCGAAGGCCCCGGAGAAGAACGGCACCGGGTCATGGCAGCCGGCGCACCAGCGGGAAGCCTGCACCGATCCGTCGCGTTTTAGGGCCGCCTCACGGGTCTGGCGGATGCTGAACAGGTAGAAGGGATTGTTGAACGAGCTGAACTTGTGCGCCGAGTGGATGTACGAGTTGAAGACGTCCTTGTGGCACTCCAGGCAGTATTCGTTGTTCATCAGCGCCTTGGCCGGGATGAACTTGCCGTTGGCCGTCCGGGCGCTGCTGGGCATGAAGTACTTCTCGCCCGAAGCCGGCGCCTTGGCCGACCAAATGCGCGGATCGTGCCGGTGGAAGGCCACCAAAATGGCGACAGCGGCAGCCACCGCAGTGCCCCAGCTCACGCCCATCTTCCAGCGAATGCGTGGCCCGGCCAACCGGTGCAGCAGATAAAGCCAGACGCAGAGCAGCGGCGTGATGATGTGAGCCCAATACGCCACGGACCGACTGCGCTCACTCTTGACCTGAATCCACTCGAGGCCATCGAAGCGCACCAGCACCACGCCCGAGATCAGCACCACGAGACTGATGGCGAAGAGCGCATAGCCGACATACACGGCCTTGCGATTGGGCCGATTCCAGGTGTTGGCGATGTGGACCCAGTTGAAAATCAGGAAGGGCACCACGAAGAGCAGCCCCAGGATGAGGTGGGCCAGGAACTGAATTTGGTAGGCGTAGTTCTGGTAGCTCACCCCGCTGGCCCGGTCTTTCCAGGTCATGAAGGTGACGGTGAGCAAGTACACCGAATTGGCGCCCAAGAGCGCCAAGAGCACCCAAATGATGTTCAAGACCCAGCGCAGCCGCGGGCCGATGGCGCGGACGTAGCGCTTCGTTGCGGCCGGTGGATTGGATTTCGGGTCGGTTTCTCCCATGAGCGTGAATGGATAAAGAAACTATCAATCGCGGTTTTCCACAACTGGGGGGCGAATTGGACCTGGTCGGGGGCGAAATGCTTCGGGCTGACCTCGGTTACCAAGACTCGTGGCCGGGGTCGGGTCTTTTCTTCCCACACCGAGGTTGATGATTCTCGGTTTTTCCCGGCAGCCTTGACCCATGGCCGATGCTCCGGTGCCCACTCCCGCCGCCCTGTCCAAGGGGCAAATTTTCCTGAGACGCCTCGGAAGCACGCTCTTCCTGTGGTCGATTGTCTTGGCGGCCATTTTTTCGACCGATCCCTTCATCCGCAGCTATGTGTTCCTGGGATTGATGATTGTCTTGGCGGGGACGGGCTTAGTGGAGTTCTACGGCATGGTCGAGCGGCGCGGATTCGTGTGCTTCCGGTTCTGGGGTTTGGCCAACGGGCTCCTCCTCATGGCCTCCACCTTCGTGTACCTGACGGTGTACCAGCCCGGGTCGCGGTTTTCGGGTCAGCCCTCGCGCGCGGCTGATTTCGAGTCGGCGGTGCTGGTGCTCTTCGTCCTGGGCTTGTGCTTGCGGGAGTTCGTCTCCAAGAAAAACCAGGGCAACGCCATGACGGCCATTTCCATGACCTTGCTGGGCCTCATGTACGTGCCGTGGCTGCTAAACTTCATCCAGAAGATCAATTTCTTCCCCGGCGTGGATGGGCGCTTCTACGTGCTCTACTTCATCGTGGTGACCAAGTTCAGCGACGTGGGTGCCTATTGTACGGGCTCGCTCATTGGCCGGCACAAGATGATCCCGCGCATCAGCCCCGGGAAAACCTGGGAGGGATTCGCCGGCGCGGTGGTGATTTCGACGGCGTGCTCGTTGGGACTGGCCGCGTTGTTGGGCGATCGCCTGGCCGGGATGACGCCGTTCCACGCCGTGGTGTTGGGTGTGATCCTGAGCGTCTCGGCCGTGGTCGGTGACCTCATCGAGTCGCTCTTCAAGCGCGAGGCCGGCGTGAAGGATTCCGGCCGATTCTTCCCCGGCATTGGCGGCATCCTCGACCTTCTCGACAGCCTCCTCTTCAACGCCCCCCTCATGTACCTCTACCTGAGGCACGTGCTGCGGCATTGAGGGACGATGCTGGGCACTATCAGGAACGCATGGTTCGCAACGCCCTTCGGGCGACCCTGGAATGAAACCTCAAGACCAATACCTCAAATACGTGCGCTGGGAAGAATCCGATCGTTTGTAGGTGGGTTACTGTCCTGATCTATTCCCATGGGGCGGCGTTTGCCACGGCATCACCGAAGAGGAGACCTACCGGGATCTTGGCACCCACCTGCAAGCGGAAGTGGACGAACGACACCGAAGCGGCCAAGAACTCCGTCCGGTCAGCACCCGACCGATGAGAGACGCCTGTCTGGCCTAGTCGGGTAGGAATCCCAGCCGGCCTGGTTTGTTGGGAATTGGCTTTTTGACGCCTTGCGATCATTGAGCTCATCGACATCGGCGCTGGTCAGTCATCGCCGACGGAACGCCTCCGCTGGCAATGGGGCGGCGGCCCAGGAACCTCGGTTTGACTCCGGGGATGGGTGGGGCAACTTGGTTTACAAAACCACCCTTCGGCTTCCCGCATGAAGATCCCCTCTCTATCCATCGCGATCCTTTTCGTTCTGCAGGGAATTCTTACCGCGGCCGATTGGCCCCATTACCGGGGTCCCGAGGGCGACGGATCTTCACCCGAGCCGATCCGGACCGATTGGGACGCCCGCTCCCCTCGGGTCGTCTGGAAACGCGCCATAGATCCGGCTTGGAGTTCCGTCACGGTGTCCGGCGGCAAGGTCTTCACGCAGGTCAACCGGCGCGTCGGAGGCCAACGACGGGAACGCTGCGTGGCGCTCGACACCGCCTCGGGGGCCGAACTCTGGTCCGCGGACCTCGATGCGGCGTTCTATCCGGACGGAGGCACGGGAAGCACTGATGGGCCAAGGTCAACACCCACCGTCGAGGGCGACCGGGTCTACGTGCTGACGTCGTACCTCAAGCTGTACTGCTTGAGAGCCGACACCGGTGCCGTCGTCTGGAGCCGCGACTTCCTGGCCGAGTTCCCCGGTACGTCGGTGATTCTCTGGCAGAATGCCGCCTCGCCGCTCGTGGTGGGGGACCGGGTGTTCTTGAACTGCAACGTCGCCAACCAGTGCCTGATGGCAGTCCAAGCCAGCGACGGCAAGACCCTGTGGAGCGGCCAGAACGACGTCATGACTCACTCCTCGCCGGTACGGGCAACTTTGGGCGGGATTCCGCAGGTGGTGTTCGTGACTTCCCGTGGGACGCTCGGTCTGTCGCCCGAAACCGGTGACGTGCTGTGGCGCCATTCCTTTGCTCCGTCCTCCACGTCGATCGCCGCCAGCCCAGTGGTTGCGAACGACATTGTCTACGCCTCTTGCGCCTACGCTCTCGGGGCCTGGACGGCGAAGGTCACCCGCAGCGGATCGACCTTCACGGTCTCCCAGACCGACTTCAAACGCAGCAGCGCCCACCAGAACCACTGGGCCTCCCCGGTTCACCACGAAGGTCACCTCTACAGCATTGTCGAGCGCTCGATGCGCAGCCTTGCCTGCTTCAGTCTCGCCGGCCGGACCAACACTTGGATTAGCTCGACTGTCGGCTCGGGCAACCCCGGCTACGGATCGCTCATCAAGGCGGGCGGCAAGCTGGTGGTGCTCACCGAGCGGGGCGAACTGGTGGTGGTCGAACCCAATCCGACTGCCTACTCCGAGATTGCCCGCTTCCAGACCCTTTCCGGCACCTCCTGGAACCATCCGGCCTTCTCCAACGGGAAGCTTTACGCCCGCAGCAACATTGAGATCGTCGCGCTAGATCTCGGTGCGACCGCGCCGCCGTTGCCATCGCTGAGGTTGGCGGCGGAGTTGCGACCAGGCACCGGTCGAATCGCCCTTCGGGTCACCGCGCCCGGTGGCCTGGCACTTTCCTCCACCGAGGCCCCCAGAATCCGCCTCGAAACTTCGGCCATCCCCTCGGGCGGTCTGCCGATCTGGCGTCCTGCCACCCTCGAGTTCCTCGCGGCACCGGCCGACGGGGCACTGGAGGCCGAGATGGACGCGCCGGATAACTCGATACTCCTCCGCGTGGCCGAGCGCCTATCGCAATGAACCTCACCGAACTCCCGATGGTTTCCGGGGATCTCGCCGCTTTGGAAGCCTCGCGTGGCCGCCAAAAACGAGGGTTTTCTCGGATTTTCAGGACCCGTGCAGGCTTCACCCTTATCGAACTCCTCGTGGTCATCGCCATCATCGCCATCCTGGCCGGCATGATCCTTCCGGCGCTCGGGGCGGCCAAAGAGCGGGCGCAGCGGACGGCCTGCCTCAACAACATGCGGCAGTTCATCCTCGCGGCGCTGCTCTACGCCAACGACAACGAGCAGTACCTGCCGCAGGGAGGCACCGACAAGGCCGATGCCAAGGACACCCACACACCGGTCTTCTCGAGTGCCAATCAAACCAACCTCCTGCGCTACACCACCGATCTCAAGGCCTTCGACTGCCCGAACCTGACCCGTTGGATGCAGCGACCGGCCTGGCGCAACCATCCCGACTACGGCATCGCCATCGGTTACCACTACCTCGGAGGACACCCCAATTCGCCCTGGGGTCTCATCGACGGCGTGACCAACACCTGGGTCTCGCCGCAGAAGGCCACCGAAGACCCTTCGCTGGTGCTTTTGGCCGACCTCAACGTCGACTCCCCGGCCTACCAGCGAATTCTGGTGCCGCACACCGCCCGCGGCCCCCGCATCGCCGACGACGAATACTTCGACGCGCATCCCGAGGCTTACGACCAGCGACCGGCTAACCTCGGGGCCAAGGGAGGCAACGTGGGATTGCTCGACGGATCGGTCCGTTGGAAGGACATCCGCCAGATGAACCGCTACCGTGGCTCGCAAATTTGGGGTGCCGACGGTTGTTATGGATATTGGTAATCGCTGCGGTTCAACCTGCGGCCATTCAGGCGCACGCCCCGGTGCTAGCTTGCCGAGGTGCAGCGATCCGGCGTGTGCGGACGCCGGGTGGGCACCCGGCCTACAGCGCACCGCCTAGCCCACGACGTAACCCTGTAGACCGGGGCCCCGACCCGGCGTTCACCTGTAGGCCGGGTCTCGCGACCCGGCGGTCTTGCCGGAGCATCATCCATGGGCGGCGAAATCGCGGCTGAGGCAAAATTGGAAATCATTCCCTGACCCATTTCCCCGGAGCCGGCTGTTGGACGACCAGAATGTGGTGACAGAGTTCACGCCATTAGAAACCGCGGGTTGCCGTGACATCGTGGGTCCGCCGTTGGAATTAAGAGAAGCAGGTCATGATCCACCCGATAGCGATGCGAACGACGGGGGAGTCGATGACCAGCAAGCGTCCCGCATCTCTGCGAGCGAGGACGGGGCTCCGCGGCTGAGGAGATCATCGAGCAGCGCTCCGAAGGAACGCACTTCGGTCCGCTCCACGCCGGCACGGAGGTCGGTATCGAGCCCCTCAAGCACGTTCGCCGCGCCGAAGTCACCGACCAACGGGCGGCCCGCGTCGTCGACCTGGGTATTGTGTGCGTAAAGGTCTCCGTGGCTGATGCCGCGGGCATGGAGATGCTCAACTAGCGAAGCCACCCCGCGTGCGATGTTCAGGGCTTGTGTGCTGGACAGGTGAAGGTCGGGTGGCATCACGTCACGGGTGCACGACTCGAAGTCGGGCGGCCCACCGAGCGCGCGGTAGCTGGGGGGAATGAGCGCGAGCACCAACGCCTCGGCTCCCTCGGGGTGACCGACCACGCGGCCCTCGAGCGCCACGAGGTGCTCGTGCTGTCCCGCGAGCAGGCACGCGCGTACCTCGTCTTCCGGCCAACCATCGGAGGTGACCGCGCCCTTAAAGACCTTCACCGCGACCTGCGCCCCGGTGTCTCGCCGCGTGGCGCGCGAGATGACGCCCGACGCGCCAGAGCCCAGCACCTCGTGCAGTTGGAGCGCGTCCCACGCGATAGGCTGCGCGGAGACCGCGGGCTGCGTGCAGAAGGGGTTGCCCGCCCACGCGAACCACGCGAGCCTGGGCAGTGTGAGCAACTCGCGCGGGAACTTCTCGAGCGCGTTGGCCGAGACGCGGATCAACTCGAGTGCCGTGGCGTTGCTCATCGAGCTCGGCAAGGCGCGCAGTCGATTACCCGCCAACGCGAGCTTCTGCAGGCGCGGACGATGGCCGAGTGACTCGGGAAGGAACTCGAGCTGGTTGTCGGTCAGCGTCAACCACCGCAACTGTGCCGGCAGCGCGTCTTCGGCCACGCGATTCAGGCGACAGGACTTGAGCACCACCATCTCGAGCTGCGGCAATTGCCCGATGACCCGCGGGAGTTCCTCACAGGGGTTGTTCGAGAGGAATAGGCGCCGCAAGGAGCGCAGGCGCGTGAACTCGTCGGGCAACGAGGCGAAGTGATTGCCCGAGAGATCGAGGTGTTCGAGCGTGTCCGCGTGTGCGAACACTTCGCGAGGAAGGGTGTCGAGGCCGGCGTTCCGGAAGGAGAGCTCTTTCACTGGGGCGGAAGGGGTGCCATGAGGGGCGCGAGCTCGGCACGAGTTCCGTCAACGAGTGGGCGTCGTGGTCGAACTCGGGCACCCCGGCCCAGATCATTGATAGGAATTTGCTTTTTGACGCTCTGCAATCCAAGCGGTGTTTCGTCCTTTCCAGCAGTCTCTGGGGGCGGCGATGTCGACCGCAGACTCTCGTTGCACTGGGGATCCGTCGAGCGGGAGCACACCAAAACGGCCTTGGCTGCAGTGAATGGCGGTGAAATCGCCATCATCTCACTTCTTGTGTGAGTCTTGGGGCTTCTTGGCGAAAATCAAAAAAAGGCCAGCCGCAAACAGGACCGCCATCAACACAGACTCAATGAAGCTGGTCCTTAAACCAGGATGGCTCCTCCATCGAATCATGGCGAACAGACAAAACATAACTCCCAAAACCTTCTGAATGGATGGCGTCATATTTCAAGCGAGTCTTGCAGCATCAAGTTACCGTCACGTCGTGCGGCTTCAGATGCAACAGGAAGTCGATGACTGAAGTCGCAGGCAACCGAAGCCCTCTTGATGGGAACGAGTGGGTGTCACATGATTCGGAGATGGACTGGCTCTCGAACATGAAAGCTTGGCAGGCGCTCCCCGAGGAGAATCGTCGCGACCAAGCTTGGGCCCAAGTCCCCCAGAGCGTTGCGGCCAGCATGGCTTTTGAGGGAGAACCCGTGGACCCAACATGGCTGGAAAAGATTCATCGCCGGACCGAAATACCCGCTTTGTCGAATCCAGCCGCGGCATTCTCACCTACACGCAGCTAGCTCCTCTCATTGCGGAGCGGGTGCTGGCCTGCGAAGAGGCGCTCGTCGCCGGGGCTTTCGATGACTGTCCACTGGACGAACGACTGTTGGTCCAGTTTCACCGGCTGATTTGTGCGGACCTATTCCCCGAGTGGGCGGGCCGGTGGCGATGTGTCGATGTTCGAGTCGGTAATCTGTGTCCGCCCGAGTCCTATCTGGTGCCCCAAATGATGAGGAATTATGCGGAAGACCTGGCGGCCCGGTGGAACACGTTGGCTCCGGTAGCCGGACATCTTGCGCTGGAGACACTTGCCTTCGCTGAGGGCCGTCTGCTGACCATTCATCCATTCTTTGATTTCAACGGCCGCGTCACCCGACTCTGGCTTCGCGAGATTCTTCGGCGGGCTAGATTACCTCAGGTGGTGCTGACGGTTGAGGGGGATGAGCATCGGTCCGCTTACTTCCGGGCGTTGGAGGCGGCGGACGACTGCGACTGGAAGCCTCTGAGCGAGCACTGGGCGCTTCGTTTCGAGCAGATTCCACCCCCGACCTTGCAAGCTGTCCCAACGGATGGGGACCGTGTTGAGGGTGCCTGAAACGGATTTACCGGCCCCAGCGGGTGTTTTTTAGGAACTCGATGAGGTCGGCCAGTTCTTGGCGGGAGATTTGTTCGTCGAGGCCGGCGGGCATGAGGGAGACGGTGGATGGGGTCACCGCGGTGATGTCGGCGCGGTCGATTTGCAAGGTCGAGCCGGGGCCGGTGATGAGGGTCACGCCGCGGGCATCGTCGCGTCGCAAGATGCCCAGGCGTTCCTCGCCGTCGCGGGTGGTGACCGAGACAGGCTCATAGCTGCGGACCAGGCTGGCCGAGGGCTCCACGATGGCTTCCAGAAGATCGTCGGCGGAGCGCACAGTGCCGATACTGGTGAGTTCGGGGCCCACGTCGCCGCCTTGGTATCCGAGGCGGTGGCACTGGATGCAGGCGGCTTTGGCCGAGTTGAAGACGGCTTGTCCGCGGCGGACATCCCCAGCGGGCAGCTCGGAACGGATCTTCTCGAGGCGCTTGCGGCGACCGGCCAATCCGGTGTCGAGCGTCTCGAGGAAGCGGTCACCTTGGGCGCGGATTTCGGCGGGGTAACCCTTGAGGGTGGCTCGCAGCGTTTCCGGCCGGATGGAACTCCGGGCCTTGGACTGGCCCAGTGCCGTCAGCAGGGATTGGCCGGCGTTGGCACTGGATTGGCGTTCGAACGCGGGAAGGACCCGGTTTAGTTCCAGCGGGCCGATCTCCGGCAATGTGCGGGCGACTTGGTCGAGGTGATGGGGTTCGAGGGCGGCCTTGGAGAGGGCTTCGGCGGCTGAGCCTTGTCGGTCCCGCAAGCCCGTGAGCAGAAACGCGAGGTCGGCGTCGTTGGCGGACCAGCCGCCAGGCAACGCCGCGAAGGCCGAGAGTCGCAGCGGCGCCGGCAGGGACTGAGCCCGTGCGGATTTCAGCAAGGCCTCGCGGACGGCAGGTTGGCCGTTGAGGTTCCGGGCCGCGCGGAGTACCGACGAGAAGGTCTCCGGGGTGGCGGACGCCGAGGGCGCCGCAAGCAAGGCCGTCAGGGTTCGGCTCCACGACTCCGGCGGATTCTTGGGTGTGTGCTGGGCCATGGCGCTCAGGACTCCTAGGCGGGTTTCCCAGCGCACCTGCGCCGCATTGAGCACATTAGCCACCAGGGCTTGCACGGCCGGTGACGACATCAATCCGCCGAGCAAGCTACTCAGGCCCTCGCGGCCTCCGGGCGGAGGCGGGCCGGCGAGCAGGCATTGTCGCAGCGATCCGGCCAGGGCGTCGCCCCAGTCGGCATGACGCTGTGCGACCCACAAGGCTGCGTCGCGCGCCTCAGGGCGGTCCGAAAACAAGACAGCACCGACGTCTTCGGCGCGCAGCCCGCCGCCGGGAATTTGCTCCAAGGCATGCAGCGCGGCCGCCTGGACCCGAGGGTTCGTATGGCTCAAGGCCGTGCGCAGAGCGCTCGTGTCCCGGAGGTCGGCCAGTGCGGCCGTGGCGGCCATGCGCAGGGCTTCGTCGTCGGGGCCTTCCAGGGTGCGGAGGATGGCCGGGGCCGCCGCGGTGTGTCGCAAGCGCGCCAAGGCAGTGATCGCCGTGAGTTGGCCGTCACGAAGACCGGATTTCAGCGATTGATCCAAGAGAGCCATCGCCGCCGGAACCCCGGCCGGATCACGCCGGTCGCCGAGCCGGCGGACGCGGGCCAGTTGGCTTTCGGGGGCCGCCGCAGTCGGGGCTTTGGAGCGCTGGTGGGAAGCTCCGGTTTTGGTGACCCGGTACACGCCGCCGAGCACGTCGGCTTTCCAGAGTTGGGAACTCGGGCAACACAGCTTGTACCAGCCGCCCGTGTCGAGGATGAGCACCGAGCCGTCGGCGTCGGCGAGCACGTCGGTGGGGTGGAAATCAATGCTGCTGCTCACCACGAAATCGCTGTCTTTGGCCCGGAACGAGGCTCCGTCGCGTTCGAGTTGGAGGCGGGAGATCTTCCGCAAATTGAAAGCCGAGGCGAACAGGTTGCCGGAGTAGCCCGCGCCGAAAGCAGTGTGGTCATAGGCGGCCATTCCGCTGGGAGCAGCCGCGCCGAGTTGCGCGATGGGATGAGCCAGGGCCGGGCCGGGCCGGAACACCGCCCGGTCTTCGAGCACCGAGTTGGCCTTGCCGAAGACCGCCCCAAAGGAGGCATGGCCCACGCCGTCGCGGAAGCCGGGCTGGGAAAAGTCGATGAACGTGCTGGTGAAGAAGGCCTCGCCGTCGGCGTTGAAGACCACATCCACCGGATTGTCCATGCCGCCGGTCATCACCGACTCCATGGCCGAACCATCGGGGCGCGCCCGGAAGATGTGGGACGCCTTATCTTGATGGACGGTTCCGGTGAACCCGTTGGTCCAGCGCACGGGTTCGAAGGCTCCCTTGGTCCAGTAAATCAGGCCGTCGGGACCGGCGTAGGGGCCGTGGACTTCGTTGCCGCAATGGGTCGACGGATGACCCACGTTCCACCACTCATCGCGCCGTTCGGCTCGGCCGTCGCCATCGGCATCGGTCAATTTCCAAATGGCCGGGGTGCCGCCCACATACACGGAACCTTGATGCCACAGGATGCCCTGGAGCATGGGCAGTTTGTCGGCAAACACGATCGATCGGTCGTAGCGTCCGTCACCATCGGTGTCCTCGAGTCGGATCACCCGCCATTGTGGGTTCTTGGCCTGGGTGGCGGGCGGTTCCGTGGAGCCGCTGGAATCGGTGACGTACAGGCGGCCCTGGTCGTCGAGCGATCCATTCACGGGTCGGGCGACGTGTTCGGTCGTGGCCACGGCCTCGATTTGAAAACCTTCGGGCAGGGTAAAAGTGTGGGCGCCAATTTGGCGGGTGGCCGCACCGAGGTTCGCGGTGCCGAGGGTGGTGGCCAGACCGAGGCCCATCCAAAGGAGGCCCGCCGATCCGGAGCCCGGGGAAATCGATGTCATGTCAGTTGGCGGGTTGGAGTGGTTTTCTTGGGGCGGTGCAGGCCTGGGGTGGGAGCCGTCGGTCGCCGTTGAAGAACGTTGTTACCCCTTCGACGACTCCGCTTTGCCGATTTTCCGGGCGTAGGGGGAGTGCAGGTTGAAATAAATCCCGCACAAGGGCTTCGATCCGGAAATTTCGCTGAGGATGACCGTCACTTGGCGGTTCAAGGCGATCCCGTGTTTGAGCCCAGAGGCTCGGTTTTCGTAGGCTTGGATGGCCTTCTCGAGCAGCGACTTCAAGGAGCTTTCCATTTCCTCCGGCACCTGCTCGATGCAGACCACGTGACGGTCGTAGCTTCGAACAGCCGCCCGCAGTTCCGTCGCGAACAGGTCCGCGGTCAGCGTTTCGGGAAGAGGGGTGTCGGACATGAGAATTCGGTTGAAGACGGTGAGGGCTGGGAAGATTCCTGAAAAGACTCTTCCGGCCCGTCAGCCTTCGAGATTAGGCCATGATGTCTCGGACAACTTTGCCATGAACATCGGTCAGCCGGAAATCTCGCCCGGCATGGTGGTAGGTGAACTTCTCGTGATCGAAGCCCAACAGCGCCAGTAGCGTGGCGTGGAGATCGTGGACATGGACCGGGTTTTCAGCGGCCGCGAATCCGAACTCGTCGGTGGCCCCGTACACGGTGCCGCCCTTCACGCCGCCGCCCGCCAACCACATCGTGAACCCGTGGTTGTTGTGGTCCCGGCCGTTGATCTTGCCGGAATTGGCTCCGGGGGTGGGTAGTTCGACCGTGGGGGTGCGGCCGAACTCGCCGCCCCAAATCACCAGCGTGTCTTCCAGCATTCCGCGCTGCTTGAGGTCGGTGAGCAAACCCGCGATGCCCTGGTCGCTTTCGCGGGCCAGCTTGCGGTGGTTGACCTCGAGGTCGTCGTGGTTGTCCCAAGGTTGGCCGGATCCGTGCCACACTTGAACGAAGCGCACACCGCGCTCGACCAATCGGCGCGCGATGAGGAGCTGGCGCGACTGGGTGCCCTCGCCGTAGAGCTTCCGCACCGACTCCGGCTCGCGCTGGATGTCGAAGGCATCGGCCGCATCCATCTGCATGCGGTAGGCCAGTTCGAAGCTCTGGATGCGGGCGTCGAGCTGAGGATCGGCGGTGCGGGCCCGTCGGTGTTCCTCATTGAGTTTGCGCAGGAGGGCCAACTGGCCTTTCTGGGCCTCGGGTGAGGTGCGGACGTTGTTGATGTTCTCGATGAGCTTCTCGATTTGCGTGTGCTTGGTGTCGATGTAGGTGCCCTGGTACACGCCCGGCAGAAAGCCGCTCTGCCAGTTCTGCGATTCTTGGATCGGATAGCCGCCGGGGCACATCACCACGAAGCCGGGCATGTTTTGGTTATCGCTGCCCAGGCCATAGGTGACCCACGAGCCGAAGCTGGGACGCACCTGACGCGCCTCGCCGCAGTTCATGAGCAACAGCGAGGGCTCATGGTTTGGCACGTCGGCCTTCATGGAGCGGATGACGCATAGGTCGTCCACGCAGGCGGCCGTCTTCTCGAAGAGTTCGCTGACCTCAATGCCGCTTTGTCCGTATTTCTTGAACTTGAAGGGCGATCGCCACGCGGCACCGGTCTTGCGTTCGGTGTTGTGGTGGATGGGGATTTCCTTGCCATGCCAGCGGTCCAGGGAGGGCTTGGGATCAAAGGTGTCCACATGGGAAGGTCCGCCGTTGGCGAAGATGTGGATGACGCGCTTGGCCCGGCCCAGGAACTGCGGAGCTTTCGGGGTCAACGGGTTGAGCGAACCGGCTTCGGCCCGTGCCTGCGGGGTCATCAGACCGACGGACCCCAACAGGGAGGTCAGGGCCACCGATCCCATGCCCATGCCACAGGTGCGGAGGAATTCCCGGCGAGGCAGGGAGGCGGTTCCTAGGGGTGAAGAAGGCTTCGACATAGCTGAACCTCGTGTTGACGCAGAACCATCGGTAAATGTTCGGAGCAGTCACAAGGAAAACCGGGTGACACCTTGGCCCACTGAGATCCACCCGGGAGGGCTTCTTCGGTGTTCTGGGTGTTTTCAGTGTCCATTTCCCTCGAAGGACTGGCGAAAATTGTCGCCGCCGAAGCAGCGGACGGCAGGTGCTTGGGAACGGCCCTTGCCAAAGGGGACCCTGTCCGCGACAAACCGTGCGCCCTTGTGTCCAGCCTCGCTTCTCCAAACTCAGGATCGGTGATCCCTCTGGATTCGCCCCAGCGCCGTCGCCTGCCACTCTTGCTTCGGCATGCCTGGTTCAGCCTCAATCAAACGTTCCGCCGGCGCATTGCCCATACCGGGGTGACTCCAGACCAGTTCACCACCCTGCGCACACTGCTGGAGGGCGACCCGCAGGGGATGACCCAACGCGGCCTGACCGAGGCCATGTCGAGCGATCCCAATACCGTCGCCTCGCTCCTGGAGCGCATGGAGGAAGCCGGTTGGATCGAGCGACAGGCCCATGAGCGCGACCGCCGGGCCTACCGCATCCGCCTGCTCCCCTCGGGCCAGGACAAGTATCGCGAGGTGCGGGATGTGGCGGTCGGGCTCCAGTCCGATGTGCTGGCCGACTTGCCCGAATCCGAGCGGGAGAGGTTTCTGGAACAGTTGGAGGTGGTCGCCATGGCGTGTCGCCGCGCTGCAGAGACTTCCGCCAAGACGCCTTCCCGTTGATCCATGGAACCCCTGGAATCCCTCCCACCCACGTTGGCCGCGCCGCCTGTGATTTCGACCCAGGGTGGGATTCCGCCGGTGCTGGCCCACCCGGACGCGCTCCATCCCGGCACTGTCCGGCCACGCTGGCGCTCGGTGGCCTTCCTGCTGTTGGTGGGTTTTTATCCCCTGATTCTGGGGGTCTTGAGTCAATTCCTGCATATCGACGGAGCCTCGCGGGGGCCAGCTCTGCCACCGACAATCGAGGGACTCATTCTGGTTTGTCTGGAGAGCGTGGCGGTGTTCGCCCTCTTCTTTGGCGCGGGGGCCTGGGTGGGGCGACCGACCCGCAAAGAACTTTTCTGGCAGCCCATGCGATGGTGGGACTGGCTCTGGGGAGCACTCTGGTCGGTCGGAGTCCGCTTGGGTGCCGTGGCCGCAGTGTACGGGGCCTTGGTCCCATTCCTCGTGGTCGAATCCCTGCAATCCAAGTTTGCGGGCGAGGCTGCAGCCGGACCTTCCATGGAGGACCGCATTCAGCAATTCCGGCCCAAGCTTGAAGCGTTGCTCCAGTTCGACGCTTTGGCCGATCCGATCTACCTGCTTTTGGCGGTCACGCTGTTGAGTTTCCTCACGGCCGGGTTGCGCGAAGAACTGTGGCGGGCAGGGTTCATGGCCGCCGTTCGAGACTTGTTGCCCCGCTCTTGGTGGATTCCTCGGTCGCGGAACCCGTCCGAGCACTGGCTGCGCTGGCAGGCGCGCCGTTGGGGGCCGACCCTTCTGGTTGCGGGGTTGGCTGCTGTGGTCTTTGGTCTGGGGCATTTGCCGCAGGGGATCGGCGGCGTGATTCTCACCGGAATCGTCGGGTTCATTCTGGCCTTGGTGATGATGGGTCATCGCTCACTCTGGACCGCGGTCATCGCCCATGGGTTTTTTGACGCCAGCACCTTCGTGCTGCTGGCCGTCATCGTCTGGAACAAGGAGTGGATCCAGCGCGTGGCTCCCGACATTCTCAAGCAGTTGGGGATGTGAGAGCCCTTTGGGCAATGCCCGGTCAGCGGAACTTCCAAGCCTCTGGGTTGGAACCCATCTGGCCTAAACCAGCGTTTCCAACAGAACTTCAGCCAGGCGTGCGCAGGCTTTCTGAGCGTCGCCGCCGAAGCGGATCAGGGCGGGGATTTTCCAGGGCGCGCGGGCGATCTCCAGGGCCAACCGACCGGGGTGGAGGGTTTTCTGGACCGTGTAAATACGGTTGAAATCGAGAACCAGGTCCCCGTGGGCGGTGTCGGAGACCGACCGGACAGTCGCTGAGGGAATGCTTCGGGCTCGCGCCAAGTCCCGCAGCACCGTCGACTCCATGTCCACCAGATCGGCCTGGGTCTCCAAGCGGAGTTGGGCCTTTTCGAATCGCGTGATGACCACCCGGTCCCGGGTGACCATTCGCCCCGGGTTCGAGGCCGTGGCCTGGAGCCGTTCGATTCCCGGGAATCCCGTGTCGGCCTCGTGGTAGACCCAACCTATCTGGGCCTCGGGATTCAGGGCTCCGGCGACTCCGCAGGTGAACAGGCGGTCGGGCCGGCCTGTTTTGAGGGCGTCGTCGCCACTGCGCAGGGCATTCTCAGGCCCCATGCCGGTGACCCAGACCTCTAGACCCGGCGCGACGAAGCGTTGCAGGGTGCGGCGAGGGACGGGCGGGGCGGTTGGTCTCAGCGGCCATCCACGACGGCGTCCCAGTTTCACGAAGGCCGCGGCCTCCTGCGGCAGTGCAAAGAAGAGCAGGGTCGATTCCACGGTCAGTTGGAGGCGATGTCTTCCGGGGCGTCGGCAAGAATTCGTTCCTGCCAGTTGGGGCGCTGGCGCAGGAGGGTCTTCCAAAGGTCCTCAGAGGGTGTCTCGAAGATCAGCGACAAGCCGGCCGGTGCGATGAGCCAACTGTTCTGGCGCAATTCGTTGTCGAGTTGTCCAGGAGCCCAGCCGGCGTAGCCCGAGAAGACTTTCAATCGCAATTCCGGCGAGCCGGAGTTCATCAGTTCTTGGAGTTCCTCGATTTGGTGTCCGATGGTGAGCTGGGGTAGCACATTGCCGAGCAAATGCCCCGGCTGGCTGTAGAGATAACTCAACGCGGTGGGTTGGACAGGGCCTCCCTCGAAAAGGTGGATTCCCTGAAACGGAGGCGGCACCTCGCCGGGGAGGGAGTCTTCCAAAAGCTGGGTTCCGGGTTGTGTGAGGACCAATCCCAACGCCCCCTCGGGAGTGTGCTCGCAGACCAGCACCACCGATCGGTGAAAGCACGACCCACCCAAACTGCCGCCATCCAGGAGCAATTGACCGTGGAGGGTCTTGAATGTTTTTTTCGAGGGCTTCGGCATGGTCCCGTCGGATCGCGGCATTTACCCCATCGTCACTGGGAGGGGTTCGCGCAGCACCGCGAGGTTAGAGAATTCCCGGGACTCCAACAATGGCTGAAGCACACCGTGAATTGTCCGAATCCAACTGCGGCAAGTTGGGAGGAAGGCGCTGCCAGCACAACGCATCCTATGGGATCGTTCAGCGGGGCCAATTCGCACCGCGGGTTCGGGTGCGGATTCGCAGGAGCTTGCTGTCGGCGGTGATGTACAGGGTCCGCCCATCATTGCCCCAGGCGCAGTTGGCCGTGGCCTCTCCCGTGTTGAGCACACCCAACAGCTTGCCCTCCGGGGAAATCACCAAGATACCGCCCGGACCGCTGGTCCAGAGATTGCCCCGCTCATCGACCTTCAATCCGTCCGGCAGTCCTTTGTTGCCAGCCACCCGGGGCGTGGCGTCAAAGAACCGGCGTCCCTCGCCCACGGTGCCATCGGGCAGCACCGAGAAGGCAGTAATGGTGGCGGCTTTCGGGTCTGACTGGTTCACGTACAGTGTCTTTTCGTCGGGGGACAGGGCGATGCCGTTGGGGAAATCCAGCTTGCGGGAGATCAGCACGACCTCGCCGGAGGGACGGCGCAGGTAGACGCCATTGAACATCAGTTCCTTGAGTGGGCTGTTGTTCAATCCTTCAAGGCCGTAGGGAGGGTCGGTGAAATAAATGTTTCCGTTGGAGGCCAGGCACAGGTCGTTCGGCGAATTGAAGCGGCGTCCCTGATAGTGCTCGGCCAGCGGGGTGAAGCGGCCATCGGCTTCGAGGCGGGCGATTTGCCGGTTGCCGTGTTGGCAGAGGAGGAGCCGCTCGCCGCGGTCAGTGGTCAATCCATTCGAGCCTTGCTCGCGGAACTTGAGTGCCTGGCCGGTGTAGCCGCTGGGGTTCAGGGCCACGCTCAAGCCGTCTTTTTCGGTCCAGCGATAGACCTTGTTGACCGGCACATCGGAGAAGAGCAGTTCACGGTCCTTGCGAATCCAGACCGGGCCCTCCGACCAGTCGAAGCCTTCAGCGAGCAGTTCCATTTCTGAGCCCGGGGTGATCAGGGAGTCGAACTCCGGTGCCAACCGTTCCACGCGGCCAGTCGTCGCGTACTTCGGCGCTGGTTTGGCCGGCTTGAGCGCGGCGGCCGCACGGTCGGGTCGGGCGGCCTCCAGCGAGGTGTGTTGGCCGATCAAGGTTGCGGCAATGCAGGACGCAAGCGTCCGAAATGGGGACAGGCTCATGGTGGGTCACCAGTCGTAACCATTCGTCCGGATCGAAGCAATGCCGTGGAAGGGCCGCCGGCAAACCCGGTTGGGTTCAGATCGGATCCTCGGGCGTCCCCAGCAGGTAAAGCCCGGGAAAATTCATGCAATGGTTGGCGTCTTCCATCCCATAGCCCGCGAACCATTCGGGGCCCTCGTGGCGGAAGGCGCTCCAGCGGGGTTGAAACTGGCTGTCGTTGTGGATCCTGTGCACACAGACCGCCGTTTCCACTTCTGCTGCGCCGAGTTCCTTCAGTCGCCGAGTCAGCGCATCCAAGGTGCGGCCACTGTCGCAAATGTCATCGACCACGAGGACATGCCGTCCCGAAATGGATTCGGGGGCATCCAGGCTCACTTCGACGTTCCGGGCCGCGACGCCGTTGAGGTTGGCTTCATAGGAACGACAACGGCAGAACGCGGGTTCCACGGTGACCGGGCAGGCGAGCAGCAGATCGGAAAAGAAAAAGACCCCGCCTCGTAGGACGCAGAGGGCCAGCGCCTGCCGGCCGCTCTGAGCGCGTGCGGCTTCGGCCCAGGCACCGAGGGACAACCCCAGTTGGTTGACTTGCCTCCGGACTTCCGCGGCACTGGCGAAGGGGGTCCAGTGATCGGGGATTTGTCGGCAGGAAATGCGGGAGTCGTTGGCGTTCTTCAAGGGGATCCGTAATCTTTCGAGATGGAGGAGTCGGGGTGACCGGCTCAAAGCCATTCAAAGTCTGCCGTGGTGATGGGGCAGTGCCAATCCAGGTTTTTGATAGCCCCCATGGATGGGACTGCTGGGATGGATTGGTCCGGCTGTGCGTGCTGCGAGGTTGGAGAAAAAGGGAGGCTACCGCTTGAGTGCGCCTGCCTGCCGCGCCAGTGCACGCGCCTCGACGTAATTGCCGACGCAATGAGCCAGGCTGCCCTTGGCTCCGGCCCAGTCCACGCGGCCGAGGGGCAGATACAAGGCGAGTTTGGCGGCACGGATAAAGATCCCGGGCAGGCTCGGACGGTGCGGTTCGAAGAAGCGGGCCATCGCCCGGTAATCCACGCGACCCTTTTGGTAGAAAGCCCGCATGGATCGGCGGTTCCGGTAGTGGACCCCGGCCGCGTGCACTGCGGCGATGGTTTCACCCGCCTTCAGGGCATCGAAGTACCACTGGAGGTCTTCACCACCGCCGATCTCCTCGTCGAAGGGACGTCGTTGCCAAGCGTTGCGACGGTAGAGGCTGTTGGGATTGCCAGCTCCGAATCCGAAACCCCGGCGGAGGTCGTCAGCCTCGAAAAACGTGATGCCGCCGCTCAAGGCCGCGTCGAATTCGCCGAGGATGGGGCCGACAGCGGCCGTCACCGACTCCTGAAATCGCCCGATGGCCCGGCGGTAAGACTCCAAGAAAAACCGATCCGCAGGAATGGTGTGGGCGCTGAGGCTCAAGACCCAATCATGACGGGCGGCCGAAAAGCCCCGGTTGAGGGCCCGGCCATAGGTGAAGTCCTCCTTTTGGATGACGAGGATCTCCGCGCCGTGGCTCCGGGCTAGTTCGACTGTGCCATCCGTTGAACCGGAATCCACCACGATCAATTGGTCGGAGTCACCGCGGTGGAGACCCTCCAGCACCTCCCCTAGGGTCTCGGCGGCATTCAGGGTGCGAATCACAATGCTGACAGGGGGGCGTGACATGCAAATCGGAGATCCATGGATTTAGCAGAAGCCCGACCCCTCGGAAAGACTGGAGACAGAGCCAGAGAGTGGGTCGAATTCCCGAGGATACTTGCTGACGGGCACGCAGCCTGCCTAGTCTGCGGGTAAGGATTTCCCCGATGCCCCCTATGCATTGTGACACCACAGATCATGATTTGCTGAGTCGGGTTCGACAATCCAATGACGAGGTGGCGTGGACTCGATTCGTGGAAATCTACCGCAATCCGATTATTCGACATTGCCGTAGCTATGGGCTGTCACAGGAACAGTCGGAGGAGGTGGCTCAGGACTGCTTCATCCGCTGCTTCCAATACCTGCCTACCTTCGAATACAGCGAGGCGTTGGGTCGCTTCCGTTCCTGGTTGAATCTCATGGTCAACCAGCAGATCGGAGAGTGTTTTCGGTCCCGAGTTCTGGATGAGGACATGAAGCGTCGCTATTTGGAGATGCTTCTGGAATTGGCCGACCCGTTGCAGGCGGCCTCTCGGCAACCCGTCGGCCATGACTACGAGTTGCTGTCGATGGCCTTCCAGCGGGTCAAGGCGGCGGTGCGGCCGCAGCATTGGCAGTTGTTCGAATCCTTCGTGCTGCACGGCATTTTGGCGTCCGAGGTGGCCGAACAATTCGGGGTCAGTTCGGTGATGGTTCGAGTCAGCGCTTTCCGAGTTCGCAACCGATTACGCGCAGCATGGAAGGCCTTGCAGGATGGCCCGTTTTGAGGAGCTCGAAGAGCCGGTGTTTCCGTCGGAACTCCTGCCGGCGATGGGTGACGGCCTCCGGTTCCGATGGCTGGCCTGGGAAGAATTGGCTGCGGTCGATCACTCGGTTCCCGGTTGGAGGTGTCCTGGTCGGTTCAAAATTCCAGCCTGGAGATTGCCACTGGACGGTTTCCCTGGGACCGTAATTCCCGATACTCGGCACTTTATGTGTACGACAACACCACCCGCTTTTTGCGTTGGCTGAAGGTTGAACACGATCGTTCCATCGGCTTTTCATCCGATTGATCAGGAGGGCGCAAGGGGGCGGTGAGAGAACTGCGAAACCTCCCTGAGGTTGCGCGCCGGCCAAATTCGGTTTTCTATAGGACTCAAGGAATGAGCGACCAACTCGATACCCACCAGAAGGCCCTTCAAATCAACCTCGACCCAACCAAGTACGGCGTCTTCGCCGAGATTGGTGCCGGTCAGGAGGTTGCGCGTTGGTTTTTCCGGGTCGGCGGAGCCAGCGGCACCATCGCCAAGACCATCTCTGCGTATGACATGACCGTCAGTGACGCGATTTATGGCCAGAGCGACCGGTATGTGAGCCGCAAGCGTTTGATCTCGATGCTCGATCATGAGTACCCGCTCTTGGTCGAACGACTCAAAGGCCAGCGCGGCTCAACCACCAAGTTTTTTGCCTTCGCCACCACCGTGGCGGCCAAGAGTTTCCAGCGGAAGGACGAGACCCACGGTTGGATGGGCATCCGGTTCCAGAGCGAGCCCGGTTCCGAACCGAGCGATATCCTCCTGCACGTCGCAATGTGGGACCGCGACAGCCTCCAGCAGGCGGAGGCCATTGGCATTCTGGGCGTGAACCTCATCCACGCGGCGACCTACCTGAACTGGCACCCCGAGGCCATCGTCAATGCGCTGCTCGACAATCTCTCCATCGAGCGCATCGAGGTGGACATGATCGAGTTCCGCGGCAAGGAGTTCGCCTCGGTCGACAACCGACTGCTCGCTCTCCAGTTGGTGGAGAAGGGGTTGACCAATGCGGCGATGTTCATGCCCGATGGTCGCATCGTCCAACCGGCGGATGCCTTGTACAAAAAGAGCATCCTCGTGGAACGCGGCTCATTCCGGCCGGTCACCCATGTCACCGTCGACATGCTCCGCTACGCCCAGGCGCAGTTCATCCAGGAGCCGAACGTGGACGGCAAGAACCTGGTGGTCTTGATGGAAATGACCCTCAAGAACCTCAGCGCCGAAGGGCGGATCGATCACCAAGACTTCCTCGACCGTGTGGACATGTTGGCCACCCTCGGTCATCCGGTGTTGATCTCCAACCACGGTGAGTTCCATCGCTTGGCGGCTTACTTGCATCGATTCACCAAGAACCCCGTGGGCTTCGTCATGGGCATCCCCACGCTCAAGGAATTGTTCGAGGAGCGGTATTATTCCGAATTGGCCGGCGGCATTTTGGAGAGCTTTGGGCGGATGTTCAAAAACGACCTCAAGCTCTTCGTCTACCCCTTTAAGGATCCGGAGAGCGGGGCCATCATCACTTCGGGCAATCTCCGCGTGGCTCCGCACTTGCGGCACTTGTACCTGTTCTTGATGGAGAATTTTTTCATCCAAGGCCTGCGCGATGTGAACGAGGCCAACATGAGCGTGCTGAGCCGCAATGTTCTCAAAATGCTCCAGGCCAACGAACCAGGATGGGAACCCATGGTGCCCAACGAAGTGGCCACCCTCATCAAGCAGCGTCACCTCTTGGGTTACAAGGGCTAGGGTGTAGCGCCGGAGCAGGCGGAGCGGGCCGGGGAAAGTCTCCCAGTGGGCCCGGCTCAAAAAGCGTCGATCAAAACCTCGATCAGAGCGGACGGGTGGTGCGTTCCATGAGCCACAGCACGTCCGGGTTGTTGGGCGAGGCCACGTTCAGTGGGATCTCCACGCCTTTCTTCAGGACGGGAAATGTGCGTTTGTCCCTCCAGCGCTTGATCTCGGAATGACCGTCGGCGAACGACAGCCCGCCCGCCTGATTGTGGTAGCTGGCCGGGTAGTCCACGATCTTCCAGGTGCCGGGATTGCTCGGATAACCGAACATGCCCACGATCATTTCTCCGTCGTTCATGCTGTCCTCGCGCTCGTCCATGAACACCCAGGTCATCGACGGACCCGGGTCGTTGAAATCGGAGTACTTCTTGTAAATCCGGAATGAGCCGCCGAAGGAGGAGACATCGGTGGAGTCGATCCAGCCGTTCATGGACATGCTGCGAACCCGCGATTTGCGGGCACCGGCGACGGTCACGGTGCTCAGGTCGGCCGGGCACTTGAACACCTGGGCCGATTTGCCCACGTAAGACCACAGCAGCCCCTTGGAGAGATCTTGATCCACGTCCCAGTTGCTGCGGTTGCCTCCGTTGAAATCGAGGGATCCATGCACCCACTCGTTGGGTCCGTAGGATTGAGGCAGTCGCTCCTGATGATCATCCACGTAGAGCCGCCAGCCGAGCATGAGCTGCCGACCGTTGTTCATGCACTGGATCCCGGTGGCCTTGGATTTCGCCTTGGCCAGTGATGGCAAGAGCATGCCGGCCAAAATGGCGATGATGGCGATGACCACCAGCAATTCGATGAGGGTGAATCCGCGATGGGATGTCGAGGGAGTGAGCGATCGGAAGGTCATCGAGGGGTGGATAGCGGTTTAGACGCGCAGTCTTATCCCAAAGTGAATGAAGCGTGGGCACTCGGCCAGTCACGTTTTGACGACATAGAGGGGTTCTGAAGCTCACGCGTTCACCACGGAGGGTTCGTTGACTTGGACGGGGTCCGTTCGTAGCTTGAACGTACAAAAATGATCGCTGGAAAAATTGGAGCCGCCGTTAGTCAACAGCCGTCCTTCCGGGTGGGGGACGAGCGGCTCATCAAGCTCACCGAGAGCGCGGGTCGCAAGGTTTCGGGTTTGCTGACCAAGCAAGGGCGACCTCAGGGCGTCCTGCGCGTTTCCGTGGTCGGCGGGGGGTGTTCGGGTCTCCAGTACAAGATGGACCTCCAGGACAAGCCTCAGAATCGGGACATCCTCGTCGAGAGCGCCGGTGTTCGTGTGGTGGTGGATCCGAAGAGCGCCTTGTACGTGACCGGCAGCGAATTGGATTATGCCGATGCGCTTCAAGAGGGCGGCTTCAAGGTGAAGAACCCCAATGCGGCCACCAGTTGTTCGTGCGGCGAGAGCTTCAGCGCCTGAATTCAAGATGTCAGAGCCCTCTCCGGTAGTCTAACTTCAGCCCCCCTGACCTCATGCCGGAGAACGCCGCACCCATTGTCCAGATCCGCGACCTCTTCAAGGTCTACCGGCAGGGTGATATCGATGTCACCGCCCTCAACGGCGTGTCGATGGACATCGCTCCCGGAGAGTTCGTGGTGCTCATGGGTCCGTCGGGTTCGGGCAAATCGACCCTGTTGCACATCCTGGCCGGCATCGACACCGCCAGCCGCGGAACCGTGGAAGTTCAGGGCGTCAATGTGGCCGGGTTGAACGAGTCGGAATTGGCCGACTGGCGCAACCAGAACGTCGGGTTCGTCTTTCAGAGCTTCAATCTCATCCCGGTGCTCACGGCCTTCGAGAATGTCGAGTTGCCGCTCTTGCTCACGGCGCTGTCCAAGGCCGAGCGACGTCGCCAAGTCGAAACGTCGCTGGAGTTGGTGGGCTTGGCCGATCGTGGACACCACCGGCCGGATCAGATGTCCGGTGGGCAGCAGCAACGGGTGGCCATCGCCCGGGCCATCGCCACAGATCCGACCCTGATCATCGCCGACGAACCTACGGGCAATCTCGACTCCAAATCTGCGTCCGACGTGTTGGGAATCCTCCAGTCGTTGGCCCGGGATGCCGGCAAGACCGTGGTCATGGTCACCCACGACCCCAAGGCGGCCAGCTATGGCACCCGAAGTCTTCACCTCGAAAAGGGTGAGTTTGTGGCATGAGTTCGGCCGACTCCCAAGGTACGCCGTCCCCGTCGGAGCGCCGGCATCGGGCCTCGGGCATTACCATTCCTGGGTTTGTCCTCAAGAACGCGCTGCGCAACGGGCGTCGAGCGATGCTGACGGTCCTCAGCGTGGCCGTCAGTTGTGCGCTGTTGGTGACGCTCCTGACTTTGCAGCGCGAACTCACCGTGCCGCCCGAAAGCGAGGCGGCCTCCTTCCGCATCATCGCGCGCAACAAGGTCTCCTTGGCCCAACCGTTGCCGGCGCGACAGCGTTCCACCATCGAGAAGATCCCGGGCGTGCGACAGGTCTCGCCGTTCACCTACTTTGGCGGGCTTTTCCGCGATGAGACCACCACGAGTTGGGCGCAATTCGCGGTCGATCCGGCCCGGTTCCGCGAGCTGATCTTGGAGGGCAAGATCATCGAGGGTTCGTACGACGCCTGGGTCAAAAACCGCAATGGTTGCATGGTGGGCGCCGACACCCTGCGCCGCTACGGACTGAAGGTGGGAGACAAGCTGCGCTTCACCGGCACGTTTTATCCGGTGGATTTGGAGCTGATCATTGAAACGGTCTATGCCGGCACCATCGATGATCGGAATTGCTTCTTCCACCACGCGCTGCTCGACCAGTTGATGGATGACTGGGGCATGGTGGGCACTTGGTACATGATGGCCGATTCCGCCGAATCGGTGGACGGCGTCATCGAAGGGGTGAACGCTGCCTTCGAGAACACTTCGGCCGAGGTTCGAGCGGAAACCGAGCGGGCCTTCCAGTTGGGGTTTGTGAGCATGTTCGGCAATGTAAAGATGCTCTTCGGCAGCATTAGTGCGGTGGTGGTTTTCACGCTCATCCTCGTGTGCGTGAGCACCATGAGCATGGCCATCCGCGAACGGTTCCGCGAACTGGCGGTGCTGAAGGCCCTGGGATTCCGACGCCGAGAACTCTTCGCGTTCATCCTCGCCGAGAGCTTTGGACTCTCCATGTTGGGAGCCTTCGTTGGCATCGGTGGCGCGTGGTTGTTCTGGTCGACCATCAATCTCCAGAAGCTCTCGCAAGGGTTCCTGGTCTATTTCGAGGTGACTCCCCGCATCATGGCCACCGGCGGGATCGTCGCGGCGCTCTTGGGGATCGTGGCGGCCATCGGCCCGTCGGTCTCGGTGGCCCGAATGAGCGTGGTCTCCGGCCTCAAAACCCTCGACTGAGCCGGACCCGAACCCTGCACACGCACGCACTCCATGGCGCTCCCGCTCAAATACAACTACCGCAACGTGCTCATCCGCTGGCGGACCACGTTGTTCACGGTGATTGGCGTGGCGGCGGTGGTGTCGGTGGTCATCTTGCTCAAGGCCTTGGCCAAGGGCATCGAATCGAGCAGTGCCCGCACGGGCGAACCGGGCAATATCTTGGTGGTGCGCAAGGGTTCGCAGGCCGAATCCGGCAGTCTGGTCACCCGGGATCAGTTCCGGACGTTGCAGTTCTTCGAAGAAATCGACCGCAACGCCGCGGGGCAGCCGGTGGTGTCGGCGGAGTTGGTGATGATCATCAACGCGCCGCGTCGCGCGGCTCCGGGATCGGCCAACACGCTCATTCGCGGTGTCACCCCGCGCGGATTGGAACTGCGGCCCAAAGTCACCTTGGTCGAAGGGCGTTGGTTTCAACCGGGCCAGCGCGAAGTGACGGTGTCGAAGAAACTGGCCGGTCGCTTTGAAGGCTTCGAGGTGGGCGGAATCATCCGAGCCGGCCCAGACCGGCTCCGCGTGGTCGGGCTCTTCGAAGCCGGAGGCAGCGCCTTCGACTCCGAGGCTTGGATGGATGCCGATGAAGCCCGGGCCATCTTCGACCGCTCCGAGATGTACTCGAGCATCCTGCTGCGCCCGCGGGATGATGCGGCGATGCGCTCGCTCACCAACCGGATCGCCCAAGACAAGCGGTTGGGCCTGCGCGCTGAGCCGGAGACTGAGTATTATTCCAAGCAGACGGCCACTGCGGTGCCCTTCAATATTTTGGCGGGGCTCCTGGGCACGGCGATGTCGGTGGGAGCGGTCTTCGCTGCCATGAACACCATGTACGCCAACGTCGCTTCGCGGACCCGGGAGATTGGCACGCTGCGGGTGCTGGGCTATTCGCGGGCGGCCATCGTGGTCTCGTTCCTCATCGAGGGCGTGCTGCTCTCGGGTCTGGGAGGGATGGTGGGTTGTGCTCTTTCGCTGGGAATTTACGCCTATGTGGTCGCTCGGGGTGTGACCTTCGGGACGATGGATTTTCAATCCTTCGCCGAAACGGTGTACCAGTTCCGGGTGACGCCCGACTTGATGGCCCTGGGCCTGGTCTTCTCGCTGGTGATTGGACTCATTGGGAGTTTCCTTCCGGCCTTGCGCGCTGCGCGGCTGCCGGTGATTTCCGCCCTCAAATCGCTATGAAAGATGACCGTCTCGAACGTCTGCGAATCGCCTCCCACCAGAAGCGACGCTCAGGGCTTCCGACCCTGCTCATCATCGGTGGTGTGGTGCTCCTCACCGGTGTGATTGCCTGGTGGGCGGTGCCGCGTGCCAGCGACGATGTGCGTTCCGGCATGAAGTCCGGCCCCAAGGCCACCCGCACGGAAGCCGGAACCCCGCTGGAGAAGGCCGGTGCCGACCGTTCGGCGACGGGAACGAACAGTTCGACAGGGCAGGGCGCCCGTGGGGAGCGCTCTTCGGGTTCTGTCGCGGGCTCGGTGCTGACAGTCTCGGGCTACATCATCGCCCGCGAGCGCATTGAGATCAGCCCGCGCTTCATGGGGGTTGTGCAATGGATCGGGGTCAAGAAGGGCGATGCGGTCACCAATGGGCAGGTGGTGGTTCGCTTGGATGATTCCGAATACCGCGCCCGGTTGGCGGAGAATGACGGGGCGCTGGCGGTGGCCGAGGTGGCCATCGAGCGCGCGCACGTCGATCTCCGGCGGTCCGAGCCGTTGGTGTCGGAGCGGATCGAAACTCAGAAAGCCCTCGACGACGCCCGCTTGGCGGTGCGCAGCGCCGAAGCCCAGCGGACCCAAATATTGGGTGCCCGCAAGAGCATCGAGACCTTGCTCGAGTGGTGCATCATCCGCTCGCCGGTCACCGGCGCGGTGCTGGAGAAGCTCGTCGACCCGGGCGAACTGGTGACCCCGCAGACCTTCGGAGGCACCCGCGGCCCCAGTTCCTCGCTGGTGGCCGTGGCCAATCTCCAAGACCTCCAGATCGAGGTGGATATCGACGAATCCAAGCTGGCCCGCGTCTCGCTCGGTCAACGCTGCGTCATTTCCCCGGTCTCCTATCCCGACAAGCGTTACCAGGGGCAAGTCGCCGAGATTGCACCCGAGGCCAACCGCGCCAAGGGGACCGTGCAGGTCAAGGTGCAGATCCTGGAGCCCGACCGCTTCCTCACCCCCGAGCTCAGCGCCACCGTCGATTTCCTGGACGCCGCGAAGTGAGGGTGCGGTGCGCCGGGTGGTGAGACCGTCCCCGGAGCCTCTCGTTGGACCAACCCAGAGCCGGTCGACGGCTGTCTGCGGTTCTCGACATCCCCGGGGGTGGCCGTAAGACTCTGGGTCGAACTCGTATGTCGGAATCTGAACCCACGACGCCTCCCGCCCCGGCAGACTTCATTCGCGATATCGTCGCGGAGGATCTGCAGTCCGGGAAGCACCCGCTCAGCGTCACCCGCTTTCCGCCGGAGCCCAATGGCTACCTGCACATCGGCCACGCGAAGTCGATTTGCCTCAACTTCGGCATCGCGCGGGAGACGCACGGGCGTTGCAACCTGCGGATGGACGACACCAATCCCACCAAGGAAGAGGTCGAGTATGTGGAGTCCATCCAGGCCGACGTCGATTGGTTGATCCGCGGCTGGGCCGATGACCGGTTGGGCCGCAAGGTGCCCGGCGATGTCAGCGGCAAGGCGGTGCTGCCCTCGGAGGCCTCGGGCCGTCCGCTGGAGCCGTTCTTCGCCTCCGACTATTTTGAGCAAATGCTGGCCTTCGCGGTGGAACTCATCCGCCGGGGCAAGGCTTATGTCTGCGACCTGAACCCGGAGCAAATGTCCGAGTACCGGGGTGTGCCCGAGCGGCCCGGCAAGCCCAGCCCCTGGCGCGATCGCTCCGTGGAGGAGAACCTCGATTTGTTCGAGCGCATGCGGAAGGGCGAATTCCCGGACGGCACCCGCACCTTGCGGTCGCGCATCGACATGGCGTCGCCGAACATCCATTTGCGGGACCCGGCCCTGTACCGCATTCGCCATGCCACGCACCACCGGACTGGCGACCGTTGGTGCCTGTACCCGATGTACGATTACGCCCATCCGATCAGCGATTATCTGGAGGGCATCACCCATTCCATTTGCACGCTGGAGTTCGAGATCCACCGGCCGTTCTACGACTGGGTGCTCCAGTCGCTCGACCTCCCGCGCACGCTGCCCCGCCAGATTGAGTTCGCCCGCCTGAGCCTCGGCTACACGGTGATGAGCAAGCGCAAGTTGCTGCAGCTCGTCGAAGAAGGCCTGGTGACCGGCTGGGACGATCCGCGCATGCCGACCTTGAGTGGCCTGCGTCGTCGGGGTGTTCGGCCCGAGGCATTGCGTGCCTTTGCCGCTGCCATCGGCGTGACCAAGTACAACGGCCTCACCGAGGTGTCGGTGTTCGAGGGCTGCATCCGCGATGACCTGAACTTGGTGGCTTTGCGCCGTCTGGCCGTCTTGCGGCCCATCAAGGTGGTATTGACCAATATCGCCGAGGGCGAAACCCACTGGTTTGATGCGGTGAACAACCCGTCCAATCCGGAGTTGGGCACACGCAAGATCGCCTTCACCCGCGAGCTGTGGATCGACTCCGACGACTTCATGGAGGTGCCGCCGCCGAAGTATTTCCGGCTGCGTCCGGGCGGCGAGGTTCGGCTCAAGTACGCCTGCATTATCCGCTGTGACGAAGTCGTCAAAGATGCCGCCGGTGCGATCGTTGAACTGCGTTGCACGGCCGATCTCGAGACCCGCACCGGCGGAGCCAATGCCGCCAAGAAGGTCAAGGGAACCATCCACTGGGTGAGTGCCGCTCATGCCCTCCGGGCCGAGGTGCGCCTCTACGACCGGTTGTTCACCGAAGAGGCACCGGAAGCCGAGGGGCGCGACTTCAAGTCGGTGCTCAATCCCGAGAGCGCTCTCACCATCACGGCGCTGCTGGAGGCGTCTCTGGCCGACGCTCGGCAAACCGACCGCTTCCAGTTCGAGCGACTCGGGTATTTTACGCTGGATGTGCCGTATTCCCCGACCGGTGTCGCGCCGGCCTCGGTGCCGCTCATCTTCAATCGGACGCTGGGCCTCAAGGACAGTTGGGCCAAGGAAATGACCAAGAAGTAGCTGTCGCATCGACTCCGTTGCCTGAATCCATGGATCCGGATCTCGCCTCGTCCAAAGCCTGGGAACTCCTGCGCCGAAGCCTGTCGCGGGATCGCTTGGCGCATGGGTATCTCTTCATTGGCGACGACTTGGATTCGCTGGAAGCCGGGGCGGAGGCGTTGGCCCAGACGTTGAACTGCTCCGCGCCCCTGGAGCGATCCCCGGGCGGCACTCCCATGGCCCCGTGTGGCCAGTGCCCCAACTGCAAGCGCATCGCCGCGCGCAACCATGCCGACGTCACCTGGGTGCGTCCGGAGAACAAGTCCCGCCAGATCAGCGCCGACCAGACGCGCGAAATTGTCCGCACGATCACCCTCAAACCCATGCAGGGCTTCCACAAGATGGTGGTCTTTGCGGGGGCCGATCGCATGAACACGGCGGCAGCCAACATCTTCCTCAAGACCCTCGAAGAGCCGCCGGCGGGTTCTGTGCTGATTTTGCTGACTACCGAGCCGAGTCGGTTGCTGGAGACCATCCTTTCGCGATGCCAGCGGGTCAGCTTCGGGGTGAGGCCCTTTCGTGTGGGCGATGAGGTGGGTCGCTGGGTGACTGACTTCGCCCGCAAGGCCGCTCCGGGTTCCACCGGAGTCCTGGCCCGCTACCAGTTGCTGGGCACCTTGCTCGAATCGCTGGGTGCGGCGCGCGAGGCGATCGAAGAGCAACTCACCGCGAGTTCGCCGCTGGCCAAGTATCCGGATGCCACACCGGTCCAGAAGGAACAGTGGGAAGACGCTCTCACCGCCGCCATCGAGGCCGAGTACCGTCGGCGTCGCGGAGAATACCTCTCAGGCCTCCAGGCTTGGTTGCGCGATGTGTGGCTGCGGGTTTGCGGGATGACGGGCGAATCGGCCTTCTTCCCCATGCTGGAATCCGCCACGGAGGCCGTGGCTGCTCGCCTTAAGGTGGAGCAGGCTCAGAACAATTTGGAGAGTTGGGAGAGCACCCAGCGACTCCTCCACACCAATGTCCAGGAGGCCTTGGCCCTGGAAGTCGGTTTGCTGAGGTTGACCTTGTGAGTGGCTCCGCATCTCCCACCCGTTCTTCCAGTCCGGAAGCACTGCGTTTCTTTGCCTTGGTTTTCGGTGCGTTCTTGGGGTTGTGCATCCTGAAGTGGGGCAACCCGGTGATCCTCGACGGCCAGATTCCCATGCCCCGGGATGCGGCCGAGTGGCTCCAGCAGCCGTGGCCGTCGCGTTTGGCGTCGCCGTTCCTGATGGTGCTGGCCGTAGTCGGAGTGATGACTTCCAAGCCGATGGCGTCGCTTCGGGGGCGTCACTTTCCAGCCCTCCTGCTCCTCTTGCCCGCCATCTGGATGGCTTGGCAATCGTTGGCGGCGGGCCGTTCTGTCGATCCGGTGCTCACCGGGTTGACGCTCCCGCAATTGGCCGGTTGTCTGGCCTGCTATGGCCTGGGATTCCTCGTGCTAGGTCCGGCGCTGCGCAGTGGTTGGCTGTGGGTGGGCATCATCGCTGGTTTCGGACTCTGCCTCAACAAGGCCGCTCAACAGCATCTCTTCGAATTGCGCCAAGACTATCAGGTGCTGCTTGAAGGGCAGTCGACGGGTTGGACCAACTTCACCGCGGCCTCGCTGGCGGAGATGAAGGCCAATCTCTTGATCATCCAGACCAACGGCGTGGACATCGCCAACCCGGCCATCCTCGACAAGATGCGGCGGGCCCGCGTGAACGGAACGATGGTTTATCCCAATGCGCTGGCCGGACTCATCTTGTTGCTCTTGCCGGCATCCTTGGCGGTGCTGGCCACGGTCAGCGCCACCCTCAAGGCTTCGGTCCGACGGTTGGTGGTGGGAAGCTTCGGTATCTTGGGACTCCTGGCCCTGTACTGGACAGGTTCCAAGGCCGGTTGGTTGGTGGCCATCGGAGTCGGCGCGGTGGCGCTCCTGCTGCGGCCCGGTTCAGTTAGACACAAGGCAGCTTTGGTGGCGTTGCTGTTGGCCGGCGGGTTGGGGCTTTTTGGTCTTCGCTTTGCGGGCTACTTCGCCAAGGGGGCGACCAGCGCCGTGGCTCGGGCCGATTACTGGAAGGCCGCTGTCCAAAACACCCGCGAGCACCCGCTATGGGGCAGTGGACCCGGAACATTCCAGCGGCCTTACGCCCGCCTGAAGGCTCCGGAGTCGGAAATGGCCCGGCTGGTTCATAATGATTTCCTGGAGCAAGCCAGCGACTCCGGGTTGCCCGGTTTCGCCCTCTACACGGCCTGGATCGGCGGCCTCCTTTGGACCTTGGGTCGGCGAATCACCGCGTCGCAAACTCTGGGGTCACCGCTCTCGAAGGAATCCCCCGCTGATGCGCTGAACCCCAACGCGAGCGGATGGAAGTCGTGGCCCGAGGCCGACCGTCGGCGCCTGGAGGTGGCGGTGTTCATGGGCCTGCTCGGATGGTTCACCCATGGATTGGCCGAGTTCGGGCTCTACATCCCCGCCTCGGCATGGACTGCGTTCACCTTGGCGGGCGCGCTGCTCTCCGGCGTGATGCCTCGGCGTTGAACTCGATCGACCGGGATCTTTTAGCGGTATTTCTGGTTCTCCGCGTACCACGCCACTGCCGCCATGAAGGCCACCACCGCCAGCACCGCGAAGAAAATCTTGAGGAAGCTGTAGGGCCGTTCTCCGGCGATGTTTCCGGTGTAGCCGTTGATCACCACCTGGTAGCTCTTGCGTCCGTAGTCGTAAGTCAGCAACCACACGGGGGCGAGGATGTGCTTGAAGGTCTGGGCGCTCCACTGGATCGACACCTGAAGGTTCATGTGGGTGTCTCCGGGAACTTGGCCTGCGCACATCGAGCGGACTTGGTCGGCCATGTCTTGGCGTGCAGCGGTGGCGGCTCCCACGAGGTCAATCTGGTAGCGTTCGACGGTCCAGCCAGCGACGAACCCATCGTGATAGGGCACCAATTCAGCAGTGGGGAACGGCTCGATTTTGCGCAGGAGGTCGGACTTCACGCCCTTCGATCCGGGCACCAGTTCATCATCGAAAAAGTGTGCCAAAGAGCCGGAGCTCGGGACCCAGCGCGTGTGACGGACTTGTCGGGTTTGGGTGCGGCCGTTGGAGTCGGTGTAGGACTCGGTCGTGTAGTAGTAGTAGCCGCTGAGGGCCGTCCAATGGGCGGCGGCGTGCGCGTCGAAGGTCCAGTAGGGCAGGTAAACACCGTGGATCGTGTCGGTGAGCGCTTTCTGGCCCAGATTGGATGGGGCGAACCAGCGTTTGGAGTACCACTTCCGGATGCTTTCCCGGATCTCCATCTCGCTGATGCGCAAGGGCAGCAGGCTCTCCGGCCGAATGGATTGCTGGAGTTCTTGGTAGGGCACCAATGCCGAAGAACCACAGAAGTCGCATCGCTTGCCGGCGTGCTCAGCCTCGAAGACCGAGATGGCGTTGCAGCTTTGGCAGCGGACGGAACTGGCCTTGGGACTCCAACCGCGCGCGGAGTCGGGCAGTTGTTCCAGCGCCTCGGCCAGATCGTGCTCGCGGATGGTGTCATTGCGGACCAGCGCCTCGGGGTGTTCGCTGGCAGGGGTGGCGCAGTAGGCGCAGACGAGGGTCTTGGTGGACGGATCCCATGTGGTTTCCCCGCCGCAGGCCGGGCAGTGGAACTTGCCCTGTGCCTGATGTTCGGAGGCCGGGAGGCCTGGAGGCACCGGTATCTGTGGCGGGATGGAATCGGGAGTCACTGGGAGTCGTTGGTCAGGGGCTCCGGTTGTGAAGGTCTATTTCGGATGCGAGGCCAACCAACCACGGATGGCTGCTGCCTGGGGATGGCTGGGTTCGAGAGCCAGCACCGATTCGTAGTGGCCCCGGGCCTTGGCCGGATCGTCCAGTTCTCCGGCGTACAAGCCTGCGGCGGCCAGATGGAGCGCCGTCTCGGTGGGCTTGGCGGCGAGGAATAGTTCGATTTGTTCGACGGCGTCCTGGGGATGGCCGGCCTGCTTCAGTGCCACGGCGAAATTGCGGCGCGATTCGGAGTCGGAGGGGCGGAGGAGCAAGGCTTGTTCACAGGCCACAAGAGCGAGATTCAAATCCCCTTGATCCAATGCGACGAGGGCGAGGTTGTGATAGGCCTCGTGGAAGGACGGATCGACCTCGGTGGCTCGGCGATACTGGGCCGCTGCGGTGACCAAATCCCGGCGTTGATGGGCGCCGATGCCTTGCTGGAAGTGCGGTTCGGCCGCGGCGCGATTGCCCGCAGGCAGCAGACCCACTGCGCGTCGGATGTAGCGGGGCGGGGCGGGGCGCCGGGGCGAGGCAATTTCCGTTCGGGGCACCGGTCGCGAGGGAGTCGTTGCGGCGGTTGCCGGCGCAGTCGCTGGGCCCACGGCGGCGGTCGGTGACAGAGGCGTGGGTTTTTTCTGCGGCGCAGAGCTCGGTTTGGACGGCGCCTTGGCGGCGATCTCGGCGGGGTTTCCCGGCGGCCGGGCATCGGAGGCCGCGGCGGTGTTGGTTTCCGAAGACTTGCGAAACCACTGCACCGGGTTGGCCCATTTGCCGGGGGTTACACGTTGCCACAGCGAGCGCTTGGCCGATTTGTTGGAATCGTCGGTCTCCGTCGAATCCGTCTTGCCCTCGGCGGCGCTCGGAGAAGCGGCCGTGGGAGTTGCAGGCTCGTTGGGTTTCTGGGGCGCAGGCGCTGCGACCACTGCGGGAACGGCGGCCACCGGTTGGGCGGCGGGTTTGGCCACGGGCTGGTCTTGGGCCGGGCGCAGAGGCGGATCTTCCTGCACGTTGACGACCTGAAGCGGGGGCGGCGGGGTGACGTTGACGACCTTAGGCGGAGGCGGCGGGGCGACCGGTTTGGCGGCCGGGGGCTCTGTCGTGCGCGCCGGGCTCGTGAGAGCGGTCGTTGGAGCCGTCGGCGTCGCGGAGGGTCGCGGTGCTTCGGTCACCGCCACGGCATTGGTCCGCGAGCCGGGGGCCACCGGGGCGGTCGGTCGGACGGCTTTTTGCGGAACCAACGGCGCCGGTGCATTGGTGCTGACCAGGGCGGTGGGAGCGGTCGCCGGGGTTTCCCACTGCCGGATCAACT
>CAMCYJ010000011.1 GCA_945883815.1 Akkermansia muciniphila | reverse complement strand
GGGCTGGGCTTGGGCTACATCGCTCCGGTCTCCACGCTGATGAAGTGGTTTCCAGATCGCCCGGGAATGGCCACGGGGATGGCCATCATGGGCTTCGGCGGCGGCGCCCTCATCGGTGCGCCTCTGGGCGTCACCTTGATGTCGTTCTTCAAGACGGCCACCAACCCCGGGGTCGCTTCCACCTTCTTCACCATGGCCGGACTTTATGCGGCCTGGATGCTCTTCGGAGCCTGGCTAGTCCGGGTTCCCGCGGCGGACTGGAAGCCTACGGGTTGGCAACCCGCCGCCTCCGGCTCCAAGGCCGGCCCCGGCAAGGCTGTCTCGGTGGACACTGCCTGGAAAACGCCCCAATTCTGGCTGCTGTGGATCGTCCTGTGCATGAACGTCAGCGCGGGCATCGGCATCCTCGGACAGGCCTCGCTGATGTGTCAGGATCTCTTCGGCGTCAGTGCCGCGGTGGGCGGAGGGTTCGCCGGCCTATTGTCGCTCTTCAACATGGGAGGCCGTTTCTTCTGGTCCTCGGTCTCGGACTTCACCGGCCGCAAGACGGTGTATGCGATCTACTTTCTCCTCGGCGCGCTATTGTACGTATCGGTGCCCTGGACGCAGAAGATCGGCAGCAAGTCCCTCTTCGTGGCGGTCACGGCTCTCATCATCTCCATGTACGGCGGAGGCTTCGCCACCATTCCCGCCTATCTCCGAGACCTCTTCGGAACCCATCAGGTCGGAGCCATCCATGGCCGACTCATCACTGCCTGGTCGCTGGCGGCCATCGTGGGCCCCCAGCTCATCAACTACATTTCCACGGCGAAGAAAAAGGCCGGAGTGCCAGCTGCTGAAGCCTACAACAGCACTCTGTACTTGATGAGCGGCCTGCTGCTCATCGGACTCATCGCCAACCTGCTGGTGCGACCGGTGGACGCACGGCATCATCTGACGACCCAGTCCTGACTTTCGAACGCCATGCAACGACTCCTGTTCATCATCGCCTGGATCTTGGTGCTCACCCCGCTCTGCTGGGGCGTCGCCCGATCCATCCAGCGGTCGATGCCGCTCTTCACGGCGGGGGCACCGACCCCGGTTCCTCAAGTCGGACCGACAACCCTCACCCACCCGAACGCACCATCCAAGCCGTGACCGCTTTAAGAACGTATCTCCAACCTCATTCACCCACCCTGGATTCAAAAACATCGATGAAAATCCTCACTCCACTCCTGCTCGCTTCCGCTCTGTCGCTGACTGCGGTGGCCGCTGAACCCAAACACAACACCGCCCTTCCCGGCGGCAAACTGCCCAAGCCCGTCAAGCTGTCCCTCGTGAAGGTTGCTGGCGGCTTCGTGGACCCGGTCCGCGTTTCTTTGGCTCCGGGCGACAACAATCGGCTGTTTGTCTGCGAACGGACCGGCGTGGTGAAACTCATCAAGAACGGCAAGGTCCAGGACAAGCCCTTCCTCGACATCCACGAAACGGTGGTCAGCTCGTTCCTGGAGCAGGGCCTCTACGACCTCGAGTTCCATCCGAAATTCGCTGAAAACGGCAAGTTCTACGTCCATTACTCCGACATGTGGTTCAACGGTGCCGGCTTCATTGTCGAGTACCAGGTCTCCAAGACCAACCCCGACAAGGCCGATCCGGAATCGGCCCGCGTGGTGTTCCAAATGCCCCGCCCGTACGCCAACCACAATGGCGGCGAGATCGCCTTCGGTCCCGACGGCTACCTGTACATCGGCAGCGGCGACGGTGGCTGGGAAGGCGACGTGCTGGGTGCCGGCCAAGACCTGAGCACCTGGCTGGCGAAGATCCTGCGCATCGATGTCAACCCGTCCCAACCCGACCGCGGTTATTCCATCCCCAAGGACAACCCGTTCATCACCCCCGGCTCCCAGATGAAACTTTTCGGCGTGACCGAAGAGGCCTTCAACAAGATCCACCCCAACGCGAAGCCGGAGATCTGGAGCTACGGACTGCGTAACCCGTGGAGTTTCCAGTTCGACCCGAAGACCGGCGACATGTACATCGCCGACATCGGTCAGAACCACTTCGAAGAGGTCAACTTCGAGCCCCGCGGCAAGGCTGGCGTGAACTACGGCTGGAAGTTCATGTGCGGCACGCACCCGTTCCCGCTGCCGCTCGACGCCAGCGGCAAGCCCGATCTCGACGCGGTCAAGGATGCTCCGAAGGTCGGTGAGCCGCCGATTTGCGAATACAGCCACGTAGACCAAGGCAACTGCGTCATCGGCTTCGGCGTGTACCGCGGCACCAAGTATCCCCAGATGGATGGCACGTATTTCTTTGGCGACTGGGGTTCCGGCAAGGTCTGGGGCTCGGCACGCGATGCTCAAGGCAAGTGGCAGATGCAGGAACTGCTCAACTCCAAGCTGATGTTCACCGGCGGCGGCCAAGGCTCCGACGGCACCCTCTACGTCACCGACGCCAAGGCCAACTACGGAGGCCCGGCTGACCCCGCGCAGAATGAGCGCGGCGCGGTTTGGATGCTCGTGCCGGCCGACAAGGTACCGGCCGGCGCGGAGGTGGCTCCTCTGGAGTGATCCGCCAGTCGCAGAACCCTTCTCAACTCACACCGTCACCCGGGGGCAAAGCTCAGGCTTGGCCCCCGGGCCTTTTTTGCGATCCTATTGCCGCCAACCAACTGAACGCCATGTTCCGTCCATTCGCCCTCGCCTGTGTCTTCGCCAGTGTTTTCACGCTGACTCCGCTGCTTCGAGCTGCCGATGCCCCAGCGCCCGCCGCCGGTCACGACCACGGTGCACCCGCCGGCGAATCCAAGGCGGCGGAACCCAAGGAATCGATGTTCCTGTCGGTGGATCCCAAGGCTCCCAAGACCGCCCAACTGGTCGTGGTCTCGGCTTACAACTCGGTGAACTACGGGATGAACTTCAACGGCTTCGCCAAGGGCGGCGCCCGTTACACCATCCCGCAAGGTTGGACCGTATCGGTGGTTTTCACCAACAACAGCCCGGTTCCTCATAGTGCCATCGTGGTGGAGAAACCCGTGGTGAAGAAGCTCCAGATGGGCGAACCCGCCTTCAAGGGGGCTTCCACTCCTTACCCGGTCCGCGGCACCACCGGCAAGGTGGGTGTGCCCTTTCAGTTCGTGGCCGATGAGTCGGGTGAATTCGCCATCGCCTGTGGCTTCCCATCCCATTCAGCCAACGGCCATTGGATCGCCTTCGATGTCAGCGCCACGGCGACCTCCCCCAGTCTCCAGTTCGGAGACAAGGCCCCTTACGTGGCCCGCTGATGTCCGTGCCCGTCCTGAGTGCCCCTCAGCCCTTCGGCCCGCACGGGGTCTGCCTGGCCCTGGGTCTCTTCGATGGCGTCCACCTCGGACACCAGCACGTGGTCCGACAGGCGAAGATCGACGCCCGGGCCCGCGGCGCGACGACGGTGGTGGCCACCTTCGATCCCCACCCCCTGGCGGTTGTCCGGCCCGAAAAAGCCCCCCGACTCCTGCAGTCGTTGGCTCAGCGCATCGCTTCCTTGGAGGCTCAGGATACCGACGCCGTGCTGGTGCTCCGCTTCGACGCCGCCATGAGCCACAAGAGCGGTGAAGAATTCGTGCGCGAATTGGTCAGCGGTTTCGGCGGGCTCAGGAGCTTCACCGTGGGCCAAGGATTCCACTTCGGTCACGGCCGCAGCGGGAATGTCGCGCTGCTGCGCACGCTCGGCCGGGAACTGGGATTTTCGGTGAATGCCATGGCCCCCATTCATATCGGAGCCGAGATCGTGAGCAGCACCCGTGTCCGCGGCGCTCTGCGCGAGGGAAAGCTTGGGCTGGTGGCCGAACTCCTGGGGCGTCCCTACAGCATCGCCGGTCCCGTCGTCCGTGGCGACCAACTGGGGCAGTCTCTCGGATTCCCCACTGCCAACATCGACGTGATGGGACTGGAACTACCTCCCTTTGGTGTTTATGCCGCTCGAGCCCGGCATGCCGGTGGCGAATTCCCGGCCGCGGTCAATTTGGGACAGCGTCCCACCCTCCAGTCCCTGCAACCCCAGCTTCGCTTCGAGACTCACCTCATCGGGTATCAAGGCGATTTGTACGGCCAGGATCTGACCGTGGAACTCGTGGGTTTTCTGCGTCCGGAACGTCGGTTTGCACACCTCGAGGCGCTGAAAGCGCAAATCGCCAAAGACATCGCTGCAGCCGAAAAAGCCCTGTTTTGAGGCGGAACGACGCGGCCGGAAGGAAGGTGATGGCGTGGCCAATTCTTTCGCAGGACAGGGCGAGAGCGGGGATCGGACCGACCGGAGGCCCATAACGGTCAAACCACGACGCCCTTGGAAAAAAAGGCGCAGCCAGTCCGACCGATCCCACTGGATCGTTGGCTGAATCAGGAAAACGGCCAAAATCCTTTCCGGTGTTGCGTCAGGAGTCGGAGCCAGTTCAGCGTTTGTCCCATGAATACCCGTCCCCTCGTCGCACTCCTGTTGGGCCTGTCCCTTGGCTCTCCGGCTTGGAGCGCGGACACATCGAAGGAGGCCAGCACCGCCAAGCCCATTCCGTGGATCGTACTCTTCGATGGCAAATCGACCGCCGGCTGGCGCGGATTCGGAAAACCTACCTTCCCGGAGCAAGGGTGGATCGTGAAGGACGGCTGGTTGACCCATGTCGCCAAGGGCGGCGGAGGCGACATCATCACCGACCGGTTCTTCACCGACTTTGAGCTTCGCTTCGAGTGGAAGATCTCGACGGGCGGCAACAGCGGCGTGAAGTACTTCATCGACGAGGCCCGCAAGGCAGCCATCGGCCATGAGTACCAACTCATCGACGACGCAGCCCATCCTGACGCCAAGGTCGGCCCGAAACGCCAGACCGCCGCGCTCTACGATGCCCTGCCGGCCCAGTCGCCCCGGGTCAAGCCGGCCGGACAAATCAATGAGTCGGCCATCATCGTCCACGGAGACTCCGTTGAGCATTGGCTCAATGGCGATTGCGTCCTCAAGTACCGGATCGGCTCCCCCGAACTGGCGGCGGCCAAGGCTGCCAGCAAGTTCAAGAACGAACCAAAGTGGGGCACCCGGTTTGCGACTCCCATTTTGCTTCAAGATCACAGCGATGCCGCTGAATTCCGCCACATTCGCATCCGGGAATTGAAGTGATCCTCTTGGACCGGTTCCCATCCTCCTGCACCATCCCGCCAAACCGCTTCCAGCCTGTCCCTCTGGCTTGTAGCGGGATTCTTGGATAGCCTGTCCCCAGATGACCCGTCTCCGGAGATTTCTCACGCACCTGTTCTTGGGGCTTTGCCTCGGCACGGCACAACTCTGCGCCGACGGCGCGGATGACGCGTTCATCCGCATTTACAACCTGATCCAACAGGCCGAGGCCCATCGAGAAACCGGGCAATGGTCTTCGGCCCGCGAAGCATTCACCGAGGCCCGGTCAGGCCTGGAAGTGCTCCGGCGGAATTATCCGACTTGGAATGAACGAGTGGTGGCCTATCGGATTCGCTACGTCAGCGAGCGCCTGGAGGCCCTGAAAACTTCGCCCGAGGCCCCGGGTAAGCCCACCAGCCCGCCCGCGGTATCCGCCTTGGCCGCCTCCAACGCCCCGCCCGCTGCAGCCCTGGCTCCCAATGGCGAAGTGGTGGCCCAGTTCGAGCAACTGAACCTCCAGATCCAGCGGCTCTCGAGCGACAAGGAATTGCTCGAAGCCAAACTGCGCGAGGCCCTCTCTGCTCAGCCCGCTCCGGTGGATCCGCGTGAATTCCAATCGGCCATCGAACGAATCACCGCCCTTCAGACCACCAACAAGGTGCTTTTGGCCTCGTTGGAGCAGCAACAAACCGAGCGCCGCAACCTCGTGGACAAGGTGGTCGCCGACGAGGCCCGAGCCGCGCTCGACGAGGCCAACAAGAACCTGCTGGAACAAAAGGTGGCGGCCGGGCGCATTGAAAAGCAAAAGCAGGAGATCGAAGCCAAGTTGAAGGACCTTCAGGCCGGTCCGCTGCAAACCCTTCAGAAGGAAAACTCCACGCTGAAGCAACAGGTCACCGAACTGAAATCCGACACCGAACGCGGAAAACAGGTCGCCGATCTCGCCGCCAAGCTGACGCAAATCCAGATCGACCTCGATGAGTCCAAGAAACGAAACTCTGCGCTGACCTCCGAGAAGGCCGGACTGGAGCGCCAGCTGGCAGAACTCCAGGCGCGGACTTCCGAGGAGAGCTTGGCCAAGATCCGCCAATTGGAGAACTCCCTGGCCTTGGCCAAGGCCAATGCGGACCGCAATTTGGCCCAAGCTGAATTGATCGCAGGCACGCTGGCCAAGGAGAAACAGACCCGCACCGACCTGGAGCTGTCCAACCAAGCGCTCAAGACCAAGGTCAACGACCTCACCCGAGGCGCTGAACAGCGTGCGGACGCCGTGAAGACTCTCGAGACGGCCCTCGCCGCCGAAAAGGCCGAGCGCGAGGTCGTCCGGGCAGAACTGGCCGCCACCGAGCGCAAGTTGGCCGCCGCAACCGCCGCTTCCACCAATACCGCGGCCGTGGACGCCAGTGTCCGCTCCACGGAGCTGGCGACCCTCCGAACCGAGGTGTGGAAGATCCGCGCCTCCCTCAAGGAGGGAGCCTCCCGAGAGGCCGAACTCCGGACGGCGCTGTCCACGGAGCGCGAGTTCCGCGAACGGCTGGCCCGTGAAAAGAGAGCCCTCGAAAAGCGACTGACCATGGCCCTCAAGACAAGTCCGACCCCGGAAGCACCAGTGGCAGCCAAAGACACCTCCAAGGCTTTGGCCAAGATGGAGACGCGAGTCCGCAAACTTGAGGAAGAGCGTGACGCGCTGCAGCAGCGCCTCCAAAAACTGACCCAAACCACCCAGACTCGCTTGGCCCCCGGAGCCGTCTGGCGGGCCGTGACGGCCCGGGAACAAATCGAAGAGTTCCATCGCCGCCGCCGTTGACCCGAGGCCCCTCCAAAATCCCATGGCCAGCAAGTTCTTCGTCCCCGGCTCGGATCGAGCCCCCAAAGTGGGGGATCTGTTCGCCACCATCGCTCCTCGGTATGACGTCATCAACGACCTCCAGAGCTTTGGCATGCACCGCCTTTGGAAGCAGCAAATGGTCGCCGCGGCCGCCCTCCAACCCGGAAAACACGCGTTGGACGTCTGCTGCGGGACCGGTGATGTCACCTTCCGCTTGGCCCGAACCGGAGCCGATACCGTGGGCTTCGATTTCAGCCACCCCATGCTCGCAGTTGCCGCAGAGCGGGCGGCCCAGAATCCACTGCCTGCCGGTTCAGGCTCGGTTCGTTTTCAACAAGGAGACGCCCTCCAGCTCCCCTTTCCCGACCGATCTTTTGACGTGGTGACCATCAGCTACGGCCTGCGCAATCTGGCCGACTTCCAGCGGGGAATCCGCGAACTGACCCGGGTGCTCAAACCGGGCGGGCGGTTGCTGGTCCTCGATTTCGGAAAACCCGACTTCCTGCCGTGGCGATGGGTTTATTACCAGTATCTCGAGCGAATTTGCCCCCTGTTTGGGCGTATTTTCTGCGGAGACGGCGACACTCACGGCTACATTCTCGATTCCTTGAAAGCCTATCCCGCTCAGCATGGGGTGGACGCCGCACTGCGAGAACTCGGGTATCTCGAGACCCGCATCCAGAGCTTCCTCGGAGGCACCATGACCCTGAATATCGGCCAACGCCGATGACCATCGACGGCAGCGGCCGGCAGTGGTGTGGCAATCAATTCACGTCTGGCGATTCGACCGTAGATCCTTACCCTGCGGTCCTCGTGTCATGAAGATCCTCTTCCTCAATGGCCCCAACTTGAATCTGCTCGGAACCCGCCAACCCGAGATCTACGGCCGGGACACCCTGGCCAGCATCGAAGCATCTGTCCGGGTGCGAGCTCAGGCCCTCGGTGTCTCGGTGGAGTTCCGCCAGACCAATGATGAAGGGCAATTGGTCACCTGGATTCAGGAAGCCAAGGGGGCCGCGCATGCCATCGCACTGAACGCCGCCGCCTACACGCACACCAGCATCGCCCTGCGCGACGCCATTGCCGCTGTTGAGTTGCCCGTCATCGAGTTGCACCTGTCCAACATCCACGCTCGGGAGTCCTTCCGGCATCATTCCATGATCGCCCCGGTCTGCCGCGGGCAAATCAGCGGATTCGGGGCTTTGTCCTACATTCTCGCTTTGGAAGCGGCCGTTAATGTTAACTAAACCGCGTAAACCTGCATTTTTACTCTAGTTGACGCGAAAATCAACCCAAAGTGACGCTTGACCTAGGAAGCCGAATCTTCCTAGGTTCACCCGCTGTCGACACGTAACTGTCACTTACGGAGAATCCTCCGGAGCAGTTGCGGTTCGGCAAACACGATCATCTTGAGGAGTTCCGCCCAATCCCTTGGAACGGCTCCAACCCCCAAAAAGCACTGTGGACCTGAAAGAAATCAAATCGATCATCGACCTGATGAAGAAGAACTCCCTCTCGGAGTTCGAACTCGAGGAGAAAGACTTCAAGATTAAGCTCAAGCGCCCCATCGGCGGATCCGGTCCGATGTTGGGAGGCCCGGTGGATGACCCCGAATTGACGGCCTATTCGGCGTTGGCCCGTCAGTCGGCAGCTTCCATTCCCGCCTCACCCGCACACAGCTCCAGTTCGACCGGTCCTGAATCGGAAATCAAAAGCCCGATGATCGGAACCTTCTACAACACCCCTTCCCCGGACGCAGCGCCCTACGTCGAGATCGGCAGCGAAGTCGGTCCGGACACCGTGGTTTGCATCCTGGAAGCCATGAAGGTCATGAATGAGATCAAGGCCGAAACCCGAGGCATCATCACGGCCATGATCGCAGAGAACGGCAAACCGGTTGAGTTCGGACAGGTTCTGTTCAAAATTCGCCCTCTTTGAATCGGTGGCGCTCCTGCTGCCAGTTCTGAGCTGTCCCCATTTCCGGGCACACCCGACATTGTCGGTTCGAGCATCGGAAGGTCCCTGTATCTGTCATGTTTGAAAAGATCCTGATCGCCAACCGTGGTGAAATCGCCATGCGCATCATCCGCGCCTGCCGCGAGATGAACATCAAAACGGTGGCCGTCTACTCCAAGGCGGATGCCAACTCGATGCATGTCCAAGTTGCCGACGAGGCCATTTGCATCGGAGACGGCCCCTCGACCGACAGCTATCTCCGGATCGACCGGTTGATTTCTGCCGCCGAGATCACCGACGTGGACGCCATCCATCCCGGCTACGGCTTCCTGAGCGAGAACGCGCATTTCGCCGACGTCTGCGAGAGTTGCAACATCCGCTTCATCGGGCCCCGTTCGGCGGCCATGAACGCGCTGCACGACAAGTCCAGCAGCCGCGACCTGGCCAAGCGAGCCAAGGTGCCGACGCCCCCCGGTTCAGACGGGCTGGTCCAGACCGAGCAAGAAGCCCTAACGGTCGCCAAACGCATCGGATACCCGGTGATGATCAAGGCCATTGCCGGTGGTGGTGGCCGAGGCATGCGGGCAGCCCACAACGACATTTCGCTCGTCAAGGGGTACCACACCGCTCGCACCGAGGCCGAAAAGGCTTTCGGCAATTCCGGTGTGTACATCGAGAAATTCATCGAGAACCCGCACCACATCGAATTCCAGATCCTCGGCGACACCCGGGGCAACATCATCCATTTGGGTGAGCGCGACTGTTCCATCCAACGCCGCAACCAGAAGGTCATCGAAGAAACCCCCTCACCACTGCTCGACCGAAAAGACCTCAAGGATCTCCGCAAGAAGATGGGCAAGGCGGCACTGGCCATCGCCGAGATGGCTGGATATTCCAATGCCGGCACCGTGGAATTCATCGCAGACGACAGCGGAAACTTCTACTTCCTGGAGGTCAACAAGCGCATCCAGGTGGAGCACCCCATCACCGAAGAAGTCACAGGTGTGGACTTGGTGAAACAGCAAATCCTCATCGCAGCCGGCGAGAAGCTCAGCATCAGCCAAAGCGATGTGGTCCTCAAGGGACACGCCATCGAGTGCCGGATCAATGCTGAAGACCCGTTCAACGACTTCCGACCCAGCCCCGGCCGAATCGAGATGTACTACCCGCCGGGCGGCCCCGGGATCCGCCTCGATTCTCACGCCTATGCGGGCTACACGATCCCGCCGTACTACGACTCGATGATCGGAAAGCTCATCGCTGTGGGCAAAGACCGCACCGATGCACTCAACAAGATGGCCCGAGCCCTCAGCGAGTTCATGGTCACCGGCATCAAGACGACCATCCCCTTCGAGTTGGCCATCCTTCAAGATCCCGACTTCCGACGCGGAAACTACACGACAACCTTCGTCGAACGGTTCTTGGGCGGAGCCCGCCGTGAGCTCATCCAAGACAAGGCCTGAGGCCTCGGGGCCCAAACCCCAGTTCGGGTTCCGAAGAAAATCGCTCGTCGGATTCACTCGCTGCTTGGTCTTGCTGGAGGCGTTGGCTAAATCGTGGGTGTGTCCTCCGACCACCCGACGGTTTCCACCCGCTCTGCCTCTGCGGATTCATTCCCGCCGCAGATCAAGTACATCATCAGCAACGAGGCCTGCGAACGGTTCAGCTTCTACGGGATGCGCAGCATCCTGACCCTGTACATCGCCAAACACCTCGGTCAGGGATCCTCGAAGGCCTCGGAGATCGTTCACCTGTTTGTCTTCGGCGTGTATTTCATGCCGCTTTTCGGAGCCTGGCTGTCGGACCGAGTTCTGGGCCGATACAAAACCATCCTCTTCATCTCCCTGTTTTACTGCCTGGGCCACGGAGTGTTGGCCATGGCCGATCTGGTGCAAACGCAGGAGAACAAGCTTTGGCTGCTCTACGCGGGTCTGGCGCTGATCTCCTTTGGCGGCGGCGGCATCAAACCCTGCGTCTCTGCCTTCGTCGGCGACCAGTTCCACGCCGGTCAAGAACACCTGCTCCAGAGGGCCTACGGCCTGTTCTACTGGAGCATCAATTTCGGATCCTTCTTCTCGTTCTTGGTCATCCCCCGCGTCGCCAAAGACTACGGCTACGGCTGGGCATTCGGTGTCCCGGGCATTTTCATGGGTCTGGCCACTCTGCTGTTCTGGATGGGCCGGAAGCACTATCAGCACATGCCTCCTTCCGGGCCTCGAGGCGGTAGTTTCTGGGAAATGCTGTGGCATGCCCTTACCCATCCGGCCGGGCGTCGACAAGGAGGCGGCTTCTGGAGCGCGTGTGAAAGCCGCTACTCGTTCGAGCAGGTTCATGCCGCCAAAGCCGCCACCAAGGTGGCCATGGTCTTCGCGTTGATCCCCTTCTTCTGGGCGCTTTGGGACCAGAACAGCACCACCTGGGTGCTTCAGGGAGATAAGATGACCCCTTACATCTTCAGTGAAGGCACCTTGGGACTCCCGATCGTCGGGCCCGTCCTGCGCTTCATCATTGGTGACCGCATCGGTGCCGAGCAAATGCAGTCCATGAACGCCCTGCTGGTGATGCTGATGGTGCCGATCTTCACCTACGTGCTCTTCCCAGTGACCGAAAAGTCGGGGCTTCGGGTCACCACCTTGCGCCGCATGGGAGCAGGCCTGTTCCTGACGGCCATTTCCTTCGTGATGGTGGCGCTGATCGAACAACGCGTGTCGGGAGGCGAGAAGTTGAGCGTTCTGTGGCAGACGCTTCCCTACATTGTCCTGACGGCCGGCGAGGTCTTGGTTTCCAACACCGGTCTGGAGTTTGCCTTCCGGGAAGCGCCGGCTTCCATGCGCAGCACGATGATGAGCTTCTGGTTGCTGACCACAGCCCTGGGCAATCTGGCCATCGCCAAAGTCTTCGGCCTCAACGTGAAGGAACGCCTGGCCGACGGCACCGAGGTGCTGCATGTCTCCGGTGTCAGCTTCTTCTACCTCTGCGCCGCCATGCTGGCGGTGGTGGCCGTCGGGTTCGTCTTCGTGGCCTTGCGTTATCAATACCGAGACTCGTCCAAGTTCGCTTCCGGCTCTGCGGCCCATTGAACTGACGCGATAATCCATCCATTGTAGCCACAGGAATCACGGAAGCTTCATCACACCAGCCATGTACTACATCCAAGGCGCCGATCAGAAAGAATACGGACCGGTTTCGTCCGACCAACTCCGCCAATGGATCAGCGAGAACCGGCTCAACCGGTTTTCACCGGCCCGGGCCGACGGGGAATCGCTGTGGAAGACGCTGGGTGATTTCCCGGAGTTTGCCGATGTGTTGGGTGCCGCGGCATCTCCGACTGCCGCAGCCCTCCCTTCTGCCCCACCTGCGGTCAGCGCTGCCCACGCGTCGCCCTATGGTAGCGGTTTTCGACCATCAACCCCGGGCATCTCCGAGTCGGTCATCGACGAAAAGATTAAGGTTCCGGCGATCGGCATCATCACCACCGGAGCTCTGGGTGCTTTGCTTTCCCTGACGGGGGTCATCACCACGTTGTCGGGTTCCAACAAGAACACCGAACTTCCACCTGGCTTACCCCCCGAGACGGCCGACTTACTCAAGAGCTACCTGTTGGCGATGGAGCCCTTCAATTTGCCGCTCAACTTGCTGGCCCTGATCTTGTCAGTGCTGACGCTGATGGCCGGCATCAAGATGCTCCATCGCCGTTCCTACGGCCTGGTGATGGCCGGGGTGATTGTTGGCATGATCCCCTGCCTCAGCGGTTGCTGCTGCACCGGCCTGCCTTTCGGCATTTGGGCACTGGTCGTCCTCAGCAATGCGGAAGTCCGCAAATCCTTCCACTGAGTCCACTCACGCAAAGCCCTCAGGGACCATGACGGCGCCCCCCGTGTTGCCCGGCTCCCCGGAGCCCGCACCCTCACCTTCACCGTCCATGGGGGAGCCAACCGCTTTGCAACTGGGGGCGAACCGGTGGAACGTGGCGCTTGTTTCAGCTCTCGCCGGCGCAACACTGCTCGCCTTGGCCTTGCTCTGGCGCTTTGAACCTCAGGGGCAGATTTTCTTTCCACGCTGCACGTTTCACCAAGTGACCGGACTGCTCTGCCCGGGATGCGGGGGATTGAGGGCCACTCATGCGCTCCTTCACGGAGACCTGCTGGCGGCCTGGCGACTCAACCCACTGCTGGTCGCTTCGCTACCGGTGGCCGCATGGACAGCCCTAGCTCTAGCCATTGAACGGCGAACCGGACTGCGCCTTCCCACTCCGTTGGCTATCCGCCGCCTCTGGGTGGTCCTATTGGTGCTGATCGTCGGCTTCAGCATCGGCCGCAACCTGTAATAACACCCACGGCGCAACCTCATCCCTGATTGGTTCCGCGGTGCCGTTCGTAGGCGTGGACGATGCGTTGGACGAGCGGGTGCCGGACGACATCCTTCTTCTCGAAGCGAATGAGGGAGACACCCTCGACGTCCTTCAAAGCCGTCTCGGCCTCCACCAGTCCGCTACGCTTGCTATGAGGCAAATCGATTTGCGATGGGTCTCCGGTGATGACCACCTTGGACCCGAAACCCAGGCGGGTCAGGAACATCAGCATTTGTTCAGCCGTCGTGTTCTGCGCCTCATCCAGAACGATGAAGGATTGGTTCAAGGTGCGCCCCCGCATGTAGGCCAGAGGAGCAATCTCGATGACTCCACGCTCCATGTTCTTCTGAATTTCTTCCGCCGGCATCATGTCCTGAAGCGCGTCGTGGAGTGGACGCAGGTAGGGATCGAGCTTTTGGTAAAGATCGCCCGGAAGGAATCCCAAAGCTTCTCCGGCCTCGACGGCAGGCCGCGTGAGGATGATGCGCCCGACGCGGGCATCCTTGAGCGCGTTTACTGCCATGGCCATCGCCAAGTAGGTCTTGCCGGTTCCCGCAGGGCCGATGCCAAAGGTGACATCATGCTCCCGGATTGCCGTGACGTACCGCTGCTGACCGACGGTCTTGGGCGTGATGGCCGCCTTCTTGGGCGAGGTACTGATCTTCTGGTGGAAAAGCGCCTGAAGGGCAGCAGGACCATCATGCTTCACAACATGCAAGGCGTGGGTGAAGTCGCGGGCTTTGACCGGCGCTCCGTCTTTCTGGGCCGCCTCCAGAAGCTGGAACAACTTCACTCCGCGGACCACGTCTTCGGCCTCGCCTTCCAACCGGATCCACCCATCGCGAGCCGTCGCCTTGAGACTCAATTCTTTTTCAAGGGCGTGCAGGTTGCGTTCATCGCCTCCCAGCAACTGAAGGGCGGCCCGGGCGTTCTCGAAGTGAAGAGTCTCGGTGGTCGTAGCCATGTCTGCGTTCAGCGAATATCGGTCCGGTTGAAACTTTCGCCACGGAAAAGGTAAGAGGCTTTACCCATGCTCGATCTGAGACTGGAATCCATTCCACACCGTGTCCCCAAGGGGCGTTTCTATTGAGAAAGGATTAGTTCAGAGGCTCTTGTGAGTGATCCAAAGCCCGAGACTCTGGTTGAATCTGGGGTGAACCCACTCACCCGCACAAAGCAGGGTCTGCCGACCCTCTACTGCCATGGCACGCACGCTCAGGGTGTCTCCAGAAAGGTCGTTGCAGCGAGGTGACGACGACGATCCACCCCGATGGGCGGCAATTCGCACATGTCCCCCAGACAGTAGCGATTGCGGGCAACCCATTGGTAGACCCAGCGGGTCACAGCATGGAACCCAGGCGTCACCATGAGAACACCCAAGGGCCACAGCCAAGCCACACGACGGCACATCCACGCGATGGCGACCGGACCGCCCAAGATGCGACCGTCTGGGGTGAGCAACTTCATCTCGCTGGGCAACTCCCCAGGGGCCAAGCCCAAACGCTCTCGGACCCAAGGAGCCTGCAAGGCCGCAAACTCAATATGCCGGGCTTCAAACACCCTTCGCCATTGGCGGATCGTCGACCGACACACCGGACAGTGGTGGTCGTAAAAAGCCCATGCCCCGGAGATCCGTGGGAACGAGGAGTTGTTTTCGGTCATGGCAGAAATCTCTTGGAGCGGTTTTCGACCCTCAATCGGGCGTCAGACCCAACAATTTGCGGGCCTTGTCACCCATGCTGAAGAATCGTGTCAGAACCGAGGTGGGCCAACCGCGGAAGGTGGCATACCAACCGGCCGTGGTGGCCAGGAAGTTGTGCATCTCCCGGAGCCGATCCTCGCTGTAGCCGCCTGTGGCGGAATCGTTCTCCGCCTCGGCGATGCATTCCCGGAGAACGGTCATCGTCGGATCAAATTCCCGCCGTTTCCTCTCATCCACGACGATCCGGAACATTTCCCAGACATCCTTGAGGCTCTCAAAGTGGTCACGACGGTCTCCGGGCAGGTGAATCAACCGGACTATGCCCCAACCCTGGAGTTCTTTAAGGCTGGTGCTCACGTTGGAACGGGCGACTTCCAAGACCTCCTGGATTTGCTCGGCGTTGAGCGGTTCCGGCGACAGGTAGAGAAGCGCGTGAACCTGGGCCACCGTGCGATTGATGCCCCACTTGGTACCCATCTCACCCCAGTGGAGGATGAACCTCCGCTCGGCGTTGGAGAGTTGGCTCAGCGACTTCATTTCTGTTGATACAGAAATATCAGACACCCAGAAAGTCAAGATTGAACCCGTTTTCCCGAACCCTCGCGGGCAGACGGCGAGTGGTACGAGAACTCCCTTCGGTGATTTCTTCATTGCAGCGGTGGTCCTCATGCCTGTTCTTTGGCTTCCAGCACCGAGCCCACTCGGGGCGACCCGACCTCACGACACGTGAAACTCACCGACCTGCGGGAAATCCTCCGCTACATTCCGCGCTTCCGGGAAAAGGTCTTCATCCTGGCCATCGATGGATCCATCGTCACCGACGACAACTTCCCCAATCTCCTGCTCGACATCGCGGTCCTGCGCTCACTGAACATCCGGATCCTGCTGGTGCACGGGGCTGCCAAGCAAATCGCAGCACTGGCTGTAGAGCGCGAGGTCAAGGCCTCCAACCTCGACGGAACCGGCATCACGGATGCGGAAACCCTCCAACTCTCGCTCAATGCCGCCAACCGGTTGACTCACGAGATCCTCGAAGGACTCTCGGCCAACGATCTCCGCGCGGTGTCCACCAATGCCGTGATCGCACATCCGCTGGGCATCGTCGGTGGCGTGGACCACCAGTTCACCGGAAAGGTGGAGCGAATCGATGTCGAGATGCTCCAGACGCTCCTGGCTCAGGGCATCGTGCCCGTGGTTCCGCCACTCGGCTTCGATGGCGACGGAAAGACCTACCGGGTGAATTCCGACACCATCGCGTTTGCCCTGGCCGATCAACTCAAGGCCACCAAACTCATATTTCTCACCACAGTCGACGGGCTGACCCGCGACGGGCAGTTGATCCGGCAGATTATCGTCGGCGAACTGAAGCAAATGCTCAGCCGGATCCCCTCGACCTGGCCAATCAACTTGATCTCCAAAGCCCGCCAGGCGGTGGCCGCCTGTGAAGCGGGAGTGCCGCGAGTGCACATCATCAATGGTGAGGTCGATGAAGGGCTCTTGGCCGAAGTCTTCAGCAACGAGGGCATCGGCACCTTGGTGTATGCCAACGAGTACACTCAGATCCGGAGGGCCCTGAAGAAGGACATCCGGGCGATCCTCAACCTCACCAAGAATTCCGTCGCTTCCGAGGAATTGGTCAAGCGGTCCCGGACCTCGATTGAAAAACAGGTGGGCGACTACTACTTGTACGAAATCGACCGGAACCCGGTGGCCTGTGTGGCATTGCACCACTATCCGGAGCAGAACAAAGGGGAACTGGCCTTCCTGTACGTGGCTCCGAGCCACGAAAACATGGGAATCGGCTCCAAGCTCATCCATTTCGTGGAAGCCCGGGCTCGAGAACAAGGGTTGGCCGAACTCATCACCCTCAGCACCCAAGCCTTCACCTATTTCATTTCCAAGGGTGGGTTCATCGAGGGTAGTCCGGACGATTTACCGCCCTCCAGACGGGAGCGCTACGACGCCAGCGGCCGCAAATCCAAGGTGCTCATCAAGCGCCTCCGACCGGCCACATGAGTGGGCCGAATCGTTGGCCGGTGATGCTCATCCTCATCACGGCGCTCTGCGGCCTCGGCTGGAATGCGCTCGGAGCCGCCAATCCAGAAGCCTATCCGCAACCTGCGTCCAAGAAGGGGCTTCAGGTGCAAATGGTGGACGACGCGATCGCGTTGGGCATCCATCATGCCGCGCTCAATTTCAATTTGGCCCAACTGTTGGATCCGCGGGGCGACACGAATAATCCCGGGCTCACCCGCCAGGGACAGACCTACCGCTTCCAGCGGGGGTATGTCGAGGCCATGGACCACCAAATCCGGACCTTGTCCGAACGCGGCATTGTGGTGTCGCTGATCTTGCTCAATTACGAGAGCGCCGACCCCGACCTGCGCCGCATCCTCCTCCATCCGGGGTACAGCACGAATTGCCCGAACCACTTATCGGCCTTCAACACGGTGACGCCCGAGGGACGGGCTTGGTACGAGGCCTCCATCGAGTTTCTGGCCGAACGGTGGAACCGGCCCGACGGCCGTCACGGCCGGGTCTGGAACTGGATCGTGGGCAACGAGGTCAATTCGCACTGGTTCTGGTCCAACCTCGGACTCAGCTCCTCCGATGCGTTTGCCATAGACTATGAACGCACCGTCCGACTGACCCATCAGGCCGTCCGCAAGCATTCCAAGAACGGGCGTGTGTTCCTCTCCCTCGAACATCATTGGAACATCGCCTACCCCGGCGGGAAGCAGGGACAGGTCTTCCCAGGACGGCCGTTCCTCGAAGCGTTCGCACAAAAGGCCCGTTCGGGCGGCGATTACGACTGGCACCTCGCTTACCACCCCTACCCTGAAGACCTCTTCAATCCGCGCTCCTGGCGGGATGCCAGTGCCCAACCCGATTGGAAAACCACCCCTCGGATTACCTTCCGGAACCTGCCGGCCCTCGGTGCTTTCCTCAGCCAACCCGCGCTGCAGTTTCAGGGACGCAATCGCCGCGTGATCTTGAGTGAGCAAGGCTTCCACACGCCTGACGGCCCGGATGGCGAGACCGTGCAAGCAGCGGCCTACTGCTACGCGTGGCATCAAGTTGCCGCCGAGACTGGCATCGACGCCTTCATCCTCCACCGCCACGTGGACCACGCCCAAGAAGGCGGACTGCGTCTCGGGCTCTGGACCCACACTCCCGGTTCGGTGGCCACTCCGGAACGCCGCAAGCCGATTTACGAAGTGTTCCGCCGGGCGGACACCCCAGAGCGCGATGCGGCCTTCGCCTTCGCATTACCCCTCTTGGGAATTTCCTCCTGGGAAGAACGAGCCCGGGCCCGCTGAAGACGTTTCAGAACGTGCGGCGCGCGACTCCGGCGTCGGAGCAAACGGGTCGGCAAACCAAGGCACCTCCTGGCCGGCGGCAAACTCCAAAAACCACGATTCGGGCGCGGCCACGAACCCGCATTCTGAACCCTTCCACGGAAACCAAAGCCGCTCGGCATGGAGGGCGTGGAACGGAACTTGAAGGCGTTGCTGCTGCGACTCCGTGAGCTGGCCCACCACAAAATCGAGGTAAATTCGCTCATCCAACCCGTACACTTTGTCGCCCACGATCGGGTAGCCGAGGTGCGAGAGGTGGATGCGGATTTGATGCTTCCGGCCGGTGTCCAACCAGACACGAACCCACGAATACACCCCGTCGGGTCGCTCGAAGTGTCTCTCGCAGCGCCAACGAGTCCGGGCGGAAGCCCCATCGGACCGAACGCAATCCTTGATGGCCACCGCGCTGGAAACGTCGCGGCCCAGAGGCGCGTCCAAGGCGCCGTCTCCCAGAGGCATGCGACCGTGGACCAGAGCGACGTACTCCTTGGTGACCAACCCCGCCGCCCACAAGGCCCGCAACTCCGCCCCGGCCTCGTCTGTCTTGGTGAACACCATGACCCCGCCCGTCTCCCGGTCGAGGCGGTGGATCATGTGGGGCTCGAATCCCAAGTGGATGCGAACCCGACTGACCAGGCTCGAATACTCGTCCCCTTTGGTCGGATGGCAGACCAAGCCCGCCGGTTTGCGCAAGACCAGGAGGTCCGCGTCCTCGTGCAGGATCTCGAAGAGACTCACCATCCCGGGTGGCCGCCGGTCATGGCCCGGTCGAGGTGGGTGTAACCGCCATCGACATGGATCCACTGCCCCGTGATATGGCTCGCCCGAGGGGACGCCAGAAAGACGAGCATCGCAGCCATCTCAGCCGGCGTGGTCAATCGACGCCCCAAAGGCACCATCCGCTCAATGGTGGCGCGAGCCGCCTGCGGATCCGGCTGCGCGGCAAACCAACGCTGGTACTGATCGGTGTCGCATTCGGCCGGAATGACGGCATTGACCCGAACTCCATGCGGTGCGAGGGCCACGGCCCATTCCCGGGTCAACGCGTTGACGGCTCCCTTGGCCGCGGCATACCCGGAAGTCCCGCCCTGCCCCGTCTCCGCCACCTTGGAACTCAGGTTCAGAATGCACCCACGCGACTGGCACAAGGCCTCCTGCGCGTGGTGAGCCAAGGCGAAGACGTGCAACAAATTGCGGCGCAACGAGGCCATGAAGTCGGTTGGAGAACCGCTCAGGGAAACACTGTCATTGACGCCCGCATTGTTGACGAGCACGTCCAGACGCCCCGCCTCCCGCAACACAGAGGAAATGAGTTCCGAGCAGAAGATCGGGTCGGCCAAGTCTCCCTCGGCGAAAACCGATCGAGGCACCTCGGCCGCCAACGCCCGACCTCGATCGGCGTTTCGATCGGCAAACCACACGATCGCCCCTTCGGCCGCGAAGGCCCGCACCGTTGCCTCGCCAATGCCCGCCGCGCCACCGGTGATGAGCACCACCCGGTCCTGGAGTTCAAGATTCATGGGAAAGGTTCAACAACACTGAAACCAAACAAATTCAAGGAGACCCGTCCGACCCGTCCGCCTCGTCTTCGGTCCCCACGCGGGCAACGGTCTATTCAATGGGGAACACCGCTCAGACCGCAACGGGTGCCTTGATGGCCGGATACGGATCATAGCCCGACAAAACAAAGTCTTCGTAGACGAACTCGCGGAGCTCTTTGCGTTCCAGATTCAGGGTCAACGTCGGCAACGGACGCGGCTCGCGGGCCAACTGCTCCTTCACCTGTTCGAGGTGATTCGAGTAGAGGTGAAGGTCACCGAAGGTGTGCACGAAATCGCCCACCTTCAACCCGGCGACCTGAGCCACCATGTGGGTTAGGAGCGCATAGCTGGCGATGTTGAAGGGCACACCCAGGAACAAATCGGCACTGCGCTGGTACAACTGACAACTGAGCTTCCCCTCGCTGACGTAGAACTGGAAGAGCGTGTGGCACGGCGGCAGCGCCATGGAAGCCACTTCGGAGGGATTCCAGGCGCTGACGATGAGCCGACGGCTGTCCGGGTTCTTGCGGATTTGCGCGACCACCTGATCGATTTGATGAATCGAACGGCCGTCGGCACTTCGCCAGTCGGTCCACTGGGCACCATACACGCGCCCCAAATTGCCATCCGCATCGGCCCACTCGTTCCAGATGCTTACCCCGTGCTCCTGCAACCAGCGCACGTTGGTGTCGCCCCGGAGGAACCAGAGCAACTCGTAGGCGACACTCTTGAAGTGGACCTTCTTGGTCGTGATCAGCGGAAACCCCTCCGACAACCGGAAGCGCGTCTGCGCCCCGAAGACCGAATACGTACCCGTGCCGGTTCGGTCCGGCTTGAAGGTTCCCTGATCGAGAACCAACCGGAGCAAGTCGTGATAGGCGCGCATGGTCTGAAGGAATCCGCGGGATCGTTGGAATCAGGACCGTTTAGTCCTGGATGTTCACCATCTCCAAAGCGCCCACGCCACCCGGGTTCCAGGCGGTGAAGAGGATGTACACCTTGGCGCTGCGACCCTTGCCGACCACATACCAGCAGGCGTCATGCATGTGCTGGGCGTATCCGTAGCCAAGGTCTTCCTTGGGCTTGATGGTGCTGACCACGGCCTTGGTCTTGAGGTTGATGATGTAGATGGGGCCCGGGGTGTTGTTAGGGCCGGTGAGGCAAGGCACCAGCAGGTAATCGCCCCAGAGATCGGTGTCGCAGGCGGCACTGCCCTTGGGCAGCTGATGGACGGCCAGAGCCTTGCGGGTCTTGGGAGACCATTCGTGGACCTGCGCCTCCGGGCGGGCCGAGACATACAGCTCGTTGCGCTTCGGATCAAAGGTGATGCCGTGCGGCGTCTGGCTCATGCTGTCGCCACCGTAGAAATTGCCCCGGTACTTCATGGGCTTGGCATCGGCATCCATGAACCAGTGACGACCGTAGCCGTCGGTCACCCACAAGGTCTTGTCGCCCGCGAAGGCCGCGTCGGTCGGAGCCCAACCCTTCTTGTCGGCGTAAGGACCACCATCGGGGATTTTGAGCTTTTCCACCGTACGGAAGGTCGTGTCGGACAAGAGGATCTCGCCCTCGACATTGTCGGCCGCGACCACCAGCGGGAGCTGTCCCTTGCGCGGGAAAATGTCGGCACCGTGCAAGTTGCCCGAGGCGATGGACGGATCACCCTTCACCACCCACGACGTCTTGAGACGATCGCTGAAACCCACCCAACCCACCTTCTCGAGGCCCCAGTACACCACATCGCGCTCGCTATCGACGATGAGTGTGCCGTGAGCACCCTTCACAAACGATTGAGCTTCGGCCGGCACGGGCATTGCGTTGGCGACCGGAGCAAATTTCCAGAAACCCTGACCGCTGACATGCGACACGGCCGACTTGGCCTGGGCTGCGGGAGCCTTCACCGGCCCCTTCTTCTCGACCTGAAAGGTCACAGGCACCGCGGACGGTCCGTGGTCGTGGGGAGCGGATCCCGTGTCATGAGCCAGGAGAACGGGGGCGGAAGCCAGGGCGGCACACGCCACGACCAGAGTGAGGGAGGTTTTCATAGGCGACGTCGAAACTTTCAACATCCGATCGGATTCTGTCGAGGCTCAGAAAGAGCGGATCCGCAGGGGCGGTTCAGAATGGATCCCGCAAGGACCCATAGCCTTTGGATTGAACCCAACTCGATCCCGAGCGCGACACATCCAGCGGACGCTTGCCAAACAGGCGCATCAGGAAGGCCAGTGGCACCACCGCGACTCCATACACTCCCAGCAACAGTAGGAACACCAGCCGCCCACCTAGCCAGGACCGCATCCGAGAAAACCTCCGGTGCCAGGGCTCGGCGAGCGTCGGAAACAACATGCCCAGTCCCAACACCACGGGCATGGCCGCGAGATAAACCCGAGGTGAGCCCGGAACCCAACCGGCCCGACTGGCGATCATCAGTAGAGCCACCGGAGGAATGAGCGATGCGCCGATGGCAAATCGGTCGCGAAGACTTCTGACGGTTTTGGGTCGGCTCATGATCAATCCGGGATGGCTTCGAAGCTGCGCGGCAAAGCGGCATGCGGTTGCCGTTCGCGTTCCAGATAGCACGGACCGACGGCGAGCACATCGATTTGGGAATTGATGAAGCACCGGTAGGAATCCTCCGCGGAGCCCACCACTGGTTCCCCCCGCACATTGAACGAAGTGTTGATGAGCACCGGGCAACCGGTCCTCGCCTCGAACCGCTTCAGCAAGGCATGGAACTGCGGGTTGCGCTCCGGATCCACCGTCTGGACCCGGGCCGATCCGTCCACATGGGTCACCGCCGGCAGCGTCGAGCGCACCTGCTTCAGACGATCCAAGCCCTCGGCTTCGCTGGCCACGGGAATGCGTTGGGCATGGTCTACCGGAGCCACCAACAGCATGTAGGGCGACTCGCCAGAGAGTCCGAAGAATTCCGCCGACCGCTCGGCCAGCACGGCCGGGGCGAAGGGCCGGAACGATTCGCGGAACTTCACCTTCAAGTTCATGCGCGACTGCATGTCGGGGCTGCGCGGATCCCCCAGAATGGAACGGTGTCCCAGCGCGCGCGGACCAAATTCCATGCGCCCTTGAACCCATCCCACCACCTTGCCGGCGATCAACGCCTCGACAACGCGCTCGTGCAACGCCTCCGCATCCAGTCGTTCCCAGACCGCATCCAATCGCTTCAAGGACGCCTCCACCGCTTCCGGAGATTCTTCAGGCCCCAGAAATCCCCCGCCCATGGAGTCGGAGGCGGTCGGGGTTCGCGGAGCGGCCAAGCCACCACGTTCCAAAGGCCCATGCCAGGCCGCCAAGGCGGCACCCAGGGCAGCCCCGGCGTCACCGGCGGCGGGCTGAATCCAAAGTTTCTGAAACGGCCCCTCCCGCAAAATCCGACCATTGGCCACGCAGTTCAGGGCCACCCCACCGGCCAGACACAAGTGGGCGGAGCCGGTTTGTTTGTGGGCGCGTCGGGCCAGTCCCAATAGGGCCCGTTCGGTCACCCCTTGGATGGATCGGGCCAGGTCGAGATGGCGTTTTTCCAAAGGCTTATCCGGACGACGGGGCGGCCCACCGAAGCGTTCGTGGAAACGCGCATTCGTCAGGTGATCCTCGGCCAGTGGATCCAGATACTCCAAATTGAGCCGAAAGGAACCGTCCTCATGCAGGGAAATCACCTCTTCCAAAAGGGTCTCCACCCAGCGCGGTTCGCCATAGGGTGCCAGGCCCATGAGCTTGTACTCGCCGGAGTTGACGCGGAAGCCGCAGTAGGCGGTGAACGCCGAGTACAAAAGCCCCAGCGAATGAGGGAAATGGATCTCCTCCAAGGGCTCAATTTGGGCGCCGATTCCTCGGGCGATGGCGGTGGTGGCCCATTCTCCGACGCCATCCACCGTCAAGATGGCCGCCTCGGGAAAGGGCGATGCAAGGAAGGCACTGGCCGCATGTGCCTCGTGATGGGTGGTGAAGAGGATCGGGCACTCAGACCGCAGTCCGGGCAGCGCGGATCGGATGCGTCCACGAAGGTCCAAGCGTCCGCCCAACCAATCCGGAATGGCCCGGGCAAAAGCGCGACCTCCCCGAGGGGCCCAACCCAAAAACACCTCCAAAGTCCGGCTGAACTTCAGGATGGGTTTCTCGTAGAAGGCCACGGCTTCCAAATCAACGGCGGTGATGCCCGCCTGATCCAGACAGGATCGAATGGAACGTTCCGGAAACCGCGCATCATTCTTGCGACGCGAGAGCCGTTCCTCCTGCACCGCCGCCAGAATCCGTCCATCACCCAAGAGGGCTGCCGCCGAGTCGTGGTACAAGCCCGAGATGCCGAGGACGTATCGCATGGTGGGCCGTAGGTCAGCGGTTCAGAGGAAGGGGTACAAAAAGGGCGCCACCGCCGAGCTGGACGAAAAGACCACCACCGCCCCGATCAACAGCAGGATCAGGATCAGGGGCGCGAGCCACCACTTCTTCTCCCGACCGAGGAATCGGGCAAAATCTCGAAGGAGGGACCACATCAGCGTTTGCGGGTGTTGGAAGGTTGCGGTGCGGTGGAAAGCATACTGCGGGCCCGCTCCAAATAAGTCCGAGCCGAGGCATTGCCCGGTTGCGCGCGCAAGGCCGACTCGAACTCCACGATGGCATCGGCGAAACGAGTCTGCCGAGCCAAGGCCACGCCCAGATCCGTGCGAACCGACGCATTCAAGGGATCCAACTGAGCGGCACGGCGCAGGACAGTCTCGGCCTGAGCCGGGCGATCGGCCCGCCCCAGTTCTCCGGCCAATCGCTGCAAAATCACCAGATTGGAAGGCTCACGACGAACGGCTTCTTCAAAGGCCGCAACGGCCGCGGGGTATTCTTTGCGGCTCGACAGCAATTCGCCCAATCGGACGCATGGCAGTGTCGACTGGGGATGCTCGGTCATGGCCCGCGACAGCAAGGGCACCGATTCATTCCGACGACCCATGGCTTCCAGCGTCACCGCCTTGTTGATGAGCGCCTCCAAATTCTTCGGATCCCGTTTAAGGCTTTGGTCGAAGACCGCGATCGACTCCGGGAACCGACCCAATTCGCCGTACAACTGCCCCAGCGCCAAAGCTGCCTCGACAAAATCCGGACGCAGCGCCAAGGCGCGCGACTGGGATTCGACCGCCGCGCTGCGAGCACCCATTTGAGCCTGGGCCTCGCCGAGGAAATGCCAGGCCACCACATGATCCGGAGCCCCCTCGACGACCCGATTCCAGGCCTCAACCGCATTGGTCCAACGTCGCCCCTGACGCAGAAGCCGGGCCGACTGTTCGGCCAGTTGCCAATCGCTGGGATGCTTCGTCAATACGACCTCGACTCCCTGAATGGATGCACCCAAACCCACTTTTCGGGCTCCACCATTGGCCTCGGCCAACCGGTCGTCCAAGAATCGGTCTCGCGCTTCCCGGTGGCTTTGCAGCGAAAACGGCGGCTTCTGGCACAACGACCGGATTTGCGTCCACAAGCGAACCTCGGCATGCGGATTCCAACCCAGACGCGTGCGGCACAATGCCTCAGTGGCCACAACCGGGGGCTTTGCAGCGCCAGGTTCGGGCAACCGCCCCACCAAGGCCTGGGTGAACAAACGGGCCAACCGATCATTGCCTTCGGGCCTCAAGTGGACGTGCTCGAAGAAGAGGTCCGCACCCGGAGGGCGTTGCGCATCCTCCCCTTTGAGTTGGGCTGCCGCATCCACCAGCAGCACCTGAGTCGAAGCCGCCGCGGCCGCCACCTCACGGGTGATGGCCACGATGCGGGAATCGGCACGAAACCGCAGCGTGTCCAGATCGCGGGCCGCCTCGAGATCGGCGGTTCCTCGAGCCATGTCCCCGGCGTTGAGTCGCGCCAACCCCAATTGGAAACGACTCTCCGCATGGCGCGGCACTAGTGCCACAGCCTTGCTCCAGCTTTCGACCGCTCCAGCCCAGTCACCGGCCGCATCCTGAGAGCGGGCACGGTCCGACAAGGCTTTCCAGTCGTTGAGCAAAGCACCTGAACCCTCGATGGGAACGGACCCGAACGGCGGACAATCCGGGAGGTTCACGGCCATGGTTCCCAGCAGCACCTGCGCCCCGGACTCAACACCGAAGCGCACCAAGTCGGTCAGGTTGCGTCGGTATGCCTCACGCACGGCTTCCAAACGCGGGTCATCGGCGGCGATGTGATTCTTGGAAAAAGTTTCGAGCCCGGCCCAGCGGGGAGCCAGCGACATGCCGTCGCCCTGCCCCTCCTGGATCCGGAAAACCCACTGACCCAAAGCCGTGCTGCGCAGCATCAACCCGGCGCGAACCACGGCCAGTGAAGGAGCCTTTCCCAGGGGATTGCTCGCCGGACCAAAAGGGCCGTGAACCTCGTTGTTGCCGGGATAAACCACCCACACGTCGGCTCCCAACCGCGCGGAATCCGCAGCAATGCGGCGCAGCGCATGGGAATTCAAGGCCGTGATCGCCGCGTTGAGAACCTCGACCTTGCGCCCCGGAAATTGCGACTCCAATTGCGCCTGGAGAAAACGCGGCATGCCGAATCCCGGTTCGGGATCCCCCAAGGCCGCGGATTCACCCAAGATCAGCACCCGCAGCGTTCCTGTTTCCTTCTTCTCACGGATCTTCAGCGGCCGGGGCATTCGCGCCAGAGTCTCTCCGACATACGGAGCACCAAAAGCCGGATTGGCCCGGAGCATTCCCTCACCCGCGTCCAACCAAAAGGCGGTGGGCCGGTAATGTCCCAGAGCCCTCAACGCCAGTTCGGCACCCAACAACGCCAGCACCGGCGCCAAAATGGCCAATCCGCGGAAGAGCCAGAGCCGCCGGGAATCCGGAGCGGCGCGGGTTTCCACGGGAGCTGAGGAACCATCGGAGGGCATGGCCTCAGAGGATTCTGGAGCCACCCCTACGGCTGCAAGCCTACTCGTAGGATTTGAGCTTCAGGAAGGGGATGACGCGCTTTTCGAGCATGGGCAAATCCCACTGCAGGATTTCCGAAAGCGGCGCGGCATCGGCCACATCGAAGCGACCGCTGGTGACGCGGCGCAACCGAGTGAGGTGGGCTCCGCAACCGAGCTTCTGACCGAGATCATGGGCCAGGCTGCGGATATAAGTCCCCTTGGTGCAGCTCACCCGGAAATACGCAAACGGTTCTTCGTAGTCGTCGAACCGATAGGTGTACACATGGATGGGTCGAGGCACGCGGGCGACCTCTTGTCCCTTGCGGGCCAACTTGTAAAGCGGCGTACCACCGATCTTGACCGCACTGACCATGGGCGGGGTTTGAAGGATGTCTCCGGTGAAGGCCACCGCCGCTTCGTTCAAATCGTTCAACGACAGCGGGGGCACCGGCATGGAGTCCACCAGTTCTCCGTCGGCGTCGTAGGAATCGGTTGTTTCACCCAACCGCATGACGCCCTCGTACACCTTGTCCGAAGACATCAGGCGCTCCGAATACTTGGTCGCCTTGCCCAGCACCAGAATGAGCAGGCCCGTGGCCATCGGATCGAGCGTTCCACAGTGACCCACCTTGGGCAGGCGGAAGTGGTTGCGCAATTTGGCGACCACGTCATGGGAAGTCCATGTCGCAGGCTTGTCGACCAACAGAGCCCCATCGAGGGGCGAGAGAGTAGGTATGGCCATCGGAAACTTGAAAATCAGGACGGAAGAATGCGCTCAGGCGACGATCTTTACGCGGCAACCCTCGCTCAGGCCGAAGCCTTGAGGGATTTGCGGACCTCATTGAGGACCCGCCTCTGAACCCCCAAGGGCCGCCCCTCGATGCGAGCACCCGCCGCCGCCTTGTGTCCGCCACCACCGAATCGTTGGGCAATGGCAGCCACATCGACGCGGGCCGACTTGGAACGCCAACTCACCCGGGTCACTTCTTCGCTCACTTCCTCGAAGACCATGGCAACCACCACACCATCGATGGCCCGGATATGATCAATGAGGCCTTCGCTTTCTTCGGTGGACGCTCCAGCTCGGGCATAGTCCCGCTTTTTCAGCCAGAAATAGGCCGTCTGACCGCCATCCGAAAGCCGGAAATGCGTGTAGACGTGACGCAGCAGGCGAACTCGCGTCATGGGGTAGCTCTGGTAGACCTCCTGACAAATGCGACCCAAACCTGCTCCGCGTTCCACCAACTCGGCGGCTGTACGCAGGGTGTCCGGAGTGGTGCTCGGGTACTGGAAGCTGCCCGTATCGGTGCTGACCGCGGTGAACAGACAATCCGCCATCGGCTGCGTCACCTTCCAACCGGCCCACTTGCAGAGGTCGAAAATCAATTCGCCTGTGCTCGGTTCCCGCGGCGAAACCCAATTGAGCTTGCCGTAGCGGGTGTTGGAAGCGTGGTGGTCGATGTTGACCAACGTGACGTCCTCCGCGAGGAAATCAGCGATCCGGCCCATGCGATCGAGAGCCGCGCAGTCGGTGGCGATCACCAAATCAAATTGACGGCCAGCACAGGGTTTACGGACCCGCTTGTCCGGATCGAGAAACCGCAGCTTGTCGGGAACCGGATCCTGATTCCAAACCGTGACCTCTTTGCCGGCCCCTTCCAGCGCCATGGCCAACCCCACCTGACTGCCGATGCAGTCGCCATCCGGCCGGATATGACCGACCACGAGGATGGACTCGGCCGCATCGATCGCGGCCAGGATGTTCTCCACCGCCTTGGGCATTTCAGAGGAAGGCATGGCTCGGGGAAAGGTGGTGCCCGCGGGTGCCTCAGGCACCAGGAGGCTTATCTTTCTCGAGACCTTCAAGAATGGCGATCACTCGATTGCCCTTCTCAACGGATTCATCGAGGAGGAAGTTGAGGACCGGAGTCCACTTCATGCTCAACTGGGAACCGAGCATCATCTGGATATGCTTGGCCCGTTGCGCCAGCTTCTCGGGCGCGGCAGACCTTTGGTTACGGTTGCCCACAAATCCGACGAACACGGTGGCCGACTTGAGGTCTGGAGCCACCTTGACCTCGTTCACCGAGAGCAAACCCACCTCCTCGACATTCAACTCACGGCGCAACAGTTCGCTGACTTCCCGCCTGAGAAGCTCGGTCACCCGCTGGATACGCCGGCTCGGGGCCGGAGGGAGATGGGAAGACACGGCAGGAATGCGTTATTCAAGTTTGGCGGCGATCTTCTCCACGGAATAACACTCAATGATATCACCCTCTTGATAGTCATCGAAGCCTTCCAGGCGAACACCGCACTCCATGCCCGAGCGAACTTCATTCGCTTCGTCTTGAAAGCGCTTGAGGGTCAGTGAAACACCTTCGTACACCAAGTTGCCCCGGCGGCGAAGACGCATCTTGCCACGGACCAGACGGCCGGTGGTGACGGCACAACCGGCTACCCGGCCACCCTTGGAAAGGTCGAATATCTTTCGAACCTCGGCCTGTCCGACGATGACATCCTTCAGGAGCGGGTCGAGCAGACCGGCCATGGCTTCCTTCACCTGGTCGATCAACTCATAGATGATCGCGTAGAGACGAATTTCGACGGCATGATGCTTGGCTTCCTCGGCGGCGTTGTTGTCGACGCGGGTGTGGAAAGCCAGAATGACGGCTTTGGAGCCCCGAGCCAGGTTGACGTCCGAGACATTGATGGCTCCAACCGCGCTGTGCACGACCTCGAGCGAGACCTTCTGGGACTTGATCTCGCGGAGAGCCCCAACAATTGCCTCCACCGATCCCTGAGTGTCGGCCTTGACGATGACCTTGAGCACCTTGGCCGTCAGGTCGCCGATGCGGCCGAACAAGTCGGACAATGAGGCGCGGGTCTTGCGACGATCGCCGTCCATCTCGGACTTCCGCCGGGCGTCGGAACGCTCCTCGGCAAGATCGCGGGCGGCCCGCTCGTTCTCCACCGCACTGAACTCGGACCCCGCATCCGGCACACCGTTGAGGCCCAGCACGCGTACCGCCACCGACGGAGTGGCCTCCTTCAGGCGGAGTCCTTCTTCGTTCATCATGGCGCGCACCTTGCCGTAGTGCTCACCGCAAATGATCACGTCACCGATGCGCAGGGTACCCTTGCGGACCAAGACCGTGGCCACGGAACCTCCCGCCTCGACACCCGACTCGATCACATTGCCCTTGGCGTTGCGGTCCGGATTGGCCTTGAGTTCGAGCAACTCGGCCTGAAGCAGGATGGAATCGATAAGAGTGTCGATTCCCTTCTTGGTGATCGCGGAGCACTCCACGAACAGGGTATCGCCACCCCAATCGTCCGGCACCAAACCCTTGTCCTGAAGTTGCTGACGCACCTTCATGGGATTGGAGTTGGGGTGGTCGCACTTATTGACCGCCACAATGATCGGAACCTTGGCTGCCTTGGCGTGCGCCAAAGCTTCCAAGGTCTGAGGCATCACACCGTCGTTGGCCGCCACGACCAGAACGACGATGTCGGTCACATTGGCACCGCGGGCGCGCATCGCCGAGAAGGCAGCATGACCCGGAGTATCGAGGAAAGTGAGGCTCTCCAGCTTGCCCGTGTTGGGATGGGGGTACTGGATGGAGTAGGCACCGATGTGCTGGGTGATGCCACCGGCTTCGCCCGAAGCGACATTCGCCTTGCGGATGACGTCGAGGAGCGAGGTCTTGCCGTGGTCGACGTGACCCATGATGGTGATCACTGGAGGCCGTGCCTTCAGCGTGTGAGGCTTATCCTCGCTGTCGAGCTCGAGCTTCTCCTCCTTGGGGACGTTGACGGAGTGGGCCGACTTGTCGCGCTTCTCGGTCTCGAACCGAATGCCGTGCTTCGCGCAGATCTTCACCGCAGCCTCGGCGTCGATGGTCTGGGTGACCGTGGCGAACACCCCCATTTGCATGAGGTCGCCAATGATCTGGAAGGGCTTCTTGCCCATCTGCTCGGCCAACTCCCGCACCACGATGGGCGGCCGCATGACAATGATTGGAGCGTCGGCGGCAAACTGGGGACGCGACGCTGCGGGGACTGGACGGGGACCGGGACCTGCAGCGACACCCGGACGTCCACCCATCTGACCGGGACGTCCGAACTGACCAGGGCGTTGGGACTGTCCCGGCCGATTACCCTGATACGAAGAACCCTGATAAGGCGATCCTTGGAAAGGCGGTCCGCCAGGGCGTCCTGCCTGAGGAGGGGGGGGACCACGGCGATCATCCCGGGCCACCGGGGGCGCCGGGCGGACGGGAGGCGGAGGCGTGCTGACACCTCGGGTCGTGCGACCACCATAACCGAACTGACTCAAATCAATTCGGCCAACCAACTGACCGGTCCGGACAGGGCCCGGTGCAGCCGGTGCAGCCGGTGGAGTTGGTGCGCCCGGTGTAGCCGGTACAGCCGGTGCGCCCGGCGCAGCTGGTGCAGAACCTGCATTCAGGTCGTAGACGGGGGCCGGGGCCGAAGCGGAGCTCTCGGGCGGAGGGGTCTGGCCGGCGACATGGGCGGCGGCGACATGCGCGGAGGGTTTGGCCGCCGACGGGGCCGCCGGTTTTGAGGGCTCCGGATGAACCTCGGCGACCGGAATCGAGCGGGTTTCAGTGACAACCGGCGGCACCACCGAGGGAAGAGGAGTCTCTGGTGCAGGCGACGGCTCCGAAAGCGATGCAACTACCGTGGACTCGACGATCTCGGGAGCGTGAGTCAGGACTGGAGCGGCGGGTGCCGGAGGCGTCTCTGCTTTGAAATCCACTTTGGAAGCCTCAAACGATTCAGCAGGCTTTTCGGCCACGGGCTCGTGCATTCGAGCCACTACCGGAGCGACCATTGGCTCCGGGATCGGTTCGGGTTCGGGGGCCGCCGCCGGGACCTCCGGAGCCGGCGCCACGGGCGCATGGATGATGGTGACGGGGGTGAACTCGACTGGCTTGGACGGCTCTAGCGGCTTAGCCAATGGGGCCAACTGCTCCTCCAGGAACTCGGCGGTGATCTTGTCGAGGGTACTCGACGGGACCTTGGCTGCGGCTATGCCCAGGTCCTTCGCCTTGTTGAGCACAAACTTGCTCTCAAGGTTCAGCTTCTTGGCGATCTCGTAAATGCGAACGGGCATACTGCTTTTTATTTCACCACCGACGTTCCCCGATCCGCGCCCTGCGCGGTCGTCTGAACCGTCGGCGGTCCAGACACTAGCAACCGACCCTTGAACGGGATCAGTGGGTTTCGGAGGGATCTCCACCGGCAGCGCGTCGGGTCAATTCACCCCGAATCGCTTCCAGAATCGACTCGGCATCCGAGCCAATCCCTTCCATCCCCTGCAAATCTTCGATTCCGATCTGTTGGATCACATCCTCCAGACTATGGAACCCAGTGGTCACCAGAATCCGCGCCTGCTCCTCGGAAATACCTGGAACGGACGCAAACTCCCTCACCGCATCGGCCACTTTCCGATCAAAACCCGGCAACACCGAAGCTTCGGCTTCAATGTCAATGCTCCACCCGGTCAACCGGGATGTCAGCCGCGCATTTTGACCGCGCTTTCCGATAGCCAGAGACAACTGGTCGGCAGACGTGAGAGCCAATACCCGCTTGCGCTGTTCGTCCACCTCGAAGCTTTTCAGCTTGGCCGGCGCAAGCGCGTTTTCGACGTACTTTCGAATGTCCGGAGACCAAGGGATGATGTCCACCTTCTCGTTGTTCAACTCGCGGACAATGTTCTTCACCCGTTGACCACGCATACCCACGCAGGCGCCCACCGGATCCACCTTGGGATCTCGAGAAAAAACAGCCAATTTGGTTCGGAATCCCGGTTCCCGGGCGATTCCTTTGATCTCGATGGTTCCGTCACCGATTTCAGAGACCTCCACCTTGAAGAGCTTGATGACAAAATTGGGGTCGGCGCGTGAAAGAACGATCTCCGGCCCCCGCGGCGTCTGCTCGACCGCTTTGACGTAGCAGCGAATCCGCTCACCAATCTGGTATTCTTCAGTGGGTACACGCTCCCGGTTGGGCATTACGGCCTCGAACTTGCCGAGATCCAGGACCACGTCTGAGCGCTCAAACCGACGGACAACCCCGTTGACCAGTTCGCCAACACGATCCTTGAACTCGTCGTAGACCATCGCCTTCTCCGCTCGGCGGAGTTGGGCCATCATGGCCTGCTTGGCAAATTGGGCGGCAATACGACCAAAACCAGCAGGGGTAACTTCCACTTCAATTTCCTCACCCACCTTGGCGTCGGGATGACCGGCACGCCGGGCGTCGAAAACGGTGATCTGATCGTGCTTGGAGAGCACCTTCTCGGCGACCACGAGCTTGGCCCAAGCCTTGATGTCTCCAGAGCGTCCGTCGATGGAAACCCGAAGGTCACGAGCAGGCCCGACCGCCTTTTTGGCAGCCTGCATCAGGGATTCCTGGATAGCACCGAGGAGGACATCTTTGGGGATGCCCTTCTCCTTCTCCCAGAACTCAACAACCGCCAAAATCTCCGCGTTCATAGTCGTCAGCCAATCCCGGACACCGGGGTAACAAAAAAGCCGGTTGTTCACCGACTCAAGCATGTCGGCACTAACGCCGACGGAAAGTTCCTTACGGTCTGTAAACCTAGAGAAGCCCACATCTGTCCGTCAAGGTCGGATTCGGGATCTCCTGGAGAGGCAAACCCATGGAACGGGTGCGTTGAGCGGCCAAAAGTGGCAAGCCCCGACCTCAGCGCACTGCGAAGCCAGCGAGTTCACCCAAACCTTCCGCGGGATGCCCCTGCCGATGGGGCAGACCGCACTGACTCCAGGATTGACGCAGAATCTCCGCCCCCGACTGTGGTGGCTGTGGATCACAACGCGGCCCGGGAGCAGCTCGAAACCATCCGAACCCTCATGGAACGGGCATCGACCTACCGCCGCGCCTTGGCGCCGGCCATGACGGCGGTGGGCCTGATTGGAACCCTCGCTGGACTCGCGGCCCCCTTCGTGATCCAGGACAATGCCCGATCTTTCGCCTTTTACTGGCTGGCCGTGGGGTTGGCCGGGGCTTGCACGGCATTCCTGCTGATGCGCCGCCAGGCCTTCGCTGCGGGCGAACCGTTCTGGACGCCTCCCGCCCGCCGCGTGGCCTCGGCCTTGATGCCAGCACTGTTTGCCGGCACCGCCGTGGTGGGACCGCTGGTGAACATCCATCAAGAGGGAGCCATGATCGCCGTGGCACTCCCCCCGCTATGGCTCGTCCTTTATGGGTGCTCGGTGCATTCGGCCGGTTTCTTCATGCCCCGCGGGATGCGGCTGTTTGGGTGGGGGTTTGTCATCGCTGGATTGCTCAGCGCGCTGGCCGCAGCCAATCCCCATCAAATTGAACCCTCCATTCGAATGGCCCATGCTGTCATGACAGCCACCTTCGGCGGCGGACACCTTGCCTACGGTCTCTACTTGCGCTGGACGGAAAACAAGCCCACGGCGTGAACCCTGAACCTTTTCCTCATCTGGACCGGGTCATCCACGAAAAGGCCCGCCTGGCGATCATTTCCGCCCTTTCAGCTACCCCTTCCCTGACCTACACCGACCTGCGGAACCTTCTGGTCATGACCGACGGAAATCTGACTTCCCATCTTCGGATCCTTCAGGACGCCGGACTGGTTTCCCTCTCCAAGTCCACCGGCGAAGCCCGGCCTCAGACCACTTGTGTCCTGACTGACACCGGTCGCAGCGCGTTCACCCAATACCTTGGGCACCTGGAACAGATCGTCGCCCAATTCCGAAAAACGACTCCGTCAGCTTGATTCTTTTTGAACAACGGCCATGGTGTCTACTCAGACACTTTGTAAAGCAAAGTAACTTATGAAAGTCTTGAGAGCACAAGCGATGGGAATGTGTTTCGGGGTTCGTGACGCGATCGAATTGGCCCAAAAACGGGCAGCGGCCGGACCGGTGACCGTCTTGGGAGACCTGGTCCACAATGAAACGGTCTTGGCTGACCTTCGCGGTCGGGGCGTCCTCATCCGACAAGACGCCTCCGACATTCCCACCCGGGAGGTGCTCATCACTGCCCACGGAGCCTCGGATCGCCGCATGGAGGGTTTGCGGCAATTGGGGCTGACGGTGACCGAAGCCACCTGCCCCCTGGTTCACCGGGCCCATCAGGCGCTCAAGAAACTCGTGGCAGCGGGGTTCCATCCGCTGGTGATAGGTCAAGCGGACCACGTCGAGGTTCGAGGACTCACCGAAGATCACCCTGGGTGCGACGTCGTGTTGACGGGAAGCGAGATAGACCAACTTCCTGAACGTCCCCGCTATGGGGTCGTTTCGCAGACCACGCAACCTGTGGCCCGGGTCCGCGAGTTGGTCGGCCACCTCAGCCAGAGGTTCCCCAACTCGGAGGTCCGCTGGATTGACACCGTGTGCCAGCCAACCAAAGACCGGCAGACCGCCGCCGAGGATCTGGCCATCCGTTGTGATGTGGTCTTGGTCATCGGTGGCATTCACAGCAACAACACCCGCCGCTTGGTGGACACCTGCAAGAGCCGGTGTGCCCGGGTGCATTGGCTCCAGACCCCGAACGACCTCGACCCGACTTGGATCCGACAATCCGACACCGTGGGCATCACCGCGGGCACCTCCACACCGGAAAGCGTGATCGAGGCCATCGAAACCGCCTTGAAGAGTCTGCCGATTCGAAAGGTGAATGCTCAGACCGAAGCGGCCTAAACGGCTCCGAATACCCCCACCCGCGCAGGTATTACTGCCGATTCACCGATTCACCGATTCGGCGCTGGTAGAGCCCTCAGCGAACCCTCAGCTCTCGGCAAATCAGCGCGCCAAACCGCGCTGGCTGGCCCGGACAAATTGGATCAACTCCTTCAACTCCGGAGTGGATGGCAAATCTGCCTCCAACCGAGACAAGGCATTGTCCAGAGTCAGGCCAGACCGGAAGAGGATTTTGTAGGCCTTGGTCAAAGTGCTGACGGTATCGGCCTCTAAGCCTGACCGCTCCAAACCCACCTTGTTCACAAATCGGGTCTCAGCTGGATTTCCGTCAGCCATCATGAAGGGCGCAACGTCCTGAACCACCTTGGAGCAGCCGCCTACCATCGCGTATCGGCCGATCCGGCAGAATTGATGAACCGCCGCCAACCCGCCGATGATGGCGTGATCCTCCACGATCACGTGCCCGGCCAAGGTCGCCAAGTTGGACATGATCACCCGATTGCCGACCTGCACGTCGTGAGCCAGATGCGTGTTGGCCAAAAAATAATTGTCCGAGCCCACGCGAGTCGCGTCACCGTCCGAGGTGGCGCTGTGCGCGCTTACCGATTCGCGGAACACATTCCGGTCTCCGATCTGCAACCGAGTCACGCCTCCCTTCCACTTCAAGTCCTGAGACTTCATTCCCAACGAGGCGAAGGGATAGATTTCGTTGTCGCATCCCAAAGTGGTATGCCCTTCCACAACCACATGACTGTGCAGGTGGCAACGCTCTGCCAGCACGACATGCTCTCCGATCAGGCAGTAGGGACCAATGTAGCAGTCGGCTCCGATGATGGCCTGGGGATGTACGATAGCAGTGGGGTGGATCATTGGGATCAGATCTCCGTCGAACTTCAGTCGCCTCAGCGGTCCATCAACATAAAGGTCACATCGGCTTCACTGACCACTTCTCCATCCACGGTGCACTTACCCTTGGCTTTACCGATCTTGCCCCGGGACTTGGTCATCTCCACCTCGATCATCAGGATGTCACCCGGACGCACGGGCCTGCGCCATTTCACATCCTCCGCGGACATGAAGTAGGCCAGTTTACCGGCATTCTCCGCCTGACGCATCATCAAGATACCCGCCACCTGGGCCATGGCCTCCAGCTGGAGGACGCCCGGCATGATCGGATGCCCCGGGAAATGCCCTTCGAAGAATGGCTCTCCCATGGTGACATTCTTCTGCGCCACGATCCTGGGCCCATCGATCTTGGTCACCTTGTCCACCATCAGGAACGGCGGGCGGTGCGGCAGGATTTGCATCACCTGCATGGTGTCCAGGGTCGCACCGTCGCGGACGAGAGTTTCGGTGGAGGTCGGGGAATTCACAGTGGGAGTGGCTGCTGCTGTGGGAGACTTGGCAGGTTTGGCGACGGGCTTGGCCTCGGGCGCTGCAGCGGGGGGCGGGGCGAAGGTCTGTGCCGCCTCCAGAGGTCGGCGCATCTGAGCCAGAATCGCCTTGGCCAGCTCCGTGTTGGCGTGGTGACTCGGTCGGGTGGCAATCACATGCCCATGGATCGGTCGGCCGATCAGCGCCAAATCCCCCACGATATCGAGCATCTTGTGACGAACAAATTCCTCGGGATACCGAAGCGGCTCCGTGGTAAGGACGGCGTCGTCGCGGATGACGATGGCGTTTTCAAGACTCCCGCCCTTGATGAGCCCGTTCTTGATGAGGAACTCGATCTCTTCGTAGAAACAAAAAGTCCGGGCATGGCTCAGCTCCTTTTCCCAACTGGCAGGGGTGATCTCCAGCGTGAAGAATTGGGTAAAGCGCCCGCCCTTGTCAGAACTGGTGCAAGTGATCTTGAAACCCGAATGCGGGAACACCGCCATCTGGGAATCACCCACGTTGACCTCAATCGGCGCCGTCACCCGATAGACTTCCACGGGGTCGGCTTGGGCCACGCGTCCCGCCTCCTTGACCAAGCGCACGAACTCCCGGGAACTACCATCAGCGATCGGAGGCTCGTTGGCATCCAATTCAATGATCGCATTGTCGATGCCCGCGCCGGCCAGTGCCGCGAGGACATGCTCCACCGTATGCACCTTGACCGCTCCTTTTCCGAGGGTGGTCGAGCGTTGAGTGTCGACGACATGATCGACACGGGCCTCGATCTCCGGGGCGCCATCGAGGTCGACCCGCCGGAAGCGCAGGCCCGTATTGGGCGAGGCCGGCAGGAGGTTCATCGAAACGCGGTTTCCGCCATGGAGACCGATTCCGGCAAATGAGACCGACTGCTTGAGGGTGTGCTGTGACGACACGAGCGGTTGTTCTAGCCAAGGGAAAAGCGCCGACGCAATGACCCTTTGCAGGGGATTGTTCCGAACGACACCGACCATCGCGGGTGCGGACCCAATCTCCCAGGGGTGTTGGAGACCACTGAAAACGACGAACCCTTCCAGTTTTCAGACAAAAGCCTAGCCTTCGGGACGTGAGCTCCATCGTCTCCTCGAAGCACCTGCGACTGGCTGAAGCGGGCCTGCTTTTCGTGGTCCTTGTATTGGGAGCGCTGCTGACTGTCTTTGGCGGATCGGTCGAGCGCCCCCTCTTTGAAACCGGACCCGATGGTGAGCGACGGAGAGTCTTCACCGAGGACGCCGATGGAAACCGCACCGCCGCCAAGGAACGGGTGAACAAGTTCCTCAACGCCGAGAACCTCACCCAACTGGCCAAGGACACGAGTTTCTTCGCCATCATGGCCGTGGGCATGACCTTTGTGATCATCGCCGGCCAGATCGATCTCAGCGTGGGAGCCATCTACGCGCTGTCAGGGGTTTTGGCTGCGCAAGTATTTCATAACTTCGGACCGGAAGGGCCCGCGGCGGCGTCGGCCACCGGAGGGGCGTGGCTCGGTTGCGCCGTGTGTCTCGGAACAGGATTGCTCTGCGGACTGGCCAACGGCGGCATGAGCGTCGCGCTGAAGGTTCACCCGTTCATCATCACCCTCGGCACCATGGCCATCTATCGGGGCGTGGCCTTCGTGCTGACCCACGGACTGAGCATCGGTGGCTTCCCGGAGGGATTCCGCTCCGGGGTCAAGTGGACGACTCCCGGTGGTCTCACCCTGGTACCGCTCGGAGCCATGGTATTGGTCGCCGTGGTCGGGGGACTATGGCTGACGCGGACTGTTCCCGGACGTCGCATCTACGCAGTGGGCGGCAATGAAACCGCCAGCCGCTTCAGTGGCATCCAGACCGGGCGCGTGAAGCTCGGGGTGTTCGCCGTCTCCGGACTGACCGCTGGCGTCGCCGCACTGCTATCGCTGGGTTACTACGGTTCGGCCACCTCAGCCGACGGCAACGGTTATGAACTGAACGTGATCGCCGCAGCAGTGGTCGGTGGAGCCAGCCTTACGGGCGGACGCGGCACGGCTCTCGGTGCCTTGCTAGGAGCCTTGATCATCCAGTTGATCTCCAGCGGAATAGTCATCCTGGGCATCGACCAGAACTTCTCGCAAATCATCATCGGTGCGGTGGTCATCCTTGCCGTGCTGCTGGATCAGACGAATCGATGGCTGGCTTCGCGCCGTCGTTGAATCACCCCGGCTTGACCGTCGCGGTCTCGTAGCGGTCCTGCTCGACTTGCAAGCGCATGCGCAGCGCGCTGAGGAACTTGCGTCCCTCAAAGGCTGTCTGGAACCGACCATCCACCCACCGTCCGTCCGGCAGGCGAAAGCGCTCGATCAACAGGGTCATTTTCTGGATCGAGGCCACGACCCCTGCGAGCACGTCAAAACTCTTGCCCAGTCGAGCCTCCACCCGGACCAACTCGTGTTCTTGGGTGTCGATCCACAAGCGGCCCTGCAGTTGAGACATCAGCCGGTCGGCGAAGGCGTTGGCCGAGCTCCGTCCCGGTTCAGCGTGTCGGGCTGAGAATTCCAGAACGTGATTCGTTCGACCGGCAATCACCTCATGGCCCACCCATCGGTAATCGAAACGCCGGATGAGCGACTCGTCGATCACCTCCATCCCTCGACGCTTCTTCACGCCGCTGGATTTGCCATAGCGCTCGCGCGCCTCACGATCCTTGCGCTCCTCGCTACGGGCATCAGCCGGGGGCGGCTCATGGTTATCGATGCGCACCAGTCGCGTCGTTTCCACGCCGTTGGTCACCGCCACGCGATACTCCTTGGTCTTGCGCTCGGAAATCTGGCCGTCGGCTTCGAGGGTCTCAAAAACGGTGAGCCGACGGCAGATGTATGCTCGGCCCTCCTGGAGCTCCGGCATGGATTTGAGACGTTCCACCAGACCCCTCACCACGTCTTCAGCCGACGGGCTCACATCGGCAGCACTCACAGCGCGAGCCGTCAGCCACAGGCTGAAAATCAAGATCGAGCAGCGCGCCACCATGAAGATAGGATTGCGGCAATTTCCCAGTTTCGCAATCGGCACGACACCGAAGCCGCTGGACGGGAAACCCACCCAGCACCACCGTCGGCCTGATGCAACCGGCCGACATCACCCTCTTCGCACAAGAACTGGCCATCCGCTGGGTGGATGGCCGAGAAGATTTCATCCCCCTGGAAAGTCTCCGTCGCTTCTGCCCCTGCGCCGCCTGCATGGGTGAAACCGACATTTTTGGAACCACCTACCGGCCCCCGCAAAGACCGTATGCGACAGAATCCTTTCAGTTGCGCAAGCTACCCTGGGTCGGCAACTACGCCGTCCAACCCCTTTGGGGCGATGGCCACGCTACTGGGCTCTACACCTGGGAATGGCTTCGCCGGATCGCCGATGCCGTCAAAAACCCGATGACGGAGTCCGAATGAGGAGCCGCCCAGCAGCTCCTGAAGCGGAGCCCAGCGGCCCCAACCCATGATCAGCCCCGCCGAACGCGCTCAAATCACCTTCCGGATGGAGCGCTGGCGCTCGGTCTTCGGGGGTATCATCGAGACCGCAGGCAACACCTTCCTACTGCTCATCGCCACGCGGGTCTTTGATCTGGGGCCCTGGGCCAAGGCTCTGATCGCCGCCGGCACCTCCATCGGTCTGCTGATCTCGCCATTGGTGGTGAATACCGCCCGCAGCCTCGGACTGCAGCCCTCCCGCGCCGTCTCCAGTCTGCTGGGGCTCGGAGGTCTGAGCTGCCTGCTGGTGACCGTTTTTCCTCACCCGGTGATTTATACCATGGGCTGCGTATTGGCATTGCTCACCTCGACCTGCGCCATCCCGCTGATGACCCAGATCTACCACGACAATTACCCGACCGACCAGCGGGGCCGCTTGTACTCCAGCGCCTTCATGGTCCGCATCGCCGCAGCGATGGTCTTCGCGTGGATCGGCGGACAAATCCTCAGCAGCGGCCTGATACCCACCCACGTATCTTCGAGCTCTTCCTCCTTCGCCTCCGACCGTTGGCGTTGGATGACCGCCCTCTTTGCCCTGGCCTACTGGGCCGCGGCCGCCGCAGTGCGTCGAATCCCCACCCGAGCGTTGGATTCGAGTTCTGCAATCCATCCCCTGCAAGGACTGCGCTTCGTCCGTGAAGACCCAGTATTCCGAAACGCACTGCTGGCTTGGATGCTCATGGGTTTCGCCAACCTCGCCATGCTGCCCATCCGCGTGGAGTACCTCGGTAATCCGCGTTTCGGCCTCGGACTGAGCGCTTCGCAAATAGCTTGGCTCACCTTGGTGATTCCCAACGCCGCCCGCTGGATCATGAGTCCGATTTGGGGACGTCTGTTCGACCGAATGAACTTCTTCCGACTTCGCGTCACCCTGAATGCGGGTTTCGCCGTCGGTATCGCCACGTTCTTCATGAGTGAGACCCCGGTGGGGCTCGTCATTGGCGCCATTTTTTATGGCATCTCCACCGCCGGTGGCGACGTCGCTTGGGGCCTGTGGGTCACCAAGGTGGCCCCACCCGCCCATGTGACCGACTACATGGCCGTCCACACCTTCTCCACCGGAATCCGAGGGGTACTGGCTCCCCTTTGTGCCTTCCAAGCAGTCCAAACCTTGTCACCGGCGACCATGGGATGGATTGCGTCGGCCATGATTGTGGCGGCCTGCGGGCTCTTGATTCCGGAGATCCGAGGGGCAGACCTGCGTCGTCGACGGCCTCTCTGAAACGAGAAATCCCCCGCATCCAGTGATGGACGCCGGGGGATGACTGAATCGAGAGCTTGGATTGAACTGGAACTGCCTTGAGCCAAAAGCCTCAAGAGCAGGTTCCAATCGCTCCGCCTCGCACGCCCGAGACTACTTCTTCGGCTCTTCCTTCTTGGCCTCGTCCTTCTTCTCAACCGGGGGAGCCACCCAACCGCTGTTGATGTCCAAACCCGGCAGCGCCTCCTGAAGCTTCTTGATCCCCTCCGGGGTCACCTGAGTCTGCCAGACGTAAAGATTGCGGAGGTGCTTGAGGCCCGAGAGTTTGGCCAAACCAGCATCGGTCACTTTGGTGCCATACAGGTTCAGGTACACCAGGTTCTGGAGCCCTTGAATATGATCTAGCCCCGCGTCGGTGACCGCGGTCAATTCCAACCCCAGCGTCTGAAGGTGGGTGAGGCCGGAGATCTGCTTGAGACCCGAGTCGGTGATCTTGGTGTTGCCCAAGCGCAGCTCGATCAAGCTGTTGATTCCGGAAACCGGAGTCAGGGTCGCGTCGGTCACTTCGGGACCCTTCAGACGGAAGTTGGCTTCCTTCCAGGGCACTCCGATGGCAATGGGTCGAGCTTCAATCCCGACCTTGGAAAGGGCCGCGATTCCCGAAGCCTCAGAGGAAGCCGCCTGATACTCCTTGGGCAATTGCGGCAGCGGCGGAACTGGGCGAGCAGGGCGGGCGGGATTGACGACCGACGGAGCCGGGGCCGCCACGGCGGCTGTCAGCACGACTCCCTCTGGCCACTGGGCGCCTTCTTTGATCCATTCCCTGAGCTTGGCCCGGATGGGTTCCGCCAAAGGACCACCCTCCGGCGGCATCAACTCGTCGTTGTCCTTGGCCAGAAACACGCGGTGGATGATTTCACTCTTGTCCGGGTCTCCGGCCACCACCGCAGGCTTGTCGCTCTTGCCTCCCTTGAAGGCGGTCTCCTTGGAATCCACCCGATATTTGCCCTTCTGTTTCTCGGTGCCGTGGCACTTGAGGCAATGCTCGGTGAGGATCGGGGCGATATCCTTGGAAAAATCGACGGCGGCCTGAGCCGCGAAGGCCGTTAGGCTTGCCGCTGCAACGGTGGAAGAGAGGATCTTCATACGAACTCGGTTGACGAACAGTTTTGGTGAAGGCTTCAAGAGAGTTTCACTGGACCCACCGTCAAAGGGAATCCCAAAGACGGAGGAAAACGCACGGAAGCCGTCATTGCCCAGTGACCGTCACCGTGGTTGTTTGTTCCAGTGAATGTGCACCATCTGGAGCTTTTCTATTATGTGGCGCGGTATGGCGGCATCATGGAGGCGGTGCGCAATATGCCCTATGGAATCCAGCAACCCGCCGTCAGCGGGCAGTTGCTCCAACTGGAATCCCACCTGGGAGTGAAGCTCTTTCGCCGACGCCCCTTTGAGCTACTGCCAGCGGGTACCGAGCTCTACGAGTTCATCCACCCCTTCTTCGGCGGACTGGGCGGCATGGAGAAACGCCTTCGAAGTGCTTCCCGGGAAACCCTTCGAGTGGCTGCCCCGGTTGTGGCCCTGCGAGACCACCTGCCTCGGGTCCTGCAAGAAGTGCGCAAGCATTTCCCTCACCTCCAACTCACGCTGCGGGCGGGCCAGCAGCCTCAGGTGGAAGCCTGGTTGGAGCGGCAGGAACTGGACTTCGCAATCACCTTGCTCGAAGGCCAGGGCGCCAAGGGACTGCAGCATCTGCCGTTGCTGGAACTACCGCTGGTCTTGCTGGTTCCCAAGACTTCGCGATTCCGAAACGCCTCGGAAATCTTCGATGCACTGGCGACGGAGAGCCTGGAAGACCCACTAATTTCCATCACCGCTACCGAATTGGCTCCCCGACGCTTCCGGGAATTTCTCGAGAGCCGCTCGCTGGAATGGCCTTCCCGGGTCGAAGTCACCGATTTGGAACTGGTGGAGGTCTACGTCCAAAACGGATTCGGAATCGGCCTGGGTCTGGCCATACCCGGAAGCTCTACCGCCAAGGATCTGAGGATGCTGCCCATCACCAACATCCCCCCACTGCGTCTGGGAGCAGTCTGGCAAGGGGCCCTTACTGCAGTGATGAGCACACTCATCGAAACTCTGAGATTCCATGTCCAAAAGATCACGGGAACCCTTCCACCCCCGGCCGAAATCCCGTCGATCCAGTCGAACCATTGATCCGCGGCTCCACCGGTGACACCGTTGCCGTGTGAGCCATCTGAAACTCGCCCGCCAGGTCTTCGACATAGAATTGGCCGCACTGCGTTCCGTCAGAGGCTCCCTGAATGAGTCCTTCGACCGGGGCGTGGAGTTGGCGTGCACGACACTTGCTGCCCGCCGGAAGATCGTCGTGCTGGGTGTCGGCAAGTCGGGCAACATCGGCAAGAAAATCGCAGCCACGCTCAGCAGCACGGGTTCCACGGCCGTGGTCCTCAATCCGGTGGACGCCCTGCATGGAGACCTTGGCATCGTGCAGGATGGCGACTTGATCCTCGCGCTGAGCTATTCGGGAGAGTCCTCGGAGTGGAATGACCTCCTGCCGGCGCTGCGTCGGTTTTCCGTCCAGATCATCGCCCTGACCGGCAATCCGGGCTCCACTTTGGGGCAGCACAGCGACGTGATCCTGAACATCCGGGTTCCTCGGGAAGCCTGTCCCTTCAATCTGGCCCCGACGGCTTCCACCACTGCCACACTGGTGATGGGCGACGCCCTGGCCATCGCCGTGATGACCGCTCGCGGATTCCGGAAGCAGGACTTCGCCCAGCGCCACCCGGCTGGAGCGATCGGGCGCGCCCTGCTCTACAAGGTCGGCGACATCATGCGGCGCGACCAGCGCAACGCCGTGGCCCGCCAAGATCAGACTGTGCAGGATGGTCTCTTGACCATGACCCACGCCAAGACCGGCTCGGTCAGCGTGGTCGATGGCAAGGGGCGATTGGCCGGTGTGTTCACCGACGGAGATCTCCGCCGCCGGCTCGCAGCCCACGAAGACATCCTCCAACGGCCGCTGAAGGAGGTCATGACTCGCAACCCCATCACCATTCGCGATGACGCACTGGCCGTGGATGCCCTGCGTATCTTCAACGATCGCAACATCGACGACCTGATCGTGGTCAATGCCCGCAAGGAACCCGTGGGATTGGTCGACTCGCAGGACCTACCGAAGCTGAAGCTCATGTGAACCGCCTCAGAATCCATCGCGTTTTCCGCATTCACGCCGGGCCACACCGGCCGTAGAGTACGTGCATGGTACACGTCGGCATCGGATACGATGTCCATTGTCTGGTCCCCGATCGCAGGCTGGTCTTGGGGGGTGTTGAGATTCCGCACAGCAAGGGCTTGGACGGTCACTCGGACGCCGACGCCCTGCTGCACGCCATCACCGATGCCGTCCTTGGGGCGATCGGCGAGGTCGATATCGGACATCTCTTCCCCAATACCGATCCGACCTGGCGAAATGCCCCGAGCCGGATCTTTCTGGAGGAAGCCGCCCGTCGCGTCCAGGCGCGGGGCGGAAGGATCGTCAACATCGACGCCACCCTCATCGCCGAGCAGCCCAAGATCTATCCGCACATCACCGCCATGAAGACGCACATCGCCACCGCGCTGGGCATCTCTCCGGGCAAGGTCGGTGTGAAGGCCACGACCAACGAGACCATGGGTTTCGTGGGACGAGAAGAAGGCATCGCCGCCATGGCGGTCGCCTCGGTTGATTTGCCGGAAACCGAATCCTGACACAGATCATGGGAGCTAAAGCAGACATCGGGTGGACCACCCCGGGACCCGACGGGATCAAACGCCACGTCTACGCCCAACATGTGGGAGACCAGTGGAAGTTCTTCGAACGCCCCAAGCGACGCGGATCGGACATCGAGTGGGTTCCCATGCCGGAACCACCGCTCTTGGACTGGCTCGAGCTCCTCGACGCCCTGGAGCGAGGCTATGTGCGCCGCCGATATCCCCCTGAACACATCGAGGCCGTTCGAAAACACATCCGGGAAAAGTTTCCTGAGCACCGGTTTTGAGTGAGCCAGAGGGTTTCCCATTTGAATCGCCGTGATTTGGGGACAGACTGAAGCTTATGAGCCGCCCGATCATTCTGGTGACGCCCAGCACCCACGCCGCCGGCGCGGAATTCCCCGATCACTCCATTAGCGTGAGCAGCCGGTACCTGGAGGCGGTCTTGGATGCCGGAGGCCTTCCTCTGGCTTTGCCCCAGCTGACCCACCGTGGGCGTTTGACGGAGTATCTGGAACGGGCTGACGGAGTCCTGCTAACCGGCGGAGACGACATCCATCCCAAGCTCTACTGGCCTGAAGTCCCGCCGGATTTGCTGGAGCGTTGTGAGTTCCCAGAACCGGATCGCGACGTGATGGAATTGACCTTGCTGGACGAATTGTTCCGTCGCCCCAAGCCGCTGTTGGCCATTTGCCGAGGGCATCAACTGGTCAACGTCGCCCTCGGAGGCTCCCTGTATGTCGATCTTCCCTCCCAGCGTCCCGGCGATATCCCCCATGCCCAGATGAACCGCCGATTCGAGGCGGTCCACCCCGTCGATATTCTTCCCGACACTCAAACAGCCGCCATCTACCGCACCAAGACCCTGGGTGTGAACAGCACGCATCATCAGGCGATCCACCGTTTGGCAGACCCGCTCCGGATCACCCTCAGTGCGGCCGACGGGGTCATCGAAGGAACCGAGCTTCGATCGGAAAGTTCCGGACTGCTCCCGTGGTTCGCCTCGGTCCAGTTCCATCCTGAACGCCTTTACGCTACTCATCCCGAACACTCCCGGATGTTCCGGGCTTTCGTGCAGGCCTGCACTCTGAACCGCTGACCCATGAAGCACTTCCTCTGGTTTCTCCTCATCCATGCCGGGTGGTTGGCGCTGCGGGCTGCGGATCCATCGCAACCGACCCCGCCGCCCGCCTACGAGTACCGCCCGGGATCCTTCGACGGAACCGGCAAGTGGTTCCTGGATCGCGAGATCGCCCACTTCATGTCCCATCAGGGGGCCCCTTGGCTGGAGCGGGAAGAGCGGGAAACCGAGGAGGCCCCGAATCGCCTGGTGAGCGCCCTCGGACTCAAGCCCGGCAACCAGGTCGGCGACGTCGGAGCGGGCAGCGGCTACCTGACCTGGCGCATGGCCCGAGTCGTGGGTCCCACCGGCAAGATTTATGCGAACGACATCCAACCGGAGATGATCGCTTTCCTGCGCACCAACTTGTTGTCGCGCGGCATCACCAACGTGGTCCCGGTGTTGGGCACCACCACCGACCCCCGACTGCCCGACAACACCCTCGACCTCATCCTCCTGGTAGATGTTTACCACGAGTGCGATCACCCCTGGGAGATGACCCGTCGCATGACCGATGCACTCAAGCCGGGAGGCCGACTCGTATTCGTCGAATACCGGGGCGAGGAGCGCTGGATCCCCATCAAGCCCCTGCACAAAATGACAGCCAACCAAGTCCGCAAGGAAATGGCTTTGCACCCGCGGTTGGAATTCTTGGAAAACCTGACCAACCTACCACGTCAGCACATCCTGATCTTCCAGAAGAAAGCATCGCTGCCCGGAAGTTCTCGCTGACAAACTCGAACTCACGGTTGACGACCCTCCAGAAAACCGCCTAAGTTCGAGGCTCATTTCGGTGTTCCAGAGTAGCTCAATGGTAGAGCAATCGGCTGTTAACCGATGGGTTGAAGGTTCGAGCCCTTCCTCTGGAGCCATCGTCCCCATTCGCGGTTTTTCTCGTTCAAACCCCGGTTCGAATTTAAGTCTAACCCGTTCGACCGACACCGCCGCTTTGAATCCAGAATTTGTCAGGCCAGGTCAAAGATGAGCACCTGAGCCGGAGCAGTTGCCGTCAGTGCCAATCCGTCGGCCTCAGACACTGCCGCCCCGTCGCCTGCGGACAGCGCCTCTCCGTTGAGCTCCAGTTGGCCCTCGGCCACATGAACCCAGACTTGGCGATGAGATGCCAAAGGGAGCTGAAGACAATCTCCAGCCCGGAGTTTCCCGAGCCAGAGGTCGACATCCTGATGGATGACCATGGAACCGTTTCGACCCTCACGACTGGCAACCAGATGCAGAACCCCTGAAGCGGCCCCTGCCATGGATTTCTCCTCATACCGAGGCGTGACTCCCCTGCGTTCGGGTACGATCCAGATTTGGAGCAGGTGGACCCAATCCTCGCTGGACGGGTTTTTCTCACTGTGATGCACCCCCGTACCGGCGGCCATGTATTGCATATCGCCCGCCCGGATCACCCGCCCGTTGCCCATCGAATCTCGATGCTCCAAAGATCCCGTCACAACATAGGTCAGGATCTCCATGTCCCGGTGAGGGTGCATGCCAAAGCCCATCCCCGGCGCAACCCGGTCATCGTTGATGACCCGCAGGCTTCGGAACCCCATCCAACGCGGATCGTGATAATCGGCAAAACTGAAGGTATGAAAGGAATCCAACCAACCATGGTCCGCATGCCCTCGTTCATGTCCCCTGCGGATCAACATCATGGAACCCAAAGTGACTGAGCTCCACGCAGCAGGCAACCCGCCCCTCTCAGGAACTGGCGCAAGCGCGGAACAGGCCCACGAAAATGTTCTTTGCAACCGGACTCAGGCCGTTGAATTGCCCTTGGACCAGAGCCTGTCCCCATGAGAGGTTCAGCCTCAGAAACTTCCCATGCCATGAACGCTCCCCGGATCCCCTGCAGCGGCCCCCTGAGCAGCCGGCGTGACTGGCTTCGCGTCGGCGGCTTGAGCGCCTTCGGGCTGTCCTTGTCCCATCTTCTGGACCCCAGCAGCCGCGCCTTGGGATCGCTGGCCAACACGGGCACTGGTACCCGCTTCGGTCAGGCCAAGGCGTGCATCCTCATCTTTTTGGCCGGAGGCCCGCCGCAGCACGAGACCTTCGACCCCAAGCCCGACGCCCCGTCGGAGATCCGTGATACATTCCGCTCGATCGCCACCCGGATTCCTGGGACCCATTTCTGCGAGACCCTACCCTACACCGCCAAGGTCGCCCATCGCCTCAGTATCATCCGATCGATGACCACGGAGATCGATGCCCATTCGACCAGCGGGGCATTCATGCTCACGGGCTATGAACCCCAGACCAAGGCGGAGAATGCCCCCCCCGGGCCCCAAGATTGGCCCAGCATCGCCTCCGTGGTGGGGATGCTCAAACCGAGCACCCGCTCCCCCATGTCGTCCGTGGTGCTGCCGGAACCCCTGGCCAATGACGGCAACATCCTCTGGCCCGGCCAGAACGGTGGATTCATGGGCCCCGCGTGGCACCCAATGCTCATGCGCTGCGACCCCACCCAACTTCCGATGCAAATCGAGGGATTGAGTCGTCAACCGGGAGTCTCGGATTTGCGCCTGCAAGAGCGACGAAACCTCCTGGAACAATTCGACGCCCAATTTCGTCAGGGAGTGGGCAGCGGAGCAGTCGCCTCATGGGATCAATCGCACCAAAAGGCCTTTGAACTGCTGCACGCCGATGCCAGTCGACGCGCTTTCGAATTGGAGCGGGAACCCGCCGCCGTCCGCGAGGCCTATGGTCCTCACAAATTCGGCCAAAGCCTCCTGCTGGCGCGGCGATTGGTCGAAGCGGGCACTCGACTGGTCCAGGTAAATTGGCCCCGGGAAGGCAAGAGCGAGGTGGCCGGAAGCCCCCTCTGGGACACGCACGCCAGCAACGCCAGCCGCATCCGGGATGTCCTGTGCCCCCAGTTCGACCGCTCCTTCGCCACCCTCATCGACGATTTATCAAGTCGCGGACTGCTCGACGAAACCCTGGTCGTGGCCATGGGTGAATTCGGTCGTTCTCCAAAAATCAATGCCGTGGGCGGGCGGGACCACTGGGGCTCGTGCTTCTCGTTGGCCATGGCCGGAGCCGGGGTCCCGGGCGGACAAGTCATCGGCTCCAGCGACCGCATCGGAGCCTATCCCGACACCCGCCCAGTGCGTCCCCGGGATCTCTCAGCCACATTGTTCCACCTGTTGGGATTGTCACCCGGCGCCGAATTCCTCGACGGCTTGGGCCGCCCCCGAAGCCTCACTGATGGCGGCGTCGCGCTGCGCGAGATTGTTGGCACCTGATACGAGTTCGCATCGGGGTACCTTCCAGTGCAAACCCGGCATCACGTCCCCCGCCGCTTTGGGACCGGTTTCCACTCCGTCAGCAAGGTCTTGTTTCCATGAGGTCGACTCCAGGGCTCGATGTGAAGTGAGCGAACCCGGTTGCACCGGAACCTGCGTTGGACAGTATCGGTTACGAACTCCGGTCCATTGTCCGGCTAAATCAGTCCAACGATGAATTCGCATTGCGCGCCAAAGGGACATGCTTGGGTGTATCGAAATCAAAGGAGACTGGGTGCAAAATTGAGTCTGGAACACCCTCCATTTTACCGCTTGGATACAGGTGCAATCGGCTGGCCTTGAAATCCAGCCCTGTCACCCATGGCCTCTTTTAACGCACACCAGATCGTCACTGAAATCTTCCGAGTCTTCGAAGCCAAGGGGCATCGCAGTTACGGAGAGGACGTCACAGAACTTCAGCATGCCCTGCAATGCGCGACCTTCGCCCAGCAAGCTGGCGAAGCTCCGGAGGTTGTCGTTGCAAGCCTCCTGCATGACTACGGGCATCTCCTGCATGATCTCGGCGAGGATGTCGCAGATCATGGTATCGACGCGCGGCATGAACGTGTGGGTGCCAACCAACTGGAGAAGTGGTTCGGCCCAGAGGTGGTCGAACCGATCCGCATGCATGCCGATTCCAAGCGTTACCTGTGCTGGAAAGAGGCGGGTTACTTTGCCGAACTGTCAGCCGCCTCTAAACAAAGCCTGTCCCTTCAGGGTGGACCCATGGAGGAACCAGAGGCGCGACAATTTGAGAAACGACCCCAGTTTGATCGGGCCATTCGCGTCCGGCGTTTTGATGACCAGGGCAAAGTTCCCGAGATGAAAACGCCCACGCTGGAAGACTTCAGGCCCTTGGTGGAATCGATGTTCCGTCTTTAGTTCTCATCGGTTCGGCAACCGCTGACTCAAACCCGCTGACTCTACCGGGAGGGTAGAGTGGCATCGGTTTGGCTGCCGGCATCTTCTTTCAAAAAAGCCCCGTTGCTTGCTGGTTATGGCCCTCAACTGGCCCGTCCCTCGCTTACGCATCGCTTTACGAGAGAATTCGCCCAGCCATCACGTTCCTCCCAATCGAATCCCGCCGGATAGTCTGCCTTTCCCGCATCAAAGCTGGGGGGGGGCGTTGCCGACCTGCTATTCAGTGGGCCAGCCAAAAAACAGGAGGAATGACCCGGAAACGGACTTCCTGACGGGACTGCGCGTGCGTCAATCCCAACTAAAGGTCAAAGGTGGAACCTAGGATTCTGTCCGAGGAATTGAAACGGATTCTGATAGATGACCCGGTCGATCGCCTCGGCCGTCCACCCGCGACGGCGCATCTCCAAAGCGGTCTTGGGGATAGCCAACGGCACACTCTCGCCCCAGTCGCAGGCCGAGTTCATCCACAAGCGTTCAGAACCATGACAATCCAAGATGTCCACCGCACGGGCCGGGGTACACTTGCTGATGGGGTAGAGCGTCATCCCGGCCCAATGCCCCCGGTCGAGGACCATTCGGACCGTATGCTCCTCGACATGGTCGATGAGCACCCGTTCCGGGCGGATCCGGGAGTCGGCTGCCAGGAGGTCCAGAATCAGGCGCGTGCCCTTGAGCTTGTCCTCCAGATGGGGCGTGTGAACCAGAATCATCTGCCCGGTCCTAGCCGCGAGATCCACGTGCATCTCCAGCACCTTCAGCTCATTTCGGGAATTCTTGTTGAGACCGATTTCACCGATTCCCAGCACGTTGGGTCGGTTTAGGAATTTCGGAATCAGCGCCAGAACATCAGAGGCCAGAGCAACATCCTCGGACTCCTTGGGATTGATGCACAGCCAGCAGAAATGCGGCAGTCCGTAACGCGATGCGCGGGCCGGCTCATACTCTGTCAGTTGACGGAAATAGTCATGGAAACCGTCGACCGATGATCGGTCGAATCCAGCCCAGAAAGCCGGCTCACAAACGGCCTCGCAGCCGGCTGTGACCATGTCCATGTAGTCATCCGTTGTCCGGCTGACCATGTGGCCGTGTGGTTCGATGTAGCGCATTGAATCTGACAGATCAAAGCTCCGACCACCCCCGACCACAAGTCGCAACCCACCCTCACGAGGCCCGTCGCAGGGATTTCACCGTGCGCGAACCCAAGCAGGCTCCGCCCCGTGCAGGCCTGAGTCTCAGTTATTCATCCGGGCGAACACGATCACCCGAACCGGCTCATCGGAGCCAGCCAAACGGAAGGAATTCATGGCACCGAAAGTGAAACCCTGGGAGGTAATTCGCATTTCGCGCCCCCGAATGAACGTCGGGATGGTCAATTTCAGCACGATATTCAAGCGATCCAGCCGATTCTTCAAGCCGCCTGCCACCATGTTTGTCAACTCACCCACCGCATCGCGCATCTCCGCATCGCCGAACTGCGAAGAACCCAGCATTCCACCCACAACCTTGCGCGCGACATTGCTGCCCAGCACCAGATGAACATTGGCCGTCAGACCACCGGTCATCCCGACGACTGCGGCCACGCCGTCGACATCGAAGGATTCGGGTGCTGGCTCATTAGCCGAAGACTCGATCTGACTTCCAGTCATCATCGAGAGTACATCGCGAGTCACGGCATCTATCATCGGCGCAATTTGAGGAGGTTCGTTATTCATACAATCAATATTGGGGTAGATTGTTTTCCGACCATCGATCCAATTAAAAGGATTGATTCCATCATTCAATGCACACTTAGAAAATGTCCCTAGCCTGTCCCTAGCCTGTCCCTAGCCTGTCCCTAGCCTGTCATCAGATGCGGACGGCTCCATCGAATCGGAAAGTCTCCCACCGGACGCTTGCTTGCGTTAGCACGCTCGCCGTTCTTATCCTGTCCCCATGGCGAATGACGTCATCCCGGTGAAGATTCGTGGCATCCTGCCCGCCAACAGCGGGTGCGCCTTGTTCATCGGTAACGACGAGAAGGTGTTCGTCATCCAAGTCGAACAAAGCATGGGCCTGGTGATTGGCATGGCCCTGCGAGGAACTCCGAAGGATCGGCCGCTGACCCATGATCTGATGGGACTCATTTTTCAGGGCTTTGGAATCGAGCTGGAACGAGTGGTGATCACCGACCTGAAGAATTCCACGTTCTTCGCTCGGTTAATCCTGCGCCAACAGAACGAGCTGGGCACCAAATTGGTGGAGATCGACGCACGACCCAGCGATTGCTTGGCCTTGGCCAGTGCCGTCAAACGCCCCATCTTCGTCACTCGAAGCCTTTTCCGTGATGTGGAAGACATGAGCGAGCACCTAGCCGGCGCCAATGAGCAAGAGGATGCGGACGAAGAAGACAGCGGTGAAGAACCGGGCAACCAGGCTTGATGGCAGCTCGACCCGCTACCAATTCCTCTCCCGATCAGTCCAGCCCAGCCCCGATGGTTCTGGTTTGTGGTGACGATGATTTTTCGGTCAAACATCGGGCTCGAGCCCTGTACGACCAATGGTGCGCTGAACTCGGTGGGATGGATCACGAGGTGCTCGACGCCACCGCCGGCAATGCCGGAGAGGCCCAACAGAAGATCGCAAAACTGCACGCGGCCCTGAACACTCTGCCATTCTTCGGAGGTGCGAAGGCGGTATGGTTCCAAAACTGCAATTTCTTGGGCGAAGATCGAACCGCAGGGTCCACCTCCGTCACATCGGCCCTCTCCGAGTTGGCCGAAACCCTCAAGTCCTTCCGCTGGGACGGCGTCCGCTTGCTCGTCTCGGCCGGCAAACCCGATAAGCGGCGAGCATTCTTCAAAGCCTTCGAGAAACAAGGGACGGTTGAATTTTTCACAGCCCTCTCTCAAGACGATAAGGACTGGGCCAGCAAGGCGGAATCCGAGGCAATCCGTATCCTGCGCGAGGCCGGAAAAGAGGCCAACGACGAGGCTCTGGCTGAACTGGTCAACCGGGTTGGCCCCAACTTGCGGATGCTGGCCTCTGAGTGCGAGAAGCTCTCTCTTTACACCGGCCAACGCAACACCGTCACTCTGAGCGACATCCAGTTGTGCGTTTCCCGACAGAAGATCGCTCGAGCGTTCGCGCTCGCCGAAGCGTTGGGAGACCGCGATCTGGCCAAACTCCTCCGCACTTTGGACGAAGAATTGTGGGAAATCCGGGTGGGTACCGACAAACGCAAGTCCGAGATCGGTCTCCTTTATGGCCTGATTTCGAAGGTGCGCTCGTTGCTGATGCTGAAGGAGCTCTTGTCCAATGGCTCACTGAAACCTTCTCGGGACTACAACTCGTTCAAAAGCCAACTCGACCGCATCCCTGCTTCGTCCATGCCGACGGACCGACGTTTCAACCCGTTGGCGTCCCATCCCTTCGTCTTGTTTCAGGCCATGAAACAAGCCGCCAATTATCGGACCGAAGAATTGGTCGAGGCGATGGGTATCTTGTTGGATGCCAACCGCAAACTGGTCAGCGCCGATCTGGATGAAGCTCTGGTTCTCCAGCAGGCAGCCTTCCGGATCGTGGGAATCCGCCGCAAAGCGGCTTGATACACCTACCCAAAAGCGCATGGGTCAAAGATTTTGAGTCGCCGATTTTAATCTCTGTGCGAAGGTCCGGCGTCATTCGTTTCGCCCCGGAAACCGGGCGTGACCCGAAGGCACTCCAGAGCATCATGTACATCCAGAAATCATTTTTCACCGCAGTCTTGGTCGCGGCCACACTGACCCCCAATTCCTCGGCAGCCACCAATGGCTTCTACGCCCCTTATTTCCGAGGGGTTGCTGGAACCGAAGTCGCCGGATGGGAACGCTTCTCCTCGGGCTACAATGTTGCCAACCAACCGGACATGAGCGGTTCCAACATGGGCAGCAGAGCGACCCTCACCCAACTGGATCCCGTAGGCGCCGTGCTCGGCAGCGGCAATATCTACGTGGGCGTCGGTGGAGCGGGCAATTTCAAGTTGAACTACAGCAGTCTCCAGCCGATCGCCCAAATTTCTTTTCAGATCCGAACACTCGGCACCGAAATCGATTATTCAGGCCTGCGACTGAACTACGTTTCCCAAGACAAACCTGTGTCGCTGAGTGGCACCCCCACGACACTGGCTATCTCCCCCTCCCAAGGCTTTCCGGGGAACAACATTTCGCTGGCCTACACCTGGAATGTCTCCGATCCAGGCGTCAAGGATTTCAACCTCACTTTCAAGGCGACCGGCGAACACCTGAGCCTAGACTCCATGACCCTCGATGTGATGCCGACAACAGTGCCCGAGCCTGGAACTTGGGCCTTGGCCGGACTCGGTCTGGCAGCCTGGGCTCTTGTCACCCGCAGGCGCTGACCTCCGAGACGCCTCCCCATTTTCAGACAGGCTCTCAGACAATCCCCGCACTGAAGTGACGGGGATTTTTTGTTGTTCAGGACCAGCGGTCGCTTGCTTCACCCGACATCCCTCATACCCTACAGTACTTTATGCCTGTTCCGTCCCCCATTCTGCGCCGTTGCCTGGCTGCCATCACTCTGGGAGCCGTCGCCACCACCGGAGTTCCCACCCACGCTCAACACAAGCTCGGGCCTCAACAGACATCTTTCAAAGCTCCGACCATCGCAGCCGCCTCGGACGAGGCCGAACGCGCCATCAAGCGCTTCACTTACCCGACTGGTTGGAAGGCCGAACTCTGGGCGGCAGAGCCCAATGTCGCCCACGGCGTCGCTTTCGATGTCGCCGACGACGGCCGAGTCTTCGTGGCCGAGAGTTTCCGCGCATGGCGAGGAGTCCCCGACATCCGCGGCATCATGGACTGGCTCGATGAGGACCTTGCCTGCAAGTCGGTGGATGACCGTCTGGCGATGATGCAACGGCACCTCAAGCCCGATCAAATGGCGGGCTACTACACCAACACCGAGCGCGTGCGCCTCCTCCGAGATCCTCAGGGTACCGGCAAGGCCACAGTCTCCACTGTGTTCGCCGAAAACTTCGCCACCCCACTGGATGGCGTGGCTGCCGGTGTGCTGGCGCGGGGCAAGGATGTGTTTTTTGCCAATATCCCCAATGTCTGGCGACTCCGCGATGCGGATGGAGACGGCATCGCCGACGAACGTCGCAGCATCAGCTATGGCCACGGGATCCGCGTCGGTTTCCTCGGCCATGATCTCCATGGCCTGGTCTTTGGACCGGACGGTCGCCTCTACTTCTCCATCGGTGATCGCGCTTCGATGATCCGCACCGAAGGGCACTTGGTAGGAACAGCGGACAGCGGAGCCGTCTTCCGTTGCGAACCCGACGGATCGCATCTCGAGATGGTCTATCAGGGCCTTCGCAATCCGCAGGACATGGTTTTCGATGCGTGGGGAAACCTCTTCACTGGCGACAATAATTCAGACGGCGGCGATCAGGCACGGTGGACTTGGCTGGTCGAAGGGGGCGACAGCGGCTGGCGAATCGGCTGGCAATTCCTCGAAGGCCGGAGTGCCCCCAACCCGCGCGGCCCGTGGAATTCAGAGAAGATGTGGTATCCGCAGAACGACTCCCAGCCGGCCTACCTCACCCCTCCCATCAAGAACATCTCATCCGGCCCCAGCGGAGTCAGTTTTTACGAAGGGACTGGCAGCGGCCCCGAGTGGAACGACACCTTCACCCTCTGTGATTTCCGCGGCAGCTCCAGCGGATCCGGCTTGTGGAAGTTCAAGCACAAGGCAAAGGGCGCGGGCTTCGAGATTGTCGACGACCAGAAGTTCATCTGGTCGGTCAATGCCACCGATGGCCATTGGGGTCCCGATGGTTCCTTCTGGGTGCTCGACTGGTTCGACGGCTGGGAACCGGTGGGCAAGGGACGCATCTACCGTTTCTCCGACCCTCGCCATTCACAGTCGCAATTGGTGCGCGAGACCCAGGCCTTGTTGGCGGCCGGCTTCTCACAGCGATCCACCAGCGAATTGGCCAAGGCGCTCCTGCACCCCAATTACCGGGTCCGACTGGGTTCTCAATTTGAGCTGGCCGCGCGTCAAGACGACAAGTCCCTGCTCAAGGCGGCCCTCTCCGGCAAAACCCTTCAGGCCCGTCTGCATGGCATCTGGGGTGTCGGACAAATCGCACGCGCCCAGCGCAACACCAGCGTGTCGGGCACCCGAGTGGAGTCGCTGGAACGCCTGATTCCCCTCTTGTCTGACACCGATGAGAAGGTACGTGCCGTGACCGCGACCGTGCTGGGCGACGCGCGCTACGGGCGCTCTTACGAGGCACTCATCCGACTGACCCGCGACAGCGATTTGCACACGCGCACCCTCAGCACAATCGCTTTGGGCAAGCTGGGCCGCCGGGAATCGGTCCCCGCCCTCTTCGACTTGCTGGCGGAAAACGCCGACAAGGATCCTTATCTGCGACATGCCGGAGTGGTGGCCCTGATCGGAGCCAACGACATCGACGCGCTGATCAACCACGTGCGGCACCCCAACGAATCGGTGCGCATGGGAATCCTTCTGGCGATGCGCAAACTGGAGCGCAATGAAATCGCCTCCTTTCTTGGGGATGCCTCGCCCCGCATCGTCACCGAGGCCGCTCGCGCCATCAACGACCAGCCCATTCCGGGAGCACTTGAGGCCCTGGCTCGCTTGGTCGAGCGCCCCGGCCTGACCGAGGCACCGTTGATGCGTCGGGTCCTCAACGCCAACTACCGCTTCGGCACCGAGGCCACTGCCAAAGCCCTGGCCACCTATGCGACCCGCGAAGACGCACCGGTGACTCTACGGGCCGAGGCCATCGACGCCCTCAGCCAGTGGCCCGCCAATTCCGGCCGCGACCGCATCACCGGGCTCTGGCGTCCGACGGCCTTCGCCCGCTCCGAAAAGGTGCCCAATGAGGCATTGAAACCGGTGTCCAACGCCCTACTGGCCTCGGCGCCGAACGCGGTCCGCGCAGCCGCTGCCCGGGCCGCGGGGACTCTCAAGATCACCGAAGCCTCGTCCGCGCTGTCCGCGCTGGTGATTCAGGGATCCGCCGATGGCGCCGCACGCTCAGACGCTCTACGGTCCTTGTCGCTCCTGCAAACACCCGACTACGCGCCTGCTCTGGCCGCCGCCCGGGAAGACAAGGATGAAAAGGTCCGCAGCCTGGCCACCCAACTCGCTGTCGAGGTGCCGCCGGTCGCGGCCCGCAATAATGGATCCGGTGGTGGCTCCACAGCAGGCGGATCAACAGCACCTCTGGAGAAGGCCTTGGCCTCCGGCACGGTCACCGAAAAGCAATCGGCTTTGGCCACGCTGGGCTCGGTGAAGGGTGCCGAGGCTGACGCTCTCCTCAAGAACTGGATGGAAGGCGTGCTCGCAGGCACCGTGGCACCAGAACTGGAACTCGATGTCGTGGAGGCGGCCGGAGAGCGTGAGTCACTCAAGCCGTTGCTCAGCCAATACAAGAGCCGTCTCGACGCGAAAGATCCCTCCGCCGCCTGGAAGGCCTGCCTGGTCGGAGGCAATGCCGAAGCCGGCAAAAAGGTTTTCGCTGAGAGGGCCGAGGTCAGTTGCGTTCGCTGCCACAAGGTTCAGGGCGAGGGAGGCGAGGTTGGTCCCGAACTCACCGGGCTGGGCAAGAAGAACGGCCGGGCCTACTTGCTGACGAGCATCCTCTATCCCAACGCCGCGATCGCCGCGGGGTTTGAGAACGTGCTGGTGAACCTCAAAGGCGGCCAAAGCTACGCGGGTGTCATCAAATCGGAATCGGCGACCGAGCTGGTGCTCAACTCGGCCGAAGATGGACTGATCACCGTCAAGAAATCTGAGATCACCGGTCGCGAGAAAGGCCTTTCAGGCATGCCTGAAGGATTCGGCGACCTGCTCTCCAAGCAGGACATCCGCAACCTCGTCGAATACCTCGCCACCGCCGAATAACGGGGCCAGAATAACGGGGCTAGGCTCTCGCCATCCCGAGTCGGATCGGCGGACCAACTCAAACACTTCATGCTGCCCAACGATTACATCCAGCGCCTCCGATCCGTGGAGGTGAGGGCCCGATTGGTGAGCGAGCAGCTGATGGGTGGCAGATTGGGGAGCGTCTTCAAAGGGCGGGGCATGGATTTCGCCGACGTGCGCGAGTACGTGCCCGGCGATGATGTCCGCCGCATTGATTGGAATGTTACCGCACGCTTGCGCAAACCCTTCATCAAACGCCACGTCGAGGAGCGAGAGCTGGTGGTCATGCTCCTGGTGGATATCTCAGCCAGTGGAGACTTCGGCTCGGAAGCGAATGCGGCGGCAGGCATTGCATCACAGCGTGAAATGGCTGCCATTCTGGCAGGCTCCCTCGCCTTCAGCGCGGTGCGGGATGGCGACCGGGTCGGGGCCATTCTCTTCTCGGATCGAGTGGAACGGTACATCCCGCCTCGCAAGACCCGCGCACACGTCACTCGTCTGCTGCATGAGATGCTCTTCGCCACACCCAAGCATTCCGGGACTTCGATTGGCGCGGCGCTGCGGTTTCTGAACAACCTCTTCACCCGACCGACGCTGAGTTTCGTCCTCTCGGACTTCCACGACCCCGACACCGCGGGCTGGACCCGCACCATCAAAGCCTCCAATCAGCGGCATGAGATGATGGCCTTGCGGTTGAGCGACCAACGCGAACTCGAACTGCCCGATGTGGGATGGGTCCTCCTGCAAGACTCCGAGACCGGCGAAGTGCTGGAGGTCGATTCCAGTGATCCACGTGTCCGGGAGGGATGGAGAATGGCCGGACAGGCCCGACGGGATCAACTCATCGCCACCTTCCGCGGAGGGCGCATCCCGGAACTGGAAGTCCGCACCGATCAGCCCTGGGCTCAGCGCCTCCAGGGCTTCCTCGACCACGCCGCACGACGTCGCATCGCCTGAGTCCCGCCTAGATGCACCCATGAAACCCGATCGGCTCATCGAGGACCTGACTCTGGTTCCCCTGCCACAATGGTGGGAGAACCCATGGCTGCTCCTGAGCCTGCCGATGGTAATCGGCCTGATCGCCTACAGCCTGAGGCGCTGGTGGCTTCAGCGACACCCCACAACACCCACACCCATCATCCCCGTTGGACCGCCGCCGCATGAGGCCTTCCTGGCCCGTCTGAACGCTCTGCGATCCAACCGCGGCCTCTGGGTCGCACATCCTTTCGCCGTCGATGTGAGCGAAATTCTGCGGGGTTACTTGGAGGCCCGGTATGCCTTCTCGGTCCGCTTCCAGACCTCGCGAGAGTTTCTGGAATTGGCGGCGTCGGACCCACGTCTCAATGCCGACCACCGGGCGACCCTACGAGATTTTCTAGGCCGGTGCGATCTCCTCAAGTTCGCCCAAGGAGGAGCCACTGAATCAGAACTGGCCGCACTCATTGACACGGCCGAGCGGCTCATCCGGGAGTGTGCCGGGCTGCCACCAGTTCAGAAGGGAGGAAACCCTTGAAGGACCTCTTGGCCATTGGGTTCCTCCACCCGTGGGTCTTGCTCGGCCTGTTGGTGCTGCCTGCACTCGCGTGGTTCAGACGACGACCGAGGGCGGTTCCGTCACTGGCGGTTCCGTCACTGGCCGGACTCGGCCACCTGGGCCGCATCCCGGCCCGACAGCGGGCGGCCACGCATGCGCTATGGACCTTGGTTCCTCTGGCACTCCTCATCTTGGGTCTGGCCAGGCCGCGGATGCCTCGAGGCGATCTGCCCGACCCGAGCAAGGGCATCGACATCATGCTGGCGCTCGACTTCAGCCGTTCGATGGCAGAAACCGATTTCCGACTGGATCGCAAACGGGTCACACGCCGGGCCGCCCTTGAGTATGTCACCGAGAAGTTCATTCTGGGTCGCCCGAGTGACCGCATCGGAATCGTTTGTTTTGCGCGAAACCCGTTCCTGGTCAGCCCGCTGACCCTGGATCATCGCTGGGCCATTGAATCCATGCATCAAACCGATCTGGCCACCGGAACGGGCATTGGTTGGGCGGTGATGGCAGCGGGAAACTTCCTGCGCAAGGACAGCGATCGGAGCAGGGTGGTCATCCTCGTGACCGATGGGGACAACTCCTCCGGCCCCCGCGCATCGGAGATCATCGGGCAACTAGTTCGCGACAAGGTCAAACTCTACTCGGTCCTGATCGGTCCGGAGATGGTCATACCCTCGGTCGCTGCCAACCACGACCTCAACCGAGCAGCCCGCATCACTGGCGGCCAGTTCTTCCAAGCCAACGACACACGGGCCTTGCAGGGCATTTACAACCTCATCGACCAACTGGAGAAACGGGACCTGATCCAAAAGCGTTTTGTCCTGTGGCAGGAGCTTTTTGTCTGGCCCGTGACCCTTGGGTCGCTGCTGTGGCTCGGTGGATGGATCTGGAATTCGCTCCTGCGGAGGAACCTGCCATGAGATTCGCGCACCCTGGGCTGCTGCTGCTGATTCCGGTCCTGATTGCCATGATGGCTGGAGTCTGGGTGTTGGAAAGGCGGCGCAATCGACGGCGGATAGCGCAGTTCTCCGGCAGTGCCGACCGGCCGTGGTCCGATCCTGGGCTGGTGCCGTGGCGCCAACGGGCCGACCGGGCATTGATCGTGGCTGTGGCCATTCTGCTGCCCCTGGCATTGGCTCGACCCCTGACCTTCCGAACCGACGAGCAATCCGAGCTAAGAGGAGTCCCCTATCTCATCGCATTGGATCTCTCCCGCTCCATGCTGGCGACCGATGTCCGCCCCAATCGGTGGTTTGCGGCCACCAACGCATTGTCCCGTTTCTTAGATTCCAGCCGATCGGACCGAGTCGGGTTGATCACCTTCAGCGGTGTGGCCTACCTCAACGCCCCACTCAGCTTCGACACACGGGCCATCCAGGCCATGTTGCGTTATGCCTCACCCTACACGGTGGAGATGGATGGTGAGACGGCCGGGTCCAACCTGGGGTCCGCCATCGAGCGAGCTGGTCGATATTTCCAGACCAACAGCATTCAACCCCGGGTGGTCATTCTGGTCACTGACGGCGAAGATTCGGGCGATCAACTGTTGGAGTTCACCCGCCGTTGGGCCCGTCAAGGTGTCAAGGTCTGCGCGGTCGGTGTGGGGACCCGGGGCGGTTCCAAGGTTCCCCGGATCCAATGGGGTGGCGTGGCACAGAACGCCTCGGGCCAAGAAGTTGTTTCCCGCCTGAATGAAGCAAACCTCAAACGGATCACCGCGCTCACCGGAGGCCGCTACGTACCCCTGGGGGATCAAGGAGAAGGCTTCACCACGCTCCGGCAGGAATTTTTGGCCCCGTTGGCCGAAAGCGCGGCCCGGGAGGACAGCAAGAACTACGTCGAAGCCTACCCGCTGCCATTGACCCTGGCCATTGTTGCCCTGGTGGCCCAGGCCATCGTTGGGGTCCGCCGCCACCAACGCCCTCGCGTACCCTCCGCCATCCGCCCCATGTCACCTCCCGTCGTCCCATGAATACCCTCCGACGGCCTCAGCACCCCTCCGATCTGTTCCCAACTCGGAGCCTGTCCCTTGTCGTCAGCAAGCTCTCCCCTCGGCTGAGCCTGTCCCTGACACCGCTGGTTCTGGCTTTGGTCTGGGTATTTACTTTTCCAGTTCCGGCCTTCTCAGCCACAGCTCCCCTGAACATTCGGGAGCTTCAGCATCAATTGACCAATGGTGCACCGCAAACGGTCGCCGACACCTTGGCCCAACTGGCCGAACTTCAGCCCAACAGTCCCCATATCCAATACAACGCCGGGGTGGCCGCCTACGCCGCCCACCGATGGGAAGACGCCCTCGTGGCCTTTGACCGGGTAGAGACGCTGAACCATCCGACGTTGGCCAACCTTGCGCGATTCCAACGCGGCAATGCGGAATATCAACTCGGAGTCGAGTCTCGGTCCGCAAACTTGGATGAGACGATCGCCCGCTGGAGGGCCGCTCTCGATGCTTATCAGCTGGCCCTCAAGAATTCACCCGGTGAACCCAGGGTTCTGGAAAATGACGTATTCGTCCGGTCACAGCTGCTGAAGCTGCTGCTAGAAGAGGCCCGTAAGGCAGACGACCAATCCAATCAACCCAACAAGACTGCGGCCCAACGGATTCCTGATCTTCGCAATGCCCACGAAAAATTCTCCGAAGCCCATCAACTGAGCCCCGTCAACCCCGAGGCTCAACGCGGGGAGTCTGACACCAAGAATCGCCTGGCTGAAGCCCTCAAGCAGGAGGGAATGCGCAACTCTCAGACCCCTCTATCGTTAAAGTCAAGTCGGCGCGAACCGCGCCTGCCGGAGGTGGATGCCTCGAAGCTTGAGCAAGGCATCTCACAACTGGAAGAAAGCCAGCAACTCCGCCCCGGCGATTCACAAGTCGACGAAGCCCTCAAAAAAGCCAAGGACCGTTTGGCTGATGCGAAAGTCAAACAAGCGGAGACCTTTCTGGCCCTCGAAGAGCAGATTCCCGTCACCAAGGAAAAATTGGCTCTACTGAGAATGGCCCGTGAACAAATCGATCACGCTTTGGAGCAGTCCCCAAACCATCAGGAGGCCCAGCGCACCGGCGAGGAGATCGACCGCCGTATGGCCCAAGTCCATGAAGACGAGGGGGATTTTCAGGAACAGCAGTCGGCCTTTTCCCAACCTGAGCAACAGGCCATGCAATTGAGCCAGGCGTTGGACCACTTCCAACAGGCCTCTGAACTCCGCCCCAACCAGCCACGCCTCCAAGCCAAGCAGGAGCAAGCCGAGCAGAAGTTGGCCCAAACACTGGACAAACTCGCCGACAAACTCATGCAATCGCCCGGAGCTCAGGAGCCGATGGAAGCCAAAGCGGCCCGACTGGAGGGCGCCGAGCAAGCGCTCAACGAGCTTCAAACCATCAAACCCAGCGACAGAACCGCTCAGCGGGCTGAGCAAGTGGGCAAAGAACTCGACGGGTTGCGCCAAATGCTTGCAGAGAAAGGCCAGCAACCCTCGGAAAGTCCCGGCCAAGGCGATCCGCGAAACGGAACCCAACCGATGCCCGCCCCCCCTCAGTGGATGACTCCTCCTCTGGACGGTCCGCCTCGAATCAACCAACCCGGCAACAAGGGACAGGCTCCCAGGAGCGCCGGTCGAAACATTCGGGATTACTAACCCATTGCCAGGACCGTTGGATCTCTGGGTTGACAACCCCCTCCCCGCACGTCTGCTGCGTAGCCTGTCCCTGCACGCCCTGCACGCCATTGGCTCGGTCAGTCCCTGAGTCGCGAAAACACCACTGCCTGGGGCAGTCCAGTGGATAATTGGGAAAGACTCTCAATAGAGCAGAGAGAAGATGGAATCGGGCTCAGCCTGTCCCTCATGAGCCTCTCATGAGCCTGTCCCTCTTGGAGATCAGCGCCCCGTTCCTGTACCGCTACTATCTATATATTAGAATTTAAGTGGCTGGGGTTTTATAAACTGCAACTAATTGTACTTTTACAAAAACCTAGAACCCCACAGTTGATCTACTACCAACAACTATAAAACAAAAGCAATGCAGGCAATGTGGCCGGTCAAACCAGACAATCCACCATGCCGGGAAGCCGTTGTGCAGCCTTCTCGAGAGATTTAAGGGCCTGACGTCGATTGACCTCGGCTCCCTCTGGGAATAGGAGGTTCCATCCCGTCGCACGCATCCAGTCATCCGGTGAGCGCAACGGGGGATCTCCGGGATGCCCTAGACCGATGGATAGGGCGAATTGGTCGGCAATCTGAACAGCTCCCGCCAAGCGGGCGTCGCGAGTGTTCCCCGACGGTGTGTGGTGATTTCTTGTCGTGAACTCCAGAGATTCACCCAATTGCTGGGCTTTCAGATACATCGCTCCCAGATGAGCATGATCACACCCAACACTGTCCAATTCGATCAACCTCACCGGCAATGAAGACACCTTTAGTTGTTCCAAAATACTGGCATGATGGTCAGGAAAGACCGTGGCGAAAACAATCCATCCGACGTCATGAACCAGTCCCGCGACGTAATCGAGGTCTTCTCCGGACTCCGGGGTCGCCATCATCAGGTCTTTGGTAACCATCGCCACCGCGATACTGTGCTTCCAAAGATTTCGCCACAGAGTCTCTCCCACCCCGCGCTGGGAGCCGGTGATCCGTTTGAAATCGTCAATGACCGGGGTCATGGTGGCCAATTCCCTCACTTGCCGGACTCCAACATAGAAAACCGCCTCCTCAAGGCTCGTCACGGAATGGCCGAGCCCGTAATGAACCGAATTCACCAGCTTCAAGAGACGCGAAGTCAGCCCAGGGTCGCGTCGGATCACCTCGGAGATTTGTCCGGCATAGCGCTGCTCGGCGGCCAATAACTCCCGCAACGCCCCTTGAATGCTCTTGAGCGATGGGATGGGAGGGCACGACTGAAGACGCCGGTGAATCTCCGGCAGCGTCAGAGCCTTCGGGGATGAGCCGATAGCTACCGTGGAATTCACGGACATTGAAGAACTCATCGGCAGAATCGAACTGCACCTGAAAGGATTTGTTGGATGGATCCTGCCCCCCATGCCTTCTGTCCCCAATGCCCTTGGTGGAATTCAACGACACCTCAAGTCCTCCCCATAAAATGCCGATTCACCATCGTGACTTGTGTTCTTCCAGTCCGATCCGATGTCCAATGCCCGATAATAGCAACCTGGGCCGGAACGGTTGTTGCGAAACCTTCCATTCCAAAAAACCCGGAAGGACCTTAGAATTAAGCAGCACCGACCATTGATTCTCCATGAAACCGAAGATCCTGACTGTCGACGACAGCAAGACAATCCGACTGATTGTCACCAAGGCGCTGAAACCCTTCGATGTGGATGTGCTCGAAGCCTCAAACGGTGTCGAGGGTGTCGCCGTGGCCATGCGTGAAAAGCCTGACTTGATACTGCTCGACCTGACCATGCCCATCATGGACGGGTCCGAGTGTCTCGCAAAGCTGAAGTCCCACGCCGACCTGAAAAACACTCCCGTGATCATGCTCACGGCCGAATCCGGCAGGGACAACGTCATGAAAATCGCCAAAATGGGCGTCCGTGACTACCTCGTAAAACCGTTCAAGGAGGACATGCTCGTCGAGCGAGCTGGGCGCATCATCGAACTCAAGGCCAAAGGTGGCGGCATCAAGAAAGTCAAACGCTATGATGACCCACTCAACATTCTGGTCGTCGATGATAAGCCGGCCATCATCGATCAAATCCGAGCCGCTGTTTCGGACACACCATGGCAGGTTCATGGGCGAACCCAGACGGGCGAAGCACTCGACTACTGCTCGCAGAATATTCCGGATGCAATCCTGGTCAGTCTTTCGCTGCCCGACGGAGCCGGTTTCACCCTGTTCCAGATGTTTCGGGCCAGTACCCGAACCAAGAGCGCCCCCATCTTTGGTCTGTCGGTCAAAACCGCCACCGAAGACCAAGCCCGAGCCCAGCAGGTTGGCTTTCTGGGGGTGATCACAAAACCTTTGGATCCGGACGACCTCAAAACCAAAATCTGCAGATCCCTGAGCCTGGACACTTCCTACAAGTACTTCCAGCAACGGGATGGCGTCTTGGCTGTCATCTTGCCAACCAACCTCACCCCCAACGTCGCCAACGAGATCTCCGTCCAGATGCGCGGCAAGGTGTCTGAGGCGGTCGATTCTGGGTTGGGCAAAATGATCATCGATATGAGTCAGGTCCGAACCCCGGACATCAATTTGGTGAAACTCGGAATCACTACGATCCAGTTGTGCAACGAGTTGTCCCTTCAACAGCGATTGGTCGGATCCACGATCGTTCAGGCCGAGTGTCGCAACTACGAAGAAACCAAGGACTGGGTCTTCGTGGCTTCCTACGAAGATGCCATCCGGGATCTCAGCCGCAGGTGAGAGACGGCAGAGGTAGCTCGGGATGCGGAGAATCAAAGACTCACAAGGATGTGATGAACCGTTTACAAATTATTGTCGGAGGAGCCTTCTTTATGGTTCCAGCGATCTCGGCACCCAACGTCTATTTGACTCGATTGGGGCCGAAGCCTCTTAACTTCGGCGCGACACCTCGCCCGTTGGAGGAGGTGATCGCCAAACTCCCCACTCTCTACACCGATCTACCTCCCAAATCCGTCGCTTCATCCCAAGCCGGCTCAAGTTTCACCAACGATGATCCGTTTTACCTGTGGCCAGTGCCTTCAGCCTCGACTGCGACGAACCCGCTCGAGGATTTCCCCCGACTTCCTGACAACTGGGTGAAATCAAGGCTGGGGTCCGAACTGCCGGCAACCACTTCTGGAGAACCCAATTACCCTACCCCGGAAGATGGCACCACAAACCCGACCATCCGGCCTCCAACTTCTCTGAGCCCAGAAAGCCTGATTCGATTCTTCACCACACCCGGCTCCCAACAAAATTCGGGAATCGCCATCCCTGTGCCCTTCATTCCCGGAATGCCGTCCACCCCCACCTCCAGTCGCGCTGTCTTCCGACAGGATTGACCCATGCCCAACTGCCTCTGCCTTCAACGATGGACTCGGTGGCTGATCACCTCGATGGTGATCGGAACCAATATCCTCATGGCTGAGGCGCCTGACACGAAACCCTCTTCGAAATCGAACCCTGCCAAACCAGCTATCCGGTCCAATCCGAACATTGGCGGCGACAACAAGGCAACGCGTTTAACCGATGAGGTTGCCGACTCACTAGAAAAACGGCTTCAAACACCCAACAATAAGGATCGTCGTGAGTTGCCGGAATCGGAAAACATCCTTCGACGTCAGGTTAAGAAGATTGTGGTTGACGAAACCAAGGTCTGGCGCGACATGGTCGATAGTGCGGTGAAGTCCTACGAACGCAGCACAAAGCCCTTAGAGCAACTCGCGGCGGAGAGTGTGTTGGCGGGCATTATTCAAAATCCGGATTCACCAATAGAAATCCAGCGGGACTGCTTGAAGCACCTCGCGCAATTCGCCTTGGATAGCGGATCAAACGCCAAGGCGCAGCAGATCTACTCACAACTGGTCAGTCGGTATCCCCTCAATCCGGACACCCCTTCGATTCTCTTTCGGCAGGGGGTTCTTTACCGAAAAATTGGCGCCACGGAGCTCGCCCTTTCCAAATTCCACGCCGTCATGTCAACCGTGGTCAGCCTTCAAGTGAAGGACATCTCCGAATACCGGTCGCTGGTGCTCTTGGCTCAGACCGAGATAGCGGACACTTTTCTAATGGCGGGAGAATTTGACCGCGCAGCCGACTACTATCGGCGGGTACTCAAGTTGGGAGACTCAACCCTCAACGAGGCCCAGGTGCGTTTAAAACTGGTCAAGGCCGTGTTTGAACTCAAGGACTGGAAAGGGGTTCTGGCAGAGGGCCAGCTATGCATCGAGAGAGCAGCCCTCTCGAGCCAGATTGCAGAAGTTCGTTTCTTGATGGCTGAAGCATACAGGAAGCTTGGAATGCGTCAGGAAGCCATCCAACAGACATTGGAGCTGCTCAACACGGAACAGGAACGAGCCAGCAAGGATCCGGACAATTGGTCTTACTGGCAAAAGCGGACCGGTAACAAATTGGCCAATGAACTTTATGAGCAAGGCGACTATCTCAACGCGCTGCTGATTTACGAAACCCTCTTCAAACTTCCAGGCAATGCAGAATGGCATTCGCAGGCCCTGTATCAAATCGGCTTGATCTACGAACGAATGTTTCAACCGGATCGCGCATCGGCCGCCTACTCCGAGATTCTTTCCCGATCCACCAACGCCGCCATCGCCTCGTCCGCAACCAACAATGCGGCCAAGTCGTCAGCCACCAACCCGACCAACGGCACTACTTCAGCTCCTCCGCCATCGGCAGCGTCGGGGAAAAAAGTCGCCGCCCCGTCCCCGACCGAACCCGTTTCCGCGGGGTTGAACCTGATACGCGAGATGGCTCTGTGGCGGCTCAACAACCTGCGTTGGGATCAAAACGTGAATCAAGAAGTCCAAAAGATTTTTCTCCCCAACACGTCTCCCACCAACAGTGGCATCTCTGGGCCCAGGAATCCGACCCCATGAATCCGGAGACTCAGATGGTGCTAGACCTCCGTTCTCATCTGGCACTCAACACGAATCTTCTGGGACACCTGGAGCGGGAGTCACAATGCCTGCGACAGTTGGATTCAAACCAGTCCAACTCGGCTACCGAGGCGCGTCGGGAGATATTGCCTCGCCTCGAAGAAGCGCTGCAAAAAATTCGAAACCATCGCGGCTACTGGCTCTCTCTCAGCCCGGAACTCCGTTCCACCAAAAACGAGATCCGAGATCTCCTGCGTCATAATCAAGACCTCATCATGCGGATGATCATCTTGGACCGGGAGAACGAACAATTGCTTCTCCGGCGAGGATTGATTCCCCCAAAGCATCTTCCCCCCGCACAGCGTCAACGACCTCATTATGTGGCGGGCCTTTACCAAAGGCATCACCCCTCTGGAATTGCTTCGCAGCCTGCGCCAGATGAAATCCGCTGAGCTTCGATGGTCTCGTCCGTCCGTATTCCTAGTTCAGCTCACCGCAATTCCTGAACCCCTGCCGCTGGAAGCAATCAAAGGCCTTGATGGGCGTCATCCCGTCTTTTCCGCGGGTAGGATTGCCCATAGGAAGGAACTGATTACTCTCCCAGGAACATGATTCGACCGACGGCGTGGTTGATGCTGGCAGCGTGTGCAGGTTTACTCTCTGCCTCAGAGCGTCATTTCGATTTTTCGTCAGCGAAACCCGGCACCCTTCCGGACGGCTGGAAAGCTGAGGTCGCCGGGGTTGGAAAACCCGGTGACTGGAGAGTAGTGGAGGAAAATGTGCCCCCGATCCTGGAGCCCTTGTCTCCTCAGGCTCCTCGTTTGACCCGCAAGGCCGTGATAGCCCAAACAGCCCCAAGCAATGAGGACGAACGTTTTCCGCTACTGGTCCACACGTCCGAACGCTATGGCGATTTCACCTTCACCGCGCGATTCCAAATCAATGGGGGCACCTTCGAGCAAATCGCAGGCCTAGTATTCCGCCATCAGGATTCTAGGAATTTCTATGTCGTCCGAGCCAGCGCCTTGGGCGACAACTTGCGTTTCTACAAGTTTGTCGATGGAGAGAGATCTGTTCCGATCGGACCCTCGATTTCCTTCCAAAAAGACAAGTGGTACGAATTAGCCGTTCGCGCCGAAGGCAATCAGATCGAAGTCTTGCTGAATGGCACCAATGCCTTTCCCACACTGACCGACAACTCCTTCAATGCTGGGCACATCGGCTTCATCACCAAGTCCGACACGACAGCTCTATTTGCCGATGTCAACATCCGGTACCGACCCTTGGAGACGCTGGCAGCGATTCTGGTACGGCAGGCACTGGAACAGCAACCGCGTCTGCTCAACCTGCGCTTGTATGGGGCATCTTCTGACAATCAGGAATTACGGTGCCTTGCGGCTAAGAATTCGACCGATCTCGGAATGGCAGCCAGCGAGACAGTCCGAAAGGTTCATAAAGAGAATCAGACCTATTTTGGCAAAAACCCGGAAGCTGCCGTGGTCACAGCACCCCTACACGACCGTAACGGCGACGTTATTGGAGTGCTGGAATTTCATCTCCGCCCCTTTGCTGGCCAGATAGAATCCACCACCGTGGCTAGGATTTTGCCCACCGTGAAAAAGCTCGAATCCGGAATCACAGGAGCCAAGGCCCTGGCCGAATAGAACAGAGAACAGGAGAGAGAACAGGGACAGTCTTGCATATTCTAGAGACGGGCTCTTTTTTCCGAAAAAATCCGGCCTGAGCCAACGAATCATGAGGCAGACGCTTCATGAGAACACGACGCCTCAAGGCCCATCCCGATGCCTCCAGCGGCTTCTACCACTGCATGTCCCGCGTGGTGGATCGACAATTCATCTTCGGCGAGATCGAAAAGGAGCACTTCGCCCGCCTGATGCGCCAGTACGCCCGTTTCTGCGGTATCCAAATCCTCACCTTCTGCCTCATGGGCAACCACTTCCACCTCCTCATCGAAGTCCCAAAACGCCCAGAATCCCCTCCCAACGACGCAGAATTGCTCCAACGCATCAGCGCCATTTACCCGCCAGCACACATCGAGCAAATCCGCAG
>CAMCYJ010000010.1 GCA_945883815.1 Akkermansia muciniphila | reverse complement strand
GGCTCTTTGGAGACGAACACCAAAGCCCCTCGCGCGCAGCGCGAAGTCATCACTCGAAGAGGCTCCCTGCGAGCGCAGGATTGGTTCCGCTGTGCATCCACCGAAGAGCCCGCCTCGCGCCCACGACCTCCCGGGCACCTTGCCCCCGCCGCCTTTCATCGCACCCCTTCCCGCACCCAGTGTCCTATTCGTAGTCCAACCGCCCCTGAATTGAATCCGCCGCACTGGCGACCGGCGACCGTGGTTTTTAACCAGCGTGTAGTAGTCCGAGGTCCGTCGTCAGAGGTCCGTGGACTGCGACCGATGCACAGCGGGACCAATCCGGAGCGAGCATAGGAGACGAACACCAAAGCCCCTCGCGCGCAGCGCGAAGTCATCACTCGAAGAGGCTCCCTGCGAGCGCAGGATTGGTTCCGCTGTGCATCCACCGAAGAGCCCGCCTCGCGCCCACGACCTCCCGGGCACCGCGCCCCCATCCGTTTTCAGCAAACATCTTCCCGCACCCGGCGCATCCGGGCCTACCGTCTCCGGTCCGGTGCCGTCGGTTCCGCAGCCGCCGCCCGAATTTCCCGGATCAAGTCCTCGGACTGCCACTCATTGCTGGGAAGGATCGCCTGGATCTTACCCGAAGGCCGAACCACCACAGTGCGCAGATTGTGCTCCATCTTCTCGGGCGGCACATCTCGCCCGAAGATCAGACCAAAATGGCCAGTCAGCGGCTCGAGCTGATCCCAGGCACCCGTCGCCAACGTCCAACGCGACGGATCGTAATTGTGGCGCTCCGCATAGGCCCGGAGGAGTTCCGGAGTGTCGTGCTCTGGATCGAATGAAATGGACAGAAACCTCACGTTCTTCGGCGCATCCGCCTCGCCCGCCAGATGCTTCTGCGCTCGGGCAAAAAGGTCGGTCATCCGCGGGCAGAAATCCGGATAAGGGCAACGCGTGAAAATGAACGTGAAGGCCAACACCTGACCCCGAAACTCCGACAACCGGATTACCCTCCCCAACTCATTGGTGAGCGTGTAGTCCGGCAGCAGCGATCCCGCCTCCAACAAGGGAACGGAAGAGGTGATGCGCACCGGCGGGGGAGTGGCCACGGCATTGGTGTCGGAACCGACGACTTGGATGCGGTCGATCCAGCCATCATTGGTCGTGACCAGCATGCGGAAGGAAATTTGATCACCGGGTTTCAAGCCGTTGAGTTCCTTCGGCTCCTTCACATCGAAGGGCATGGTCATGGCCGGCATGAAACCGGGAATCTCCTCGTGCTTCACCACCACCGAACGACGCTCGGGCTCGACCCGTCGTACCACCCCGCGGACGGAATACTCGCGTGGAGTTTCTGCAGCCGAAGAGCCACCGGTCGCGGTGGCGGAGGCTGCCGGCTTGCAGCCAACCAACCCAAGGGCGAGGGCTGCGGCCATGAATACTCTCGTCAACCAAGGAAACCACTTCATGCAGGCGTGATGTTAATCCACTCGTCGTACTCGGCAAAAGGGGAAGACCCATTTGGGAATCCCCCAATGCTGGGGTTCACGACACCGTTGCCGCGCTCTCACGTACCCGGTCCATCACCACGTCGGCCAGCATGGGTGCGGTTCCGATGCTACGACCGTACCAGACCCGTTTGCCGTGGAGGGTGGTGGGATTGGTCCACGTGGGTTCCCCGCGCCGGAAGCGTTCCTGCACTATTTCAGCCGAAGCCCCGAGCATGACCGGGATGTCCTCGTAGCTGTGCAAGCCATCGCTGATGAAGAAGGGCACCACGATGAGATTTTCAGTCTCGCCCAGAGTGTAGGCATCAGCAATCCGAGGATCCTCTTCCATGAAGATCGGGTGGACATCGCGGTAGAGGCCCCGCTTCCGGATGAGCAACACTTGGTCCTCGATGGCACGTCGCGAGTTCTCGTTGTTGCTCGTGCCATGCCCGGCGATGAACAGGGAACTCTCGGACGGAGTGGGTGCCTCCGGCCCGGAACCCACCGCCTCTCGGGCTCGAGCCAGGATCACCTCCGTCATGCGAGCGTGTGTGCCCACCGGACCACAGTAATGGATCTGGCGGCCATTCCGCTGCTGGACCTTTGGGAACATAGTCTGACCGCGCTCGGCCAAACCCAGCTCGCGCGGGATCACCTCTTCGGTGAAGTAGCCCTCGCTGATGAACAACGGAACCACGAACACCCGCGGAGAATAGACTCCGCGCAGCACCCCGGAAAAGGCCGGGTGCTCCTTCCAGAAGCCGGTCACCACCTGGGCGAACACCCCACGCCGGCGCAGTTCCTCGGCATGCTGATGAGTGGGTGCCGCCGAATCGGCGTTCACCGTCGACCCATGTCCCAGCAGCACCAGCGCAGCATCCGAAAAATCACCCATGACAAGGATCAGTGTGCGACCAACCGGCCCGGGCGCAAGGCGCAGTCAGTTCCTGGTGGCCTGTCCATCCAATCGTTCGGTTGACTGCGGTCCGCCCCACGGCGGAAGGTTCCGCACTCACCATTCCCGCCATGAATGCCCTCAAGACCCTCACTGTCCTCGCCCTCACCTTTGCCTCGGCTGCCGGTGCCTGGGCGGCTTCTCCGCATGTCGGCGTGGGTGCCAAACCGGAGAAGGGCGCCCAAGTGCTCTTCGACGGATCCAAGGAAATGCTCCATTCCAAGTGGACCTACTGGAAGGGCCCCGGCTTCAAATCGTCGCTCCCCGTCAAGTGGCCCATCGTGGAAGACCCCGTGGATGGCGGCACGGTCATGATGACCGATGACCGCGTGTCGGACGGCGGCAAGTTCGGCACGGCTGATTTGGTGACGGTTCAGGAGTTCCGCGATTTCCGCCTGCACGTGGAGTTTCGGATCGCCAAGCCCAACGGCAACAGCGGCGTGTACTTGCAGAACCGCTACGAGATTCAGGTTCTGGACGGCGACAAGACCCCGCATGGCATGGCCGCGGTGATCAACGAAACGCCTTCGCCCTACCACGCCTACAACGGCACCGGAAAGTGGAACGCCTACGACATCAATTTCCGAGCCGCACGCTTCAAGGAGGGCAAGCTCGTCGAGAAGCCCTTGGTCTCGATGTACTTCAACGGACAGCTCGTCCACACCAACGTCACCATCCAACAAGTCTGGGGCGGACCGAATTCCGGAATCGATGGCGGCAATGATGGCGGCAAGGGAATCACCGACAGCCCCGGCGGGCTGAAGCTTCAGAACGAAGGCCACGACGTTCGCTATCGTAACATCTGGATCCGGGAACTGAACCTCAAGAAGGCCGACACCCGGTTTTGATCCGGAGATCGGTTACGGTGAGCTCTGGAGGCAACCCCAGATTTCTCCGGTGATAAGTTTCGCGCGGGCGGCCCGTTGATTCGGTCCGCCCGTCGTCGTTTTTGTCCGGGTCTGGAAACGGTTTAGATCGCGCGCCGGTGCAACCGTTCGTGCGCGGCCTTGATGAAGCCCACGAACAGCGGGTGCGGCCGGTTGGGCTTGCTCAGGAATTCGGGATGAGACTGGGTCGCGATGAAGAACGGGTGCGAGGGGATCTCGATCATCTCCACCAGCTGGTTGTCCGGAGTGGCACCACTGATGCTGAACCCAGCGCCCTCAAAGGCCTCGCGGTAGGCGTTGTTGAACTCGTAGCGGTGGCGGTGGCGCTCCGAGACGATTTCCTTGCCGTAAAGACGCCGGGCCAGTGATCCCGGCTTCAACGCGCATTCCTGGGCTCCGAGACGCATGGAGCCGCCCTTGCGCTTCACATGACGCTGTGTCTCTTGGAGATGAATCACCGGGTGCGGGGTGTTTTCGGCGAACTCGGTGGAGTTGGCTTTTTCCAGCCCCAGCACATTGCGGGCGAACTCGATCGTGGCGATTTGCATGCCCAGGCAAAGCCCCAGGTAGGGGATCCCTGCCTCGCGGGCGTAGCGGGCCGCCCGGATCTTGCCTTCGATGCCCCGATTACCGAATCCGCCGGGAACCAGAATGCCGCCTAGGTCTTTGAGTTTTTTGGCCGGATCATCGCTCTCGAGGTCTTCGGCCTCGATCTGGATGATTTGCACCCCGGAATCGGTGGCGATGCCTGCGTGCTTGAGCGATTCGTAGACCGACTTGTAGGCGTCTTGCAGCTCCACGTACTTGCCGACCACTCCGATGCACACCCGGTGCTGCGGCGCGATCAGGCGGCGGATGATGTCTTGCCAATGGGCCATGTTTGCCGGCGGCAAATTCAATTGGAGAGTCTGGCACACCAGGTCGTCCATGTGCTCGCGTTGGAGCATCAGCGGCACCTCGTAGATGGTGTGGTCGACGTCCTTCTCTTCGATGACCGCCTTGAACGGCACGTTGCAGAACATCGACAGCTTGCTGCGGACCTCCTGGCCGAGCGGTTGCTCGCAACGGGCCACGAGAACGTGCGGAGCCAGACCGATTTCGCGCAGCTTGGCCACGCTCTGCTGCGAGGGCTTGGTCTTCAGTTCACCGGCTGCCTTGATGAACGGAACGTAGGTGACGTGGATGAAGCACACGTTGCCGGGTCCGGCTTCCAGGGCGAACTCGCGGATGGCCTCCAGGAAGGGCAATCCCTCGATGTCACCGACCGTGCCGCCGATCTCGGTGATGAGCACGTCGGCCCCGGACTGGGAGGCCAGGTGGGTGATGCGCCGCTGGATCTCGTCGGTGACGTGCGGGATGACTTGCACCGTCTTGCCCAGATACACCCCGTCGCGCTCGTTCTTGAGCACCTGCTCATAGACCTGTCCGCTCGTTGTCGCATTGGCGCGGCTCAGCTTGGTGTTGGTGAATCGCTCATAGTGGCCGAGGTCGAGATCGGTCTCGGCTCCATCGTCCAGCACGTACACCTCGCCGTGTTGATACGGGCTCATGGTGCCGGGATCGACGTTCAGATAGGGATCGAACTTCTGGAATGCAACGGTCAGTCCGCGATTCTCCAGCAGGGTTCCCAGCGCCGCCGCGGTGAGGCCCTTGCCGAGGGAGCTCACGACGCCGCCCGTGACGAAGATGTACTTCATGGAATGTTACGGTCCCAAGGCGTCTGCCTGCGCATCAAGGAAAACTTCCCGGCACATCTGTTGGGGAATTCCGTTTTCCGGTCGCGGAGGCGGGTCCAGGAAGGTGGGTTCATTCGAGGAAGATCCATTTTTCGACTTCGATGCGGTGGCGGTTCAGTGCCGCCGCATATTCCGGCTTCCGGATGAGGCTGGAGGGTGAGTTCATGATCATTTGCACCCGGGAGTGGGGCAGGTGATGGCGCAGCAGGCTCAGGCAGGCCTCGTAGTCCCGGCTGTCGTAGCCGACGCCCAAGGTGCGATAAGCCTCGTCGCTGGAGAGTGAGTCGCCCCGTTCGGTCAGCATGCGGTCCACCGCGTGGGCACCGAAGCCGGCACCGCGCCCGTCGAAGTAGAGCAGGCAAATGGCCCCGACCCCGTAGTGGACGATCTCTCGCACCGACCGTTTGAACTTGTCCCGATTGTCGGAATTGGTCAGCGGCAGGCGGTTGAAGAGCGACTCGCTTTGCAGACGGATGACCGGCAAATCGTAGATCTTGGGCTTGCCATAGGTTAGCACCACGAACTCCTGCCCGCTGACGATGTCGAAGTAGACGTGGACCCGGAACCAGTAGGGCGTGCTGATGAGTGACACCAACGGGTCGCCTTCCCGGCCCTTGCGGAATTCCAGATAGCGTTCGTAGTCGATGGTGACGATGAAGCGGTTGTCCCGGATCAGGTAGCAGTCCTTCACCCAGGGGCGATGGCCCGTCATCTGAGCCTCGATGTCGTCCTTGTGGGCCCGGAATTGCGCTTCGGTCAGCAGAATCTCGCTGTCCACGGGTTTGACCGGCAGGAAGTAGCTGGCCGTGTAGATGAATCGTTGGGCATCCGGCAGCGCTCGGGGAGAGAACGGTTCCACCGGCTCCGGCGGCTGCATCGATTTGACGGCGGTTAGGCTGGGCCGATCCAGCCGGTGCCCGGAGGTGGCTTTGGAGGCCAGGTAGGCCAAGTTGAACGGGGAGGGCTCGAATTCGATGGGCTCGGCCCGGACCACCTTGAGCCCTTGAGCCCGCATGGCCTCGATCTTGTCCGGGTTGTTGGTCAGCAAGATGAAGCGAGCCTTCTTGAGGCCGAGCAGCGTGGCCGCATGCATCACATCTTCGTAATCGCGGTAGTCCTTTTTCAGGCCCATGGCCGCATAGGCTTGGAAGGTGGAAATCCGGTCTTGGCTGGCCTGCACCAGCATGCGGTCCCGCGCCTTGGCAATGTAGCCGACGCCCCGGCCTTCCTGCATTAGGTAGAACAAAATGCCGTGTTCGCGCTGGGCGATGATTTCCAGGGCCCCCTCAAGTTGCTGCACGCAGTCGCAATCGCAGCCCCGGAGGGTTTCGCTGGTGACGCAGGATGAGTGGATTCGGGTGTACAGAGCCTTTCCGGAGCTCAGGTTGCCATGGGTCAGAGCGATGACATATCCCTTGTGGATGAGGTCTTGGAACACATGCGCCTGGAAGGGGCCATAGCGGGTGTCGAGGGTGCAGGAGGCTACATACAGTGTCGTGCCATGGATGGGACGGTCCATGCGGGCTTGCTTGCTGACGGTATCCACCCGGGGAACCCCCAGCTGCGAGAGCCATTTGTTCACATCCTCTTTGATTGCGGTTCTTCGGGATTTTGGCTTGTCGGTGGGCATGATTTGGGCAGGTTTTCACCCGATCCTAACCGGTTGCAGCTTGTTTGCCAGTCATGGCATCGGCGCTGCTTCTGCAAATTGTCGGTCTGAAAACGCCATATATGGTCGTGGGTCATCCCCTATAAGGGGTGACTGTGGCCGAAAATCACCAACCTGAACAAAATGAACACCCATCGACTCACGATCGCCGCGGCTGCTGCACTTGCGCTCAGTGCTCGTGACACCGCCCAGGCCCAAAGCTCGACCAACGTTCTCGACAAGACCCTGATCGAGGCCGTGCCGCTGGAGGAATCGGTCATGCCGACCGTTCGCCCCGTCAATTCTGTGTATGGTACCGATCGCAGTGTGATCGATACCCCCCGGAATGTGACCATCATCTCGCGGGAGCAGTTGAACGCGATCAACATCTTTGATGTCCGGGATTTCTCTAAGCTGACCTCCAGCTCGTACACCCGGTCCAATTTCGGTGCACCGACCACGCCGGACATCCGCGGCCAGATCGCCGACACCTTCGTCAACGGCATGCGCACCGGTTTGACCAGCAACGGCAACGGCCTGCCGGTCAATTTCAACGCGGTGGAGTCAGTGAACATCATCAAGGGCCCCGCCTCGGTGGTGTATGGTCCCTCCCAGTACGTCGGCGGATACATCGACTTGCAGTCCAAGAAGCCCTACTTCGATGGCTTCCACGGCGAGGTCATCGGCACCTACGGCATGTACGATCAGCGCCGCTGGACCGCTGACATCGGTGCGCCCATCAAGGACAACCTGGCCTACCGTTTGAGCTACTCCGGCGAGCAGTCCGGCAGTTACTACTACGACGGATTCCGCCGCACCCAGGCCGGCTACGGGGCGATCACCTGGATCGCCAATGAAAACTACACCCTGGATTTCAACAATGAGTTCCAGTGGGCCAACTACACCGAGAATTTCGGCATCAACCGGCCCACGATGAACCTGATCAACAAGGGGCTCTACCAGACCGGCATCAACACCAACAACTTCCCCGGTCTGCCTTCCGACCCCCAGAACTCGAAGTACGTCGTCTCCGGATTCCCAACCGTCAACAAGATCCAGCTCGGACCCGAGGTGCCGATTGATCGCCGCTCCCGCCTGCTCCGTCCCGGGGATGACTCCGAGGGCATCGGCTACAATGCTCAGGTTGTCCAGACGATCAAGCCGGGGGGCGACTGGGAGTTCGTGAACAACACCTTCTTCCGCTACATCCGGCGCGAGACGTTGTCCTCGTACTACTACTCCGAGATCGTCGACCCCAGCCTTTCGCTGGAGAACCGCACCGAGGCGCGTTTCTCGGGAGAGAGGCACAGCATCAACACCGGCATCTCGGTGCGCTACCAGCAGGTGGAGGCGTACAACGACTTCTTCAACGAGCCGGCCGGAGTTTGGGACATCACCAAAGACCGGAACTACATCAACATTTACAACGCCGACTACTTCAACTCCGGCGGCCGCTTTGCCCCCGTGCCCGGATGGCCGAATCGCTACTACATGCCGGTCAATGGCGACTCGGGCATTAGCAAGACCTGGCAGGTCGGCCCGTACTGGCAGCATGACTTGAAGGTCTCCGACAAGTTCTCCTTGTTGGCCGGTGTCCGCGAAGACGTGATGTTCGCCGACTACATGGATCCGGCCGGCTGGATCCCGGGCGACACCACGACCATGGGTATGTTCAACGCGAACGCCAGCGCGGTGTACAAGTTCCAGCCGACCTGGTCGGGCTATGCCACTTACAACTGGAGCCAGAACCCAGCCGGCACGGTGGGCAACGGCGGCGGCGTCACCACCCAGGGTGATGCCAAGTTCTCCTCCGGCCGCTTCCATGCCGTGGCGGAACTCTTCGAGGTCGGCACCAAGCGCGGGTTCCTCGACGGCCACGGCTACGTCAACTTCGCGGTCTTCCAGCAGACCCGCTCCGACCTCAACACTGTCTCCCGCGTGGTGTCCGAGGTTGACACCCGCGGCGTGGAGTTCGAAGTCAACCTGCAGCCCAACCGCAACTTCTACACGACGCTGGGCTACTCCTACATTCAGGCCGACACCAACCCGGCTGGCTTCGACGTGGGCAATACCACGCTGGTGCCGGCCAGCAGCCGGTTCTTCACGGCGCCTCCGGGCGCGATCCGGCGCCAGGGCATGCCTGAGCATCTGTTCAACTTGCTCACGACCTACAAGCTCGACTGCGGCGCCGGCATAACCGCCAACCTCGTTGCCACCGGCGACATCTGGAACAACACGGTGGGTTCCATCGTCATCCCGCCGCAGTACACCTTGGATCTCACGGTGTTCTACGCCCGCCAGAACTGGGACGCTCGCATCATGCTGCTCAACGTCACCGACGAGAAGAACTGGGGAGCTCCGAATGGCGTCTACGGCAACGAGTCCATCATTGCCGAACTGCCCTTCCGCCTCGAGGGCCGGGTTGCTTACCGGTTCTAATCCTCGGTCTGAAGTCTTTGGTTCCACAGGGGCGGCGCACCTTCGGGTCGCCGCCCTTTTTCACAACGCTACTCATCTCGCCCCCGCTCCTAGTCCCGTCTCCGCCCTCCTGCCCGACCGAGTTCGACCGTCATGAAACTGACTTTCCCCCCTGCACTCCTGCTCTCCTTGCTCCTGGCCTGCCTAGGCTCCGGATGTGCCGCTCGTGTGGCGGTGTCTTCTTCGCCATCCGGTGCTCCGTCTGAATCCTCACCCATGCCCGTCAAGGTGGTGATCGTGACCTTGTTCGAGCCGGGTGAAGACACCGGTGATCGGCCCGGGGAATACCAGTTCTGGGTCGAGCGTGAGCACTTGAACCGCAAGCTGGAGGTCCCGGGAACTTACCGGCCCCTGCGTTACCGCGACGATGGGGTGCTGGCCGTGTGCACCGGGGGTGGCATCGCCCGAACGGCGGCCGTCATCGCGGCCTTGGCACGAGATCCGCGGTTCGATTTTCGCAAGGCCTACTGGATTACCGCGGGCATCGCCGGCATCGATCCAGCCGACGGGACCTTGGGCAGCGCCGCCTGGGCGGAGTACATCATTGATGGCGATTTGGCCCATGAAATTGACCCGCGCGAAATGCCGGCCGACTGGTCCACCGGGTATGTGCCGCTCAGCCAGTCCAAGCCGTACGAACAGCCCAAGAAAAACCGCCTGGGCGATGTGGTGTTCCGACTCAATCCCGGCCTGGTCGATTGGGCCTATCGCCTGACCCGGGACACGCCGCTCATGGAGACGGAGATCATGATTCAGAACCGCAACCGCTACACGCAGCATCCCAAGGCGCGTCAGTCGCCCTCCGTCATGAAGGGTGACAATCTGGCCGCCTCCACCTTTTGGCATGGCCGGTTGATGAATCAGTGGGCCAATGACTGGACCCGCTATTGGACCGACGGCCAGGGCAACTACGTCACCACCGCCATGGAAGACAGCGGCACCTTGCAGGCCCTGACCTTTCTGGGTCAGGCCGGTTGCGTGGACACCAATCGGGTCCTGGTGCTGCGCACGGCCAGCAATTTCGACATGCAGCCGCCCGGAAAGACCGCCGCCGAAAACCTCGTCGAAGAAAATAGCGGCAAGTTCTCGGCCTACATTCCCAGCTTGGAGGCCGCTTACGGTGTCGGTAGCCGGGTGGTGCACGAACTCGTGAGCCACTGGCCGCGTTATGCCGACAAAGTCCCCCAATCTGCTGCGCCATGAAGTCCTTCCTGAAATCGCCGATGTTGTGGGTCTCATACGCCCGCCGGTGGGCTATTTTTCTGGGCCTAGTCTTGGCCGGTTTTCTTTCGGTCCGAGCCGAAGGGTTCGCCACCCGCTTCGAAGAACTCAAGCGGTCGCTCCCCAAGAGCGAGCTCTACCGCCTGCTCTACGCCATGCCCAAAGGCGGCGACTTGCACCATCACGCCGGGGGTTGCTGGCGCATGGAAGACTTGTACTCGGTGGCCACGAACCGATCCATCGTGGGCACCAATCGTTTCTACACCCGAATCCGCGCGGGGAGCTGCAACACCGACACCAATGAATGGACCCGCTTCGCCACGATCTCGGCTTTCCAGTGGAGCGCGATGGACGAGTGCCGCCGCTCGGAGTATGCGGCTCTGGATTCTCTGTCGCCAGCACAGGCCCGCGAGTGGATGAACTCGCTGCGCTTGGATGCACCGGGCGAAGGACGTGACGAGTTCTTCGAGCGGATTTGGCCGCGACTCGGGGCCGTGGGGCGTGACGCGAACATCGCCGCCGAGATGATGGTGCGGACGCTGCAACGCTACGGGGCCGAGGGCGTTCGCTACATCGAGGCCCAGACGATTCCCGACCTGTATGTGGCCGCCGATGGTTCCATGCTCGATCCGGAGGAGGGTCAACGCATCCTCCAGCGCCGGTTGTCTCAACCCGATGCCCGAGCTTCCGGGGTCACGCTGCGCCTGCAATTCGTGGTGCTCCGATTCACCCCCAACGCCGTGCAGCGGGTGGAGCAAGCCTACGACTGGGTCTCGCGCCACCGAGACACCTGGGTGGGCATCAACATGGCGGGCCGCGAGGACAACGACAAAGGCCACCCACGCCGCTTCCTGGAGGTTTATCGCAAGATGCGCCGTCAGCACTCGGGCATCGGCCTTTCGATTCATGCCGGCGAGGTGGACGAGCCCAATGCCCACATGCGCGACACACTCATGCTCGGCGCCACCCGACTGGGCCACGGCAACAACGTGCTCACCGACGACGATCTCGTTTTGCACCTGCGGCACGGGGTGGCCTTTGTGGAGATCAACCTCGTGAGCAACCTGCTCCTGGAATACGTGGGCGACTATTCCCAGCATCACTTCGCGGAGATGCTTCGCTTGGGCGTGCCCTGTGGGCTGTCGACCGACGATTCCGGCATGTGGGATTCCGGGATGACCGACGAGTACCTGACGGCCGTCAGCGAGTTCAACCTGACGTGGGACGAATTGGTCCGCTGCGGACGCAACTCGCTGCAATGGTCCTTCTTGGAGGAGCCGGCCAAGGCCCGTCTTCTGGCCGAATACGACCGGGACATCCGCGCCTTCGAACAGCGTTTTGGCGGCGACGAGGTGCCTTCGAAGCTTCAGGCCGTGAAGCCGGTCGCCTATGGGTTCGCCCGTCGGCGCTGGGGAATCGCCTATTGAGCGGCCGGTTTCCGGTGCGCGGCCGGTGAGGCGATCCAGCCACCCACCTTGTCAGCCCACCGCTTGCCGTGCTCGCGAAGGCCGGGTCCGCTGAAGTGCACACCCTTGCCGCCGGAGTCCCGGAAGGCTCCCTTGAGGGCATCGGAGTCGGGCCCTTCGAGGGCGATGCCCTCCTGCCACAGCGAAGCCTGGGCGGCCCGGATGTCCGCCGAGGCCTCGTCGCCGGGCACATGGTAGCTGACTTGCGCCACGAACCACGGCGGCTCCCAGCCAATGCGGCGTCGGGACTCTTGGATCACGGTCGTCAGGTATTCCCGGTAGCGGGCGCCTGCGAGGGTTCGTGAAGCATCCGCCTGATTGGCGTCGCTCTCCCCCTGATGCCACAAGACTGCACGGAATCCACCGGGACCCCAGGGAGCCATGCGAGCCACCAGACCTTCGAAGACTGCGCCATCGCTCTCCCACTCACCGGAGTCGAGCCGGCGGACCCGGTGGGTCAGGGTCGGCGGATTGGGGAAGCGGGAACCCTTGGGCAGCCACTCGCGGACGCTGGTGGCCCCGATGCCGCAGGCGACGAGGCCGACCGGAACGCCCAACCGCTTGGACAGCGCGTCGCCGAAGGGGGGCAGGAAGCTGCCGCCGCCGCCGCTGGCACCGGGTTGGGGGTCCAGGGCCGGACGCCAGCCGGTGCCGTCGAAGGTGGTGACCAGGCCGGACTGGGGTTTTTGCGGTTCCTCACCATGGTTGGCCGAATTGGATTGCCCGGTCACCACGAACACCTCGCCGATGCCCAGGTGGTCAATGTGCGTCTGAGCCACCACGGAGTCGCCCTTCCGCTGGCGCACCTCGAGTCGGAACCATCCGCCCGCGGGCATTTCCATTGAGCATCGGAACTGCCCCTTCGAGGTGGGGGCATCCAGGCGGATCCAAGGGCTGGGACGGCCTTCGGCCACGAACCGGGTCTCCAGGCAAATCGCCCCGTCCACGTGCGAGCCATCGGACCCGATCAATGGGACCGTGCCGCGGTTCAGGGTCCGTCGTTGAACGACTTGATAATCGAGGGGTGACGACAATTGCAGTTCGGCCGCCGCCAGTCCCAACGACAGGCTCCACGCGCAGGCAGTCAGGCTTTTCCAAGGGGACATCGTCGAAGCATGATGGAAGCACCGGCCACTAGCTGGCCAGTGGGAACGCTTGAATCCATCGTCAGGAGAGAAATAGCGTGTCCATCATAGCCCGGTAACAGGACCGTGGCAGTGATTCCTCAGTCGAATGAAGAACGGGTGTGGCCATCGTCTGATTTTCGGATGGATCCTGCTTGGGTGGGCAGTTGTTTGCTCGCTCCAGGGTGGGCCGCCGCTGCCGATGCAACTGTCTCTGGAAGAGGGTGCGTGGCGGGAAGAGGTGCTGGGCCATCACAACGGCGCCATCCGCATTCACGAGCAATTGCTCGAACAACCCAATGTTCCAGACCGGATCCGGGTGGAGGCGATGCACCGTCTGGGCATTTGCTACACGATGAAGGGCAACCTGATTCCGGCGGTGAATCTCTTTCTCAAGCTGCTGCGGGAGTTTCCGGATACCGAACCCTTTTCCCAGAAAGCCTCCCACAACCTCCTGCTCTTATCGCCGGAGTCGAATCCGTCCGACCGAAGCTGGTTTCAGGATGAGCGCCTGTTCTTGGGTGACCTGGCGCTGGTGCTCGATGGGGCTCTGGCGCATTCGGAGATATCCAGCGCAACTGAGGTCGTCCGTGAAATGCTGGGAGCCTTGCGCATGATGCGCCGACAGCTCTCGGGCCAAGACTTGCAATCGGTCGATCGCACGCTTCAGGCGATGGAGTCGCTCGAGGCGTCCTTGGTGAGTTCCAGAACCTCGGGAATCCGCAACGGATGGATGCAAAGCCCCGGCCGGTCTTGGATGCTCGACCGGGCTTCGCTCTTCGCCCCGGACGACGCCAATGCCGCCGTGGCCGAGTGCCGTGATCGGCTCGCCAAAGCCTTGGTTGCGCAAGATGCGGCGGAAATCCGCAGGCAGGCTGGTCGAGCCGCTCGGTGGGCCGATCCGGTCGTTCGAACAGGTCGAGACTCACTCACTGCAGGCTACTTGAAACTAGTCCAGGAATCGACGGCAGCCGTGGCATTGAGGGCGTCGGATGGGCGTTTTCGAGAGGCCCGTTCGATTTGGCTGCAATCGTCCCGAACGCTCAATCGCGCCTTTGGTGCCTTCACCTTGCATGTGCCTGGGCTGGCCGATTTTCCGGAAGAAATTCAGCCCGAACTGGTGGCGGTTCTCACCGGGGTCAATGACGCCCTTCAAGCCATCGAGTCCACGGATGTCTCGGGCGATCCGCAGGCCTTGGTTTCGACGGCCATCGAACGCATTCGCGAGATCGAAGGTCGGTTGCGCAAACCCGTGGATCCAAAATCTTCGAGCTCCAAGACATCGGGCCAAAACGCCCTGGGTACCCAGCGACTCCTACGCTGGGCGGAAGACTGGGCGGCCGTCCAAACCACTCTGGGTGCGGGAGATCTCCTGAGGGCGCGCCAGTTGCTCAAGCCCTACGAATTGTGAACACCCGTCCGCTGGAATCCTGACCTCGTGTTGCGCCGATTGTTTCCATCCGCCTTCGGTCTCCGCCTCAAGCCCCGTGGCGAATTGTTCGTTTCGTTGATGGCCATCGGGTTGGCTGTCGCTCTTCCGGCGGTGGCCTGGATCTGGACCACGGTCCGTACCCTCGATCGAGACCGTCGGGATTGGACTCAAGAATTGCAGGCCTTGCACCAGTTCCGGCTCGAGGAAGCCATCCGGACGCTGAATGCCGACTTGAAGGCGCGCGCGGCCCGTGCCGGCAACCCGACTCCGTCCCGGGTTTCAGAGGCGGGAGTGTTGTTTCGGGATCTCCTCGGTGATGTCGGGGACGGGCCACCCCGAGAGGGGGTTCCAGACGGTTTGTTGGTCTTGGCCGCTGACGGGACCCCATTGTATCCCGCGCCCGCCGTCGGAGTGATGGATCCGCCGGAGGCCGACGTCCAGGGAGAGGCCTTGGTGGGGGCATTCCACCAACGCCTCCTCACACAGTCGATGGGCGATGCTTACCTGGGGTTGGTGGCCCAACTGGTCGAACAGAAACTCGAAGGAAGCCGATCTCCTTCCGGTCGCTTGTACCTTCCATCCCTGGAGTTGGCGGCACTTCAGCAACTCTCGCGGGAGGATGCGCGCTTTGAGCCCACGCTCGAGTCGCTGGTTGGTCGAGTCACCCGACACACGGCCCCTCTCATGCCCGCCAGTCAGCGATTGTTCCTGTGGCGCGAAATCCAACGACTCGGGGCCCGCGCCACCTTGCCTACCGAATTGGCCGAGGTGCTCGGATTGGCGGTTGTCCAGGAATTGGTAGGCAGGCCCGTCCGAGACCAGCCCACTGCAAAGACGGTGCATCTTTCTGGCGACGGTCCCGGCCAAGAGGTTTGGCTCTTGCCCGCACCCGGTGGCGGTGTGATCTGGTTGTACCAATTGGAGCGCCTCCATCGAGAATTGGAGGCTCAGGTGAATCGTTCCCTCGGGCCGCAAGGATACCGGGCGCAATTGGTGCCTCAGGGCGATTCGGTTTCCGGAGCGGGGAGTCTTCAGGCGTCCATGGGCGTGGCGTTACCCGGTTGGGCGTTGCGGCTCGACACCTCGGTGGCGACGGCCGAACTGGCTGGATCGGCGCGCAGGCAAGCCGCACTCCAAATGGCCTCGGTGGCCAGCGCGGTGTTCCTTGGGGCGGTCCTGAGTTTCCTGGCGGTGCGCCGTTTCCTCCAACGGGTCCGCCTGACGGAGGTTCGCCATGACTTCCTGACCACCGTCTCCCACGAACTGCGCACCCCCATGACATCCATCCGGATGCTCATCGATACGCTGGTGGCCGACCCGGATCCGCAACCCGATCGAACCCGGGCCTATTTGGAAGTCGTCTCCCGGGAGACGCTTCGGCTGGGCCGCTTGGTTGATGACTACCTCACTTTCGCCCGACTGGAACGCGGCGGCATGAACTATGATTTCCAGCCCACGGCTCCGGAAACCGTGGTCGAGGCTGCGGTGCGCAGTGTCGAGTCCCGATTCGCGGCTCCGGGCTGCGACTTCCGCACCGAGATCGCTCGTCAGCTACCCCTGATCCGGGCCGATGCTCCGTCGCTCACCACCGCTCTGTTGAACCTGCTGGAAAACGCCCACAAATACACCGGTGCCGACAAGCGCATCTTGCTCACCGTTTCCCAATGCGGCTCCACGGTCTGCTTTGCGGTCACTGACAATGGCCGGGGCTTCGACCCCCGGCAGCGGTCCCGCATCTTTGAGAAATTCTACCGCGCTGAAGGGCCTGGGAGTCCTGTTACCGGTGCTGGTCTGGGTCTTCATATCGTGAAGTCCATCGTCGAGGCGCACGGCGGCCGGGTGGAGGTGGAGACGACGCCGGGCGAGGGCAGTCGCTTCGCCATCCATGTTCCGGCTACCTCCGATGAATCCGATGACTCCGATGACTCCGAACATTCCCATGAAACCTGAACTCATTCTGGTGATCGAGGATGACGCCGCGATCCTCTTCGGCCTGCGCGACAATCTTCAACGCGCGGGCTATGAGGTGCGCTCGGCGGGCAATGGTCACCAAGGGTTGGAATTGGCGCGGACCTTGCGGCCCGATTTGGTGCTGCTGGATCTCATGCTGCCGGGTTTGTCAGGTCATGAGGTTTGTCGCCGGATCCGTGCCGACGGTCTTGAGATACCCGTGGTCATGCTGACGGCTTTGGGTGAAGAAGCCCAAGTGGTCCGGGGCCTGAATCTCGGGGCCGACGACTACGTCACCAAGCCCTTTGGAATCGGTGAATTGATGGCGCGGATCGCCGCCTTGTTGCGCCGCCATCGTCGGGTAACCCCTGATGTGGTTTGCATCGGTTCGCTGGAGGTGGATCGCGGTGCTCGGCGGGTGAGCCGAAAGGGTGTGGAGATCGAATTGACCCCCAAGGAATACGGATTGCTCGAATTTTTCACCCGCAAGTCCGGCCGGGCGCTCACGCGCGAGCAGATTCTCGATGCCGTTTGGGGAGACTCGGCGGCCGTCACCGACCGCAGCGTCGATCGCGCCGTCACTACGTTGCGTTCCAAGATCGAAGAAAATTCCAACCGCCCGACCCTCATCCAGACCGTGCCTCAGGTGGGATATCGTTTTGAGGGCTGACGTTTCGAAATTCAACGGTTTGAAGGCCAACGCATCGAAAGGAAAAACCCGGTCCGATAAAACAGTTCGAGCGTCATCAGGCGGTAACAGCGGGATCCGATGCTGGGAGCGTTATGAAACTCCAAGGTCTCGTTCAAAGACTCCTCACTTCCACACCCCGCCTCCGCTTTAGCCTTAGCCTGACTATCCTCGGCTTGGCCTTCATGGCGGGTAACGCAACTCCGGTGGGTGGCCGCCTCATGGCTGCCTCTTCAACGACCTCGCCGCTACCAAAAATTGTCGGTGGCCGCCCGGCACCCAAAGACGCGTATCCCTGGATGACCGCCCTGATCCTGCGAGGGCAGACCCCGGTGAAAGGACAATTTTGCGGCGGTGCGCTCATTCATCCCCAATGGGTGTTGTCGGCGGCACATTGCGTCGAAGATATGTCGGCCTCCGCGCTCGATGTGATGGTGGGCGGCTATGACTTGCGGTCGTCCACCGATGGCACCCGGGTCTCGGTTTCCCAGATTGTCATCCACCCCCGCTTCAGCACGGTGAAGGGTGCCTTGGTCAACGACGTTGCCTTGCTCAAGCTCTCCCAGCCGCTCACCGGAGTGCCGGTACTGTCGCTGGTGGACGCCGTCAGCCAAGTCGCACCCGGAACCCCGGTGAAGGGCATGGGCTGGGGCACCACTTCGGAGGGCGGCCGGCAGTCGCCGATCTTGCTGGAGGTGGATATGAACCTCGTCAGCCTGACCGAGGCTTCCGAGGTTTACCCCGGTTTGTCGGAAGTTCACCTCGCGGCGGGTGTTCCGGGTGGCGGCCGCGACACGTGCCAGGGTGACAGTGGTGGGCCGCTGGTGGTCTCCGATGGTCGGGGCGGTTGGCGACACGCCGGTACGGTAAGTTTTGGGGACGGTTGCGGTCGCGATGGCACCCCGGGCATTTACGGCAACACGATCAACTACCGGTCCTGGATCCTGCAGCAAATCGGGACGTCGGTCTCGGTGGCCACCGATGATCATGGCAACACCGCTGCCAAGGCGACTGCGGTCGCATGGAATGCACCCACGCGCGGCATTTTGGAAACCACCACCGATCAGGATTGGTTCCGACTCGAAGCGAGCGGTTCTGGCACGGTGAATCTGAGCAGTTCGGGCACCAACGATGTCCAAGGCACCTTGGTCAGCACCTCCGGAAAAATTCTCGCCCAAGACAACAACGGCGCCGGAGCTTCGAATTTCCTCATCATGACGAATGTCGCTTCGGGCACCTACTACCTGAAGGTGACGGGCACGGGTTCATCGAAGGGCTCCTACACGGTCTTGGCCAAATGGACAGCCGCACCGATGGTGACGGGCGCTCCGGAGATCGGGTTGCTGGGTTTGGATTCAACACCTATCACCGATGGGGCATTGATCGCCAAAACCGCGGATGGCACGGACTTCGGGGAGGTCGATCTGAGTAACGGCTCCCGCTCAACCTCCTTTTCCGTTCGCAACACCGGCAAGGCGACGCTCACCCTGGGGACCGTGCGCCTGAGTGGTTCGGGCGCGGCTCAATTCCGGGTCACCACCCAGGTGCCCTCCACGGTGGCCCCAGGTCGCTCGGCTGCATTTCAGATCACTTACGATCCGACGACGGTAGGGCGACACCAGGCCTCGGTCAGCCTCTCCAACAATGATGCCGACGAGTCTCCATATGACTTCGTTATTGTCGGCTTCGGCATCTCTCCCACCGATGACGTGGGGAACACCCTGGCGACGGCCACGCGCGTGGCGGTGCCTTCGACCACCCCGGCCCGACTCGACGTCGCTCAGGATCAAGACGTCTTCCGATTCGTTTTATCCCAGGCCGCCACCGTATCGATGACCAGCACGGGATCGCTGGATACCCGGGGAACTTTGTGGGATGCCGTTGGCCAGACGGTGGCCGAGGACGACGACCTGGGTGTCGGCTCCAACTTCCGCATCCGCCGCAAATTGTCGGCGGGGACCTACTACCTCGGTGTTCGAGGCTCCTCCGGCACCGAGACGGGCGCCTACGGACTCCAGATCACCCAGTCATTCTGAGTGTCACGCCGACCGCTGAGCCGCGAACACCATGAGCTCCACCAAAACTATTCTTATTTTGCTAGGTCTCATCGTGGGACTGAACCTCGGGTTGCGCTATGGTTGGGGTCCTCTGGCTGGGTCCGATCGGTCGGATCCGAAGGAGGGGTCTGAATGGGTCGATGAGGTGAGTTCGGAGGGTGCGATCGCGAGCGATCCCTTCGATTCGGCCTCTGCCTCGGATCTTGCAACTCAGGGGTCCGATGCGCATGGCCGGAGCCACATCATCCGCCAGAGCCCCGTTCCGATTTCTGGGCCTCCGCCCGCCGGATCAGTGATGGATCCGGAATTCCAGGATCTACCATTGCAGAATCTACCATTGGAGGATTTTGCACTGCAGGATCTCCCATCTCTGGTTCAGGGCCTCGAAGCGGCATCCACGCCCGAGGAACAAGGCCAGTGGGCCGACCGTATCGCCGCCTCGGGCGGACAGGCCGCCGTTGACGCACTGATCCAAGCCGTCACTCGAGCCAGTCTCAACCAGAGATCTCCTGAAGAATCGGACGCCCTCCGAGAGGCTTTCAAAGTGTTCTCCACCGAAGACGACATGGCGGCTCTGGCGATGAGCCTTGGGCAAACCCAAGACCTCGACCTCATCGAGGCTGTGGTGGAAACTCTGGCCCGCGGGGCTCGCTCATCCACGGTCGAGCAATTGGTCCAGCTTCACGACGAGGCATCCACACCGCCGTCGACCCGGGCCGTGCTGGGTTGGGCCATCGAGCGCATCCGAAATCCGGAGGCCTCGGAAGCCCTGGCTCGGTTAGTGCGCACTGCGGAAAGGCCAGAGTTGGCTCATGCCGGAATCATTGCGCTATCGTCGCTATCGCCGCTCCCATCGCAGTCGCCTGGGGAGGCTGTCCCATGGCCGTGAAGGATTTAAGAGCCTGCCCCCTTTAGTGAGTGGATTCGCCCGAATTCAATTCAGCTTCCGTCAACACGATGCGGCGCACCACCGTTCGCTCGTCGCTGGTGTAGAGCACATGGATTTTTCCATCCCGCGCCTGAAGGGCAGTGGGATAGCCGAAGTCGCCCTTCGGATTGGTTTCCAAGTCGAGGCGTCGCGAAAAAGTCTTCGCGCCATCCACTGACAAGGCGGCCGTCAGTGGGGTCCGGTTCGTGAAGCTGTGGTTGTAGACCAGCAGGTGATGTCCGGACTTCAGTCTCAAGAAATCCACGGCGGCATTGGGATTGGGCAGCGAGCTGTCGGTGCCCTCGCTCCAGGTGCGTCCGCCGTCCCGTGACTCCGTGCGCACCATCCAACCATCGGGTCGTCCGTCGTAATTCCCACCGCGGCGACAAAATGCCACCAAATGATCACCGTCGATGACCGCCGGTGCGGGCTGGATATTGCCCAGACGGGAACCGATGCGATTGCTTTCAGTCCAGGTGCGTCGGGCCGGATCATAGCACAGGAAGAAGGAGCGGTTGCGGGGATCATCCAGTTCCGGATCGGTGCCGATCTCGTGGTACACCGGCAGCAACCATTGGCCGCCGTCCAAGACGACGGGCCGGTTGCGAACCATGGTGCCGGCTTCGAAGGTCACCTGAAAGGGCTCGGACCAGGTCTTGGCCTCATCGCGCGAGACCTTGGCTGTGATGCGCGAGTCGCTCCAAAGCTCGCCGTAGCGGGTGACATAGAAGAGCCAGACCACGCGGTCCGGAGCCTCCCAGACCACCGCATTACCCAGTGCGTGGAAGGGGTTGTTCGCGATGGAAACGGGTTTCGACCATCGGCGTGTGCCTGCCTTCAATCGCGAACCGAAGACAGCCGCCTGGTTGTCTTTGTATTCGCCCCGGCCGCTGAAGAAGACCGTGTACAGGTCGCCGTTGCTCAGTTCGGTGAAGCTGGCCGGATGCTTGTAGTCGCCGGTCTTGATCTCGGGCCCGAAGAGGCGTTCCCGTTCGAGGGCGGACAAGGAGCCTCCACCCAGGACGCCCAGAAGCGACCCTGCGATCACGATCCAGAACGTCCCCCATCGACTCATCGGTTGCAGCAGGCGATCCATGCCTTGAGCAGAGCAGCAACCGGATTCGAGGGAATCCAGAAAATGGGGGAACACGAAGCTTTCCCGAAATCCAGCGAGGCTCTAAACAGCGCCCCCCAGTTGACGTCATGCACGACCGATTCATCGCCCGCATCGCTGCCGAGTTGAACCTTCCGGCCACCAAGGTCTCGGCCACTGCCCGCCTGCTGGGTGAGAGTGCCACTGTGCCCTTCATCGCCCGGTATCGAAAGGAGGTGACCGGCAGTTTGGACGAGGTGGCGATCACGGCCATCCGAGACCGGTTGGCCCAGTTGACCGAATTGGAGCAACGCCGCGAGGCCATCCTGAAATCCTTGGCCGAGCGCCAACTGCTCACCGAGGCGTTGAAGGCCTCGGTGGAAGGGGCCGACACCCTTTCCGCCTTGGAAGACTTGTACGCCCCGTTTCGTCCCAAGCGGCGAACCCGGGCGACCATCGCCAAGGAGGCTGGCCTGGAGCCGTTGGCCGATTTGCTCCTCAACGATCAGAGCACCGTCGACCCGCAGGCCGCTGCTGCTGCGTTTGTGAGTCTTGAGAAATCAGTACCTGATGTGGCCGCGGCGCTGGCCGGCGCCCGGGATATTCTCGCCGAACGTTTCAGTGAAGATGCCGCCACGCGGTCACGCCTCCGGGAACTGTATTGGGAATCGGCTCAGGTCCGATCCAAGGTGATGACCGGCAAGGAGACCGAAGGGGCCAAATTCAAGGACTACTTCGACTGGACCGAACCCGTCTCCAAGATCCCGAGTCACCGGATGCTGGCCATGCGCCGGGGCGAGGAGGAAGGGGTGCTGCTGGTTCGCATCACGCCCTTGGAAGAATCAGCCATCGCCATCCTCGAGGGACTCTTCGTCCAGGCCCGCGGCACTCCGGGAGCCGAGCAGGTGCGCCTGGCGGCCGTGGACAGTTTCAAACGCCTGGTGGGCTTCGCCATCGAGGCCGAGGTGCGCATCGAGTCCAAGAAACGGGCCGACCTCGAGGCGATTCGTGTCTTTTCCGAGAACCTCCGGGAATTGCTGTTGGCGCCGGCTCTGGGCCAGAAGAACGTGCTCGCACTCGACCCCGGATTCCGGACGGGCTGCAAGACCGTGGTGCTCGATCGCCAGGGCAAGCTCCTGCATCAGGATGTCATTTACGCCACCGCCGGTGGAGCGCAGCAGGTGGCTCAGGCGGGTGAGAAGGTTCGCGATTTCGTCACGCGCTTCGAGATCGAGGCCATCGCCATTGGCAATGGCACCGCCAGCCGCGAGACTGAGCAGTTTGTCCGATCCCTGCACCTGTCGGCGAACATCCCCGTGGTGCTCGTGAATGAGAGCGGTGCTTCGATTTATTCGGCGAGCGAGGTCGCCCGCGAGGAATTTCCCGACCAGGACCTGACGGTCCGAGGCTCGGTGAGCATCGGACGCCGCCTGATGGACCCGCTGGCCGAATTGGTGAAGCTCGATCCAAAGTCCATTGGTGTCGGGCAATACCAACACGATGTGGATCCCAATGCCCTGCAGCGCGGTCTGGATGACGTCGTCGTCTCCTGCGTGAACCGCGTGGGCGTGGAGCTCAACACCGCCAGCAAGCAACTGCTCAGCTATGTGTCGGGCCTGGGCCCGTCGCTGGCCGCCAATATCGTCACCCATCGCAACGAGCATGGGCCGTTTCGGTCCCGCAAGGACCTGTTGCTGGTGCCCCGCTTGGGGCCGAAGGCCTTCGAACAATGCGCCGGATTCCTTCGCATCCGTGAGTCCGAGAACCCCTTGGACTCCAGCGCCGTCCATCCCGAGCGTTACGACTTGGTGGATGCCATGGCCAAGGACCTCGGATGCGCCGTCAGCGATCTGGTGCGTGATGGTGGGCTGCGGGCCCGGATCCGCCCGGAGGCGTACGTCACCACCGAAGTGGGCTTGCCGACGCTCAAGGATATCTTGGAGGAGTTGGCCAGGCCCGGACGCGATCCGCGCCAACGCTTCGAGGCGTTCGCCTTTCAGGAGGGTGTCGAGAAACTCGAACACCTCCAGCCCGGCATGAAACTTCCGGGCATCGTGACCAACGTCACCGCCTTCGGAGCCTTTGTGGATATCGGTGTGCACCAAGATGGCTTGGTCCATGTCAGTCAGCTGGCTGATCGCTTTGTGAAGGATCCGGCCGAGGTGGTGAAGGTGGGACAAAAGGTCCGCGTGACGGTGACCGAGGTGGATCTGGCCCGGAAGCGCATCGCCTTGTCCATGAAGGCCAATCCGCAAATCGGCGTTCAACGGGAGCAGCGCACCGCACCCAATGCCCCGCGGACTCCCCAATCCGGTGGCGGACGCCCACCGCATCGGCCGGCATCGCGGCCTTCCATTGAACCCAATGCGGGTGGTTGGAACGCCTTGGCCGACGCCTTTGATCAGGCCCGCCAGCCTGAGGGAAATTGAGTCGTTCCGCCGGAACAATTCAGGATAGCCGCCCGCCCGGTGGGCCCTTGAAACGTCGGCGCTCGGAGCCGAACCAGATGAGGGCCATGACCGCTGTGCTGCCCAGCAGGATAGGCAGAGCCTGTTGGTTGGGCGGTTGCACGCCGATCACCAGCAGGAAGAGGCAGCCCAGGCTGGCCAAGACGGCGAGTGGTTTGAAGGCAACTCCGAGCTGGAAAGGGCCGAAGCGGGTCCAGGTGCGTCCGTGGGCCCAGGCTCCCACGGCCACCGGTATTACGTAGCTGAGGTAGAGGAACACCGCGCACACCGCCGCGATGGTTTCGTAGCGCAGCAAAATCACCAGAGCCACCGAGGCCAGGGCGCTGCTCCACACGGCCGCTGAGGGCGATTGCGTGGTGGGGTCGACTTGCTTGAGCCAACGGGAGCCCGGGAGGCCGTCGTCCCGGGCGAAGGCGTAGGTCATGCGCGAGGCCGAAGTCAGCGCGGCCAATCCGCAAAGGTACTGGGCGGTCACCACGCCGGCCAGCAGCGCGATGGCAAACCGTTCTCCCAGAGCCGAGCGCAGGATCCAGGGGACGATCTCGAATCCCTTGGCGGCTCCGGCCTTGAGGTCGGGCATGGCCAGCAGCAGGGCCACGATCATCACCCAGCCGAAACCGGCCGACACGGCCACTGAACGCACGATGCCCTTGGGCACATTGCGCGTGGCCTCCAGCGTTTCCTCCGAGGTGTGGGCCGAGGCATCGAAGCCCGTGAGAGTGTAGGCGGGTAACAAGAATCCGAGGCAGAAGAGCCAGGGGAGGGAATCTTGTTTAGGGAAAACCGGCGAACTTTCCGGCAAGCCGCTGAAATTGGTGAAGGTCCACAAGCGCGACCAATCCCAGTGCGGTGTGCTCACCAGCAGGGCGACCGTCATGACCGAAGCGATCCCGAGGATGAGCCAGCCACTGAAGTCGGTGAGCCGGGTGGTCCAGCGATTGCCGTAATGGTTGAGCAGGGCTTGGGACAAGGTCATCACCGACACGGCGATGACGCGGACGGTTCCGGCGGATTCTGCGGCCGGAGTCCATCCGAAGGCTGCGGTGGCGAAGTCGTAGGTGCCAGTGTTGATCGCCGCCAGCACGGTGATGAGGCCTGCGAGGTTGAACCAGGCGGTGACCCAGCCGCAGGCGCGTCCGCCCAAGAGGCTGCCCCAGTGGTACAAGCCGCCGGCCGTCGGGAAGGCACTGGCCACCTGGGCCATGGTGGCCGCCACGCACAGGGAGAAGACGCTGACCAGCGGCCATCCGATTCCGAGGCTGGCGCCTCCGGCACTGTTGAAGCCGACATGGAATGAGGTAATGCCGCCGGAGAGGATGCAAATGATGGCCAGCGACAGGGCGAAGTTGGAGAAGCCGCTCATCCGGCGGGCCAGTTCTTGGCGGTAGCCGAGTTCGCGCAGGCGTTGCTCGTCTGGAGATTCGGAGGGCATCGGGGAGAAACGTGTCCTGGAAGAAGCCGGTTTTAATGGCTGCCGCACCCTCCGCCACCACCGCAGCCTGCAGACCCACACCCTGAGGATCCGCAACCGGAAGAACCGCTGCCCGAGGATCCGTCCGAATGGCCGTGGTGGCCGCCGCCCGAGTCGGCTGCGCAGCCGCCTCCGATGCCTCCGCTTCCACAGCCGTCTGAACCGCGCTTCGAGGCCGGACCGCTGCCGAAGCCACCGCTGCGTGCGGTGCGCACGATGAGCCAACCTAACCCGGCGGCCGCCACGACGAAGGCGGCCATGATGAACAGGCCGTTGCCGATCAGTTCCTCGCCGTTGACACTGGAGCAACCGATCGCCGCACCGGACAGCCCGAGGATCCCCAAAAGGCCGATGCCCGTCCGTCGCAGGGCAAGTTTGGGCAGGCACCAGTGGGAGGCCAGATCCAACCGCTGCCAGCGGGCCTCAGGGGCGAAGCGCACGGAAGGTTCAGGCCAGATGTCGGCCGGGGGTTCCGATCCGAAGCACCGCCGGTAGCTGGCGCGGGTGGCCTCGTAGGCATCCAGGAATCGGTCGTCTTCGGCTTGGCCGCCGCGGGTGGGTCCGTGGTGCAACCGATGTTGCAGCACTTGGGCGCACAGTTCGTCCCAGTAAGAGCGGCTGTAAACCAGATGCAGGTGCCAGGCTTGGTCGACCTCATCGGATGGGGTGACCGAGTGTCCGGCCCGCAGGGCGAGGTAGAGGAAGCGGCGGTATTCTTCGACGACGCGTCGGGCGAATCCGGGGTTCCAGCCGTTTTCCCGGGCCAACCGCTGGGTGAAGGTCAGCGCGTCGCCGGTGTCGTCGAAGTTGAAGGCCGATAACCGGGCCCAAAGGGGATCTTCGTGCGGGTTCATTCTGCCTGGGAGGGTTTTGTGTTGTTCGAATCGGGAGCGCCCGATCCTGCGACTGATGGCAATAGGACCGGCACTGGGCGGAGATTGTCAAATCTCGGATCTTGGGTGGGTGTGCTCCGCGGGACCGAGCCTCCGTTCGCTGGGGAAGCTCGGGGGAGGTTGGGGTTTTCGCGCTATGCGCGATGGGATGGGTTTGTTCGCTTCCTAGGCTCACTGCGGCTCGATCCCGCTCCGGCTGGGTAGGGGTGTGCTCCGCGGGACCGAGCCTCCGTTCGCTGGGGAAGCTCGGGGGAGGTTGGGGTTTTCGCGCTATGCGCGAGGGGATGGGTTTGTTCGGATCTGGGCTCTTACGGAGGGGGGTTGATTGCGGGATGGATTCGGATTCCCATGGCGGGGCCATGATTGTGAATCGATGGATGACCGGGGTCGCCGTGATGACAATGCCGCTCTGGGTGTCTTTGGTTGAGCCGGGCTGGGCGGCTCAACCGCGAGGAGCCGCTTCCATTCAACCAGCGCAAATCCTGGAGCACACCCGGGTGCTGGCCAGCGATGAGTTCGAGGGGCGCGGTCCGGGTACTCCGGGCGAGGCCAAGACCGTGGATTATCTGGTGCAGCAATTCCGACGCGCGGGTCTTCAGCCAGGAATGCCCGACGGATCCTGGACGCAGGATGTCCCCATCGTGGGAGTGAAGTCTTCGGTGGGCTTCACGCTCGGGGGTGAGGCTCTGGTGGGGCCTCAGGAGTATGTGGCCTGGAGCCCTCGTCTCGGTGGCGATGTCGCGGTGCCCGAAAGCGATGTGGTTTTCGTGGGTTACGGGATCAACGCCCCCGAGTACGGATGGAATGATTTCCGTGATGTGGATGTGCGGGGCAAGACGATCGTCGTCCTCATCAATGATCCGCCGATTCCCGATCCGGCCAAGCCAGACCAACTCGATCCCAAGTGGTTCGGTGGCAAGGCCATGACCTATTACGGTCGTTGGACTTACAAGTTCGAGGAGGCAGGTCGTCGCGGGGCGGCCGCGGCGTTGATCATCCATGAGACGGCCCCGGCGGCGTATCCCTGGTTCGTGGTGATCAACTCCTGGGGTCGCGAGCGCTTCGATTTGGAGTCCAACCAGTCTCCCCAGAGCGATATCGCGGGCTGGATGAGCCTGGAGCGGGCGCAGAAGCTCTTCGCGGCCAATGGCACCACTTATGAGGCCATGAAGGAGGCTGCCCGGAAGCCGGGTTTTCGGCCGGTGACCTTGAAGCAAAAGGCCTCGTTCACGGCCCACAATGAGTCCCGTCGGGTGAAGTCGAAGAATGTCCTGGGAGTGGTCCGTGGTCGGGATTCCAAGCTTCGAGATGAGTGGGTCGTGGTCACGGCCCATTGGGATCATCTCGGTCGCAACACCAGCCTTGAAGGGGATCAAATCTTCAATGGAGCCGCAGACAATGCCATCGGCACGGCCGGGCTTTTGGAATTGGCCGAGGCCTTTGGCACCGCCCCCAAGGCACCGAAACGTTCCATGTTGTTTCTTTCGGTGACGGCCGAGGAGCAGGGGCTCCTAGGTGCGGCGCATTATGTGGCGCAGCCGGTGTATCCGTTGGCCAAGACGGTGGCCAACCTCAACATGGATGGCGTCAACCAATGGGGCCGGACCCGTGACCTCCGCCAAATTGGCCGGGGTGCTTCAACGATCGATGCCGTTCTGGATTCTGTGGCCAAGTCCCGGGGTCGGGTGGTCTTGCCGGATGCGCATCCCGAACGCGGCGGTTTCTACCGCAGCGATCATTTCGAGCTCATGAAGGGCGGTGTGCCAGCGTTGTACATCAAGGCGGGCGATGACTACCTCGGCAAGCCGGCTGGATATGGCGAGGCCAAGGTCAATGAGTACATCGAGCGCGATTATCACAAGGTCAGCGATCAGGTGAAACCCGATTGGGACCTCAGCGGCGCCGCCGAGGACTTGCGCTTGTACTACGACATCCTCTGGCGCCTGGCTGAAGACCGTCGCACTCCGCAGTGGAATCCGGGCAGCGAATTCAAGGCGGCCCGGGAAGCCTCGATGGCTCCGCGGAAGTGACGGGTTGAAGCGGTCGGTCGATCCGATGGCTCGCATCCCGGCATTGCCATCTCGAGAGAGTGGCCGCCTCAATTTCCGGCCCCTTTCGATGGAGGTGGGGAAGCCGGCGAGGCCTTATCGAGCGGCGACGTCTCGAGCGGCGGTATGGTGGGCGGCGCAAGGATCGTCGCCTTGGGGACTCGTTGGGGGCGTTGTCGGAAAAACCCTCCGGAGGCGAAGCTCTTCCAGGCTGAACCCAACCAACCCAGCACCGAGATCGCCAACCACAGTGCCCAGAGCAGCATCGCGAACCGGTACCACCAGATGGACACCGAGATGCAGCTGCACATGGGCAGGGAGGTGCCTTCGCTGCGGGCCTGGAACCAGCGGAGCAGGGTGCTGGTGGAACCGTTGCCCAGAATGAACATCTTCGGGTTGCCCAAGAGCCCGGCACTCACCGCAAAGAGGAGGATGCCCAGAGCCGTGGCTGTCAGCGCCACGAGTCCTACTTGAGAGGCATTGTACCCCAGCCAGTGCAAGGTCTGGAACCGCTCATGGCCACGCCATTGCAGCAGGAAGAACCAGCCGATCACCGTGAAGGCAGCCCAGAGCGGCACCTGGGTCAGGCCAATCATCAGGAGCATCCACTGCAGCGAGCGCAGCGGAGACTTGGGGACGCGACCGAGTGCCACGGCCATGAGGAGCGAGGTCAGCAAGATCACCCAGAAGCGCACGGCCGGTCCGCGTCGGGGACCCGAGGCCCACAACACCCAGCGATCTTCACCGACACCCAATGAACTCTGGATGTTGGCGCTCTCGACCGGCAAGCGCACGGCACCATTGTCGGCACGGAGAGCCAGTGGCAGGTTTTCCTTCCAGCCTACCGAAAGCAGCTGCTCGCCGGGCTGAAGTGGAATCACCAACTTCGAGCCTTCCCGACGCACGGGGATTTCCCGTCCGAAATGGGTGAGCCGTGTGATATCGGCCTCGGCGGGCAGCTCGATGAGGAAATCCTCCCCGAGGCTGCAGCGGATGGACAGATGCAGGGTGGAAAGGCGTTGTCGTTGCCCGAGAGTCACTTCGTGGATCGCACGATTGAGGGTGACGGTGGCCCCAGCGATGGCCTCCGGACGGTGGACCTTCAGGCTTACTGCCTCCCCGGGCCACGGTTGCCAGACGGGCTCCAGTTGGGCGTTGCCGGATTCAAAGACTGGAGCCAATCCCGACAGCGATACGTTCCACACCGGTGAGGCCACCAGGTGCCAGCGTTCGATCCAGGTGTCGGTGGTGCGGGTGGCCAAAGCGAGCGTCTCAACCGGGGCCAAGCTGCTCTCCCACGAAAACGAAGTGTCTTGCGCACCGAGGCGGACCTCCATGCCTCCGTCTTGCACGACCCGTCCTTGGGACAGGACATTTTCGTCGGGCAGCAAGGGGATGCGCAGCGACACCGCCTTGCCCACAGGTGAAAGGCGTTGGATGACGGTTCGGATTTGCCACTGCAGGCCCAACTCCAGACGGCGCTCCACGGCCACGATCGGCTGGAGATCTTGTCGATCATAGGTGGCAGCGGCGGCGGCCACTTTTTGTTTCGGCGAGAAGAAGACTTGTTGCTCCGGGACGCCATCGGCGCGGACCCCGACCACGGTCCAGTCCGGGGCTTCGATGGTCACCTGACGCGGTTTGAGCAGGTAGCTCCATTCCCAGTCGCCGGTGTTGGTCAACAAGGCCTCCACGCGGACGCGATGGACACCGGGTGGCAGCACGACCCACAGGTAGCCATCGTCGCGGCGCAGTGCGGCGGCCCACCGCCCGTTGACGACCACCGAGAGAGGAGAATAGGCCGGAAGGCGTCCAGGCAGCGGGACGGCGGCCTCGGCGGCGCAGTGTATTTCGACGTCCATTTGCAGCTGTTGGCCGCTGAGTTTCATGGCGACGGCCGAAATGCTGGCCGCATTCGGGAAGGCGTCGGATTTTTCCAACAACCGCTTTCGGAGGGTTTCCACGGTGGTCGCATCCGGAATCCCGGCTGAGGTCGTCGGTGCGGCTACCGGAGCACTGACAATTTGTTGGACCGGTGCCTGGCTCGGTGGGTTCACCCGCGCCGGTGCCTCGGCGGCCTGCAAGGACGTGCCGGTGAACAGAGTCGAGGCCAACCACAAGACCACGGTGGCGGCTGCAGTTGTGGCCGCTGGAGTACCCATGGAAACCGGGGGATTCGTGTTGCCGGCCTGGGATCGCCCCTGCCTCAACAGCGTGGTACCGAGGGCCAGCAGCAGGACGGTTCGAAGGAGGGTGAGTAGCCGCTCGACCGGTTGCGGGATGAGCACCGGGTGCAACCGCTGCGAACCCTGAACCGGGCCTTTCCATCCGAAGCTCACCGAGCGCCAAGTCCATTCCGGCAACCCGGGCCCCGTTTGGATCCGTGCCTTGACGTCTTGTCGAAGGTTCTCGAACGACGCCTGTGATTGGGCAGGGGCGGCTTGGGAATCGGACAAGTTGGAAGCCGCCGAGGACAATCCATAGCGTTGCATCAGCTCTTTCGATGGAGCCCCCGCACGCCGGGGCGAGGCTGCGTTGTTGGCCGCCACCGGCGCATTGAAGCCGTCCACCCCCTCGCCCGGAATGGGTGTGGGGGTGACTTCGGTCCTTTCGAGTTGCGGGTACAAGGCCTGCTGGATTTGCCGCGTCAGGAAGGGAACGAGGAAGAAGAGCAACGTGCCGATGGACAGCGCTTGTCCGATTCGCAGCAAACGCCGTCCCAGACCTTGGGGGATATGGGGTTCGAGGGCGATGGGCACCAGCAGGATGAGCCACAAGAACTTGGGAGCGCCGTGCTCGTGGTAGGAGAGACCGAAGGCGACAAAGGCCAAAAGCGCTGTGGCCCAGCCCCGGATCCGGAAGACCGCCAGGGTGAAGATCAGCAGCAGGAACAAATCCAGCAGAGTCCACGCGGTGAGCCAGTCACCTTGGACCCAATCGGCTCCGAAGAGGGCGAAGAGCCTCCAGCCGGGCGGCAGGTGCAACTGCACTTGGACCGATTCTGCATCGGAGCGCCAGCCGGTCGCCGGCAAGGAAGACGGGTTGGACAACCGACCGATGGCCTCCACTTCGACAGTCCGGGAGCGGAGTTCCACACCGATGGCCCCGTTCTCGGGATTGCGGGTGATGAGCTGACCTTCGCCACCGCTGCGTACGGATCCCAACTCCTGGCCTTCGGCCGCATCGAGACGCCAGACCTGTTGCATTTGACCGGAAATACGGTCCTGAAAGGTCAGGCCCTGCCCGCCTTCGTCCAGCCACATCTCCCGAACGATGCTCAAGCCTGCGGGCTTCTGGGTTCCCATGCCGCGCATGCGTTCCACCAGTTTGACGGTCGTGGCAACATCCCAGCGGTACACCGGGAGCCCCTGCCAGGCTTTGGGAAAATAGCTTTGCGACGGATCAATGGCCGGGGGTCCGATGATCTCCACGACTCGGAATTCAGGCCGGGCTCGGAATGCGACCAACTCGTCGGCCACGGGCTTCCGGGTCCCGCGGGCAAATTGGATTTCCCGGGGATTGTCCAAACGGAAGGCATCGAGGCGGAGGGTCCACGTGCCGGCCCGCACCTGGGCTTTGGCGTGTCCTGAATCGTCCACGCTCACGGGAATGGGTGACTGGATTGCGGCCAGTTTCCATCCTTCGGGCAGCAGGGTCCCCAAGTCTTCTTCGCGGCTCTTGCCCGCGACGGTCAATTCCACTTCCTGGCGCCACCACAGGGGAATTCCGTCTTCGAGAACCGAGAAGAGTTTCACGCCCAGGAAATTGCGCTCGGTGGTTTCTGTCGTGCCATCACGCCGGAGCCAGAGCAGTCCTTGTGCATCCCAGGCGGGGTTCTCCACCACCTTGCCATCCCGACTGAGTGCGAGAATTCCCAGCGAGGCGGGAATCCGGAGGTTCTGGGGCAGTTCGGTCCAACGGTAGCGCCCCTCCAGTCGGGTATCGCCGGCGACCACCCGCACCGAAGGAACTCCATCCCGTTCTACCACGACCATTGGTTTTCCACCGGCCTGAACTTCCTGCGGCCAGACCTCGGAACCTCCCGGCAGCGGGATCCAAGTTTCATGGAAGGCCGTCACCGACAGGGCAAAACTCCCGCCGGAGTTGGTCACCTGAAGCTCCAATCGGGAGGGCCAGAAGCATCGGTGAGTTTTCGGATCGGAATAGGGTGTCGGGCAGAAGCGGTGCGGGTCGTTCCAGGTGGCCCAGGATTCCCACTCTCGCAAGGCCGGAGGGATGGAGCGGGACTCCTGAGCGATCGCGGAGGCCCCGAGCGGCAGGAGGGCCAGAAGGAATAGCAGGAAACTAGTTGCGGAGTTCATGATGTTGAAGCTTGGCCGACCAGGCCCCGTGGACCGAATTGATAAACTCGATGCGAGCATTGAGAGAATCCATTCCATCGCCGCTGTCCCTGCAGAGTGAAAACGGAGAGTCAGTCGTATCGTTTGGCGATACCCTTCGATGCTCGGGGAGGCAACCGGGATTTCCTTCAAAAGGGGGGCACTCGCGATGGACCTGTCGGAGCACCGGTTTGACGTATTGCCCGACCCGTGGCACTAGGCAGGGGTTCAGGTTACCCAAACGACCGGACCGTCAACCAATCCCATGCCCACAACCCCTCCAGAGAATTCCGTGACCCTTGACTCCGTCGAGTGGGGATTCCGCCAGATCGATCAGGATATCCGTTGGTTGTCCGATTCGCTGGTCGAAGTGCTCTCGACTCTGGGTGAGGGCGAACTGGCCCGATGGGTTCCGTGGGCCTCCCAGACCGACCCGGCGCTTTCCACTGAGGGGCAGCCGCCCGCCCGGTTGGGCCTGGCCCTGGCCATGGCATTTCAGCTTCTCAACACGGTCGAAGAGCGCGTCTCGGAGACCTTGCGCGACCGGCGCGAGGAGTCGGGATCGCCCGAGGCCGAGCGGGGCCTTTGGGCTGATCAGTTGGTGGAGTTGGTCCGGGCGGGAGGCACTCCTGAATCGATCCTGGAGGCCCTCCGCAGCGTGGAGGTGGAGCCGGTCTTCACGGCGCATCCCACGGAGGCCAAGCGTGCGTCCGTGTTGGAGCAGCACCGCATGCTCATGCAGTTGCTCCAGAGCGCCAGTCAGTCCGGGACCCGCCGTGCCCACCGGATCGAGCTGACCGTGCTGTTGGAACGCCTCTGGCGCACGGGCGAGATCCTCATCGAAAAGCCCACCGTGGCCGATGAGCGCCGCAACGTCCTCAACTACTTGCGCGACGTGCTGCCCGATGTGGTGCCCGAGTTGGACCGCCGCCTCAAGAATGCCTGGGAACGGGCGGGCCTGCCGATGGCCGCTTTGGCAACCGGTCCGGGTGTGCCTTCCCTGCGTTTTGGGACCTGGGTGGGTGGCGACCGCGACGGTCATCCCGGAGTCACGGCGGAGGTGACGGCCGAGACGCTGGAACGTCTGCGGGCCAATGCCTTGGTGGTCCTGCACCGGCAGTTGAATGCCCTGGCCGAACGGTTGCCGCTCTCCGAATGGATACAACCGGCACCGAGCAGTCTCTCTGCGCTCCGCGATCAGAGCGTGGCCCTCTTGGGCGACGCGGCCCGACCGGTTCTGAAGATGCATCCCGGCGAGCCCTGGCGGCAGACGGTGGAACTCATGGCGGCCCGGCTACCCGTGGAAGTCCACCCGGGGCAGTTGGCCCAGGTCCGCGATGAACCCGGCCGATACCGCCAGCCCTCCGAGTTGGATGCCGATCTTCAGACCTTGCAGACCTCGTTGACCCAGGCGGGGGCGGGTCGCTTGGCCGACCATGATGTCGCCCCGGTCCGACGCGTTCTGGCTTCCGTGGGGTTCCATCTCGCCAACCTCGACATCCGCCAGAACTCCGCCTTCCACGATCGGGCCCTCCGCCAGTTGCTGTGTGCGGCCGGCATTGATGCCTCTCAGTGGGAAGAATGGACGGAGACCGAGCGATTGCGGTTGTTGGAGCGCGAGATCCGTTCGCCCCGCCCGTTCTTGCATCCCTCGGCCTCGGCAGGGCCTGAGGCCGACGCGGTCCTGGGCACTTATCGGGTGTTGGCCGAGCACCTGAAAATTCACGGAGTCGATGGACTTGGGGCATTGATCGTCAGCATGACCCGGCGTCTGTCGGACCTCTTGGGTGTGTATGTCCTGGCCCGCGAGGCGGGGCTCTTGCGTTTGTATCCCGAGGGCATGGTGTGTTTGTTGCCGGTGGTGCCGTTGCTGGAAACGGTCGAAGACCTTGAGCGGGGTCCGGAGATGCTGCGTGCCTTCCTGGAATTCCCGGTGACTCGCGCCAGCCTGGCCCATCATGCAAACCGGGCCGGACGTCCGGGCCGGTTGTTGCAGCAGGTGATGGTGGGCTACTCGGATTCCAACAAGGATGCGGGCATCGTGGCCAGCCAGTGGGCTCTCCAACGGGGACAGGCTCGTCTGGCGCAGATTGGAAGACAGGCCGGGGTTCAGGTGCAGTTCTTCCACGGCCGCGGCGGCACCATTAGTCGCGGCGCGGGGCCCACGCACCGTTTTCTGGAAGCCTTGCCTCCGGGATCATTGGGTGGGGCGATCCGATTGACCGAGCAGGGTGAGACCATTGCCCAGAAGTACGGCAATCCGGGCACGGCGCGCTACAACCTGGAGCTTTTGTTGGCCGGGGTGACGGCAACCACTTGGTATCACCGGCGGGGAGGAGACTTCCCCGAGGCGCTGGTACCCTTGATGGATCGGTTGGCGGCGGAGTCGAGCCGCGAGTACCGCTCGCTGCTGGAGACCGATGGATTCCTGACCTTCCACCGGCAGGCCACCCCGCTCGATGCGCTGGAGAACACGCGCATCGGCTCACGGCCTTCCCGCCGCACCGGACAGGCGAGCCTGACGGACTTGCGCGCCATCCCCTGGGTGTTCTCTTGGACCCAAGCCCGATTTTACCTCACGGGATGGTATGGGGCCGGGAGCGCTTTGGCCGCGCTGTCGCCAACCGAGTTGGCCGCGCTGCGGGAGCAGGTGCGAACGGTGCCCTTCCTCCGTTACTTGATCACCAACATCGAGACGTCGCTGGCCAGCAGTGACCTGGAAGTGATGCGCGACTACGCGGCCCTGGTGGAGGAGCCCGAGCTTCGTGAGCGGATTTGGCAGCGAATCGAGTCGGAGTGGCACCGGACTCACAGCAGCCTGGCTCTCCTGCTGGGCACGGAGTTTGTGCGGCATCGACCCCGGTTGGGACGCACGTTGGCGTTGCGTGTGGGCCCGTTGCGCACGCTCCACCGTCAGCAAATCACGCTGTTGCAACAATGGCGCTCATTGCTCAAGACCGGCGATACCGAAGGAGCTCAAGCTCGACTCCCGGAACTCCTCCTGACCATCAATGCCATTGCCAGTGGGCTTCGGACGACGGGTTGAAGCCGTCCCGTTTGTGCCCATTGTCCGGGGCTTGGTCGCGCCGTTGAATCCCCCGCGATGGGTCGCAGCACCGGGTTGACGGCCCTGTCACCGGATCCTCCCCCGATGGTGGTCCACTCGGTGCAGTTGTGATTTGGCACCCGCGGAACCGCTGGCAGCCAGCGTGGAATGGGGACCATGGACATGGTGCTCGCAGCGGTGTTTCACGGAGAGTTGTCCGCAGCGGATGTGAATGGGTTGCATGATGAGTTGAGACGATGGATGAGGGTGCCAAGCCTTAGGACAGAGACTTGAACCACCTGTGAATTTAGCGACCGGATGGAGGGGTTCCATGCGGGTTCTTGTCCCACCTGGGGATGAGGTGGTTGCCCGAGGTGTGATCAGAATACGCCGTGACTGCGGTGCAATCCATCGGCCCGGTTTGCCTACAAAGATTGTCCGGTAGATGTCCGCCGCCGGGCCGGGTCGGGTGGCAGCAGTGGTGGGGTTACGGCTTGTGCGCCGACTGATCGCGGGCTGTTTCGAGGGGAGGTATTTCGCAGAACGATCGTGTCGATGATGTCGACCCAGATCAGCAATCCGTGGCGCGCAAAAAACGTGGCCACCGGATTTTGGTGGCCACGCTCGTTGCGATCAGAGTTTGTGTGTTGTTGAGGGGGCTGCCCTCTGCGGGTCTGCGGTGGTGCTTACTCGGCCGCGTTGGCTTCTGGGCGAGGTCCACGGCCATGGCCTTCAGGGCCACCACCCGGGCCGCCGGGTCCACCTGGTCCACGGCGCTTTCCGGCGTCTTTGCCGCCAGGTCCGCCGCGGTGACCGCGATCACCGGGGCCGCCTTCGGGCCGAGCCGGGTGCAATTCGTCGCCGCTGAGGTTTCCGTCGCCGTTGGCATCGAGCTTGGCCAAGACGGCGACCGCGTTGGAGATCTCCACCGTGTCGATGACGCCATCTCCGTTGGCGTCGAGGGCTGCGATGACCGGGGGCACTGGGCGTCCGCGGCCTTCATGGCGGGTCGGGTGGTTGGAGTCGGTTTCAGCGGCGGCCAGGCTCAGGGCGGCAGCGGCGGTGGCCATCAGGAGGGTCTTGTGGATGAGTTTCATGGGTGTGTGTCTGTTTGTTGTTTTGTTTTTTTGGGCGGTGGGTCCGCCTTTGTTTCGAGATCAATAAACACCCGCGGTGTTAAGGGTTGATGGGTGGATTCAGGAGATTTGTTAAGAGTCTGTAAGAGTCCTATCTCTGAAGAGTTGGGGCGCTCCGCGGGATCGGTCCTGCGCTCGCTGAGGAGGCTCTGGGGAGGATGGGGCTTTCGCGCTTTGCGCGAGGGATTTTGTTGTTCGCCTCCAAGGCTCGCTGCGGACCGATCCCGCTTCGCTTGGGCGTGTTTTGGCGCTCCGCGGGATCGGGCCTGCGCTCGCTGAGGAGGCTCTGGGGAGGGGAGGGCTTTCGCGCTTTGCGCGAGGGGATTTTGTTGTTTGCCTCCAAGGCTTGCTGCGGCCTGATCCCGCTCCGCTTGGCGTATGGGGCGCTCCGCGGGATCGGGCCTGCGCTCGCTGAGGAGGTTCTGGGGAGGATGGGGCTTTCGCGCTGTGCGCGCGAGGGGTTGGGATAATATTATTGGGCCGAGGGACTACGAGGGTATTGGACGCAAGAATTGAGAGAACGATGGTCATGAATTGTCTTAAACACTGGGCCTTGGCGATTGCCGCCTTGGCGATCACGGCTGCCACCCATGCCGACCAACTGATTTACGACGACGCACTCCAAAATGGTTGGCAAAGTCAAAGCGGGGCGACGGTTGATTTAAATCACAGCACCACCAAGCACTCCGGCTCTCAATCCATCACCTATGCCGCCGCCTCTTTTGTGCATCCGGGTGCGCTGGATTCCAGAGGCGAACTGGACTTCGTTAAGGCTAAAATCCAGGCGAAGGCCCAGCCGTGGAGAGCCGAGTTCGACCGACTCGTGGCTTCCAGTTACGCCACACGTACGCCACATGGGAAGACGACCATCAAATCCAGCAGCGGTGACGCTGAACTTTCGCGAGATGACGCCATCGCTTCGTACACCCAGGCGCTCCTCTGGTATTACTCGGGCAACGCGATCTATGCGAACCGCTCGATCGCCATCTTAAATTCGTGGACGAATTTGCAATCCTTCACCGCCGGCTCCGATCAGGACAAGTTGCAGGCGGGCTGGATTGGCGCGGTGTTTGCCCCGGCAGCCGAAATTATGCGGGGTTATCCGGGCTGGACCACCAACGACATCGGCCATCTACAAGCCATGTTCAAACGGGCCTTTTATCCGCAGTTGAACAGGATGAGCACCTGGAATGGCAACGTGGATTTGACGCAAATCGACGCCATGATGGCGATTGCCGTCTTTAACGAAGACACTGCGGAGTTCAATGCGGGTCTCACTCGCCTGGCAAAGCGTCTCCCTAGTTTTATTTATCTCACCTCTGCGGGAACACCGCCGCCAATCGCGGGTGATGGCGGCAACGTGCAGAATTTTTGGTTCAATCCCACCCGGTGGACCAATGGCCTGACCCAGGAAACGTGCCGGGACAACGGTCACCACACGCAGTTCGCACTGGGATCGGCGCTTCACGCGGCAGAAACCGCCTGGCACCAAGGCGTGGATGTGTACACGGCGAATACGCAGCGCTTCACGGAGGCGCTGGAGTTGATGGCGTCCCAGTTTCTTACCGGTTCGATGCAAGGCACGTCCGCCAACAACACCCCCTCCGCCAGTCGTTTCGAATCCTGGGAGGTGGGTTACAATCACTACCATAACCGGGCGGGGCTCCCCATGACGAATACTGGGAAGCTCATCGTGAATCAAATCCGGCCCAATGCTCAACGGGCCGTCTGGAACTTGGTTCACGAAACTCTGACCCATGCCAATTTGCCGGCCAGCGTCTCGCCGCTCGGAGGCGCGCTGCCGCCGGTTTTGACGGGTTCGAAGATGCTGCCGAATGGAGCCTACCAATTGGCGTTCACTAACAACACCGGCGCGACCTTCACCGTGCTGTCCAGCACCGACCTATCTTTGTCCCCAACCCATTGGACCGTGGTCGGCTCGCCCACCAATAACGGTTCTGGCCTTTTCCTATTCACGACGGAACCGCTGACGAACGATACGAAACGATTTTACCGCGTGAGATCGCCGTAAATGTGGAGTGTCTGCCATCTGTCCATCGAACACCTGAAATCAGGGTTCCATCGCTAAAACCAAAAGCCATTTAGTCTTCATGGATTGCGCTCACGTTGTTGATCCCCGGCGCCGCAGTTGAGCCGTAGTTTTTTTTTCGCCAAGATGGGGCTGCGCAGAGGCCGTGGTAGAGGGGTTGGGTAAGGCGCATGAGACCGTTCTTGTTCAGGTCAACTCTTTGACCAGTACGCCGATAACGCCGTGACATTGAGGCTATGCTTTTTCGGTTCAGGTTAACAGGCACGCGGGAGGAACAAGGATGCCTCCGATTCGTTGAGTTGATCGCCTCCAAGGCTCACTGCGGCCCGATCCCGCTCCGCTTCGCGTATTTGGGGCGCTCCGCGGGATCAGGCCTGCGCTCGCACCCTCGCAGGAAGGCTCGGGGAAAGAGCGGCGTTCGGAGCGCCCCAACGGGGCACCGCATACCAGCCCGGGGTGAAACCCCGGGTATGGCGCACGAACGGTGCGTTCTGAAGGAACGCCGTATACCTCCAGACCGTCCTGAGGCGTGGTTGTGACGGTTCCTCTGCGCTCCGCCGTCCTGCTGAGGTTCAGAGCGGCCTATCCGCAGGGTTTTGACGTTGCGGAGAATCAGTCCTTCCGGGTCAACCAGCAGCAGCGTTCTTCCATCTCCGGGACTCCTGCAGCCTGGAAGCGGGGGCTTCCTTCTTCGGCCCGTACGGCGAGGGTTTCAATGAGGAAGCGTTCGCCGAAGAGACTCTCGATGGTGGCGGCGTCGACCGACCAGGGCGGTCCGGCGACGCGGGATTGGTCGTAGGCAAAGGCGATGAGCAGGATGTGGCCGCCAGGCCGGAGCAATCGGTGCAGGCCATCGACATAGCGTTTGCGAGAGGCCGGATCGAGGGCCACCAGGGCGGCGCGATCGAAGATCACATCGATGGGACCGCCGACGAGCGCCGGGTTGAGATTCAGGGCGTCGCCTTGCAGCACGATCAGGCCCGGTGTCCGGTGGCATTCGTAAGAGTCGCTGCCGCATTCGTGACGTTCGGTCTGGGCCGCGAGCCCGTGTTCCCGGAGAAAGTCCTGTACGGCGCTGGCCACGAATTCGCAGCCGACCACTTCGTGTCCCTGGTCCCGCAACCACACAAGGTCGACGGTCTTTCCGCACAAGGGAACATAGATGCGAGAGGAGGCGGGAAACCGCTCGTGGGCCGTCACCAGCCAGTCATGGGGATGGCCTAAGTGGAATCCAATCTGCCTCTGCTGCCACCGTTCGTTCCAGAATTCGTGCTTCATGTCCCTGCTCGAAGGGAACCATCCCACGTGGGTCCTGTCCCGAACAGACTCGAACCCTTCATAGGGTGGGTCTCTGGGTTTCGCGGGCTTCGAGTGTTGGTGTAACCGAAGTGAGCCTCGTCGGTCGTTCCATCGGGTTCTCGAATCCGGCCCATGAAACTCAGTCTCTTCAGCGATTACGCTCTGCGGGTTCTCATTTACGCTTCGCTGCGGAAGGAGTTGTTCCAGTTGCAGGATGTGTCCGAGGCCTACGGTATCTCCCGCAACCATCTGGCGCAGGTGGTGCATCGGCTCGGCCAGTTGGGATATTTGGAAAACCGACGGGGACGGGGCGGTGGGTGTCGATTGGCGCTGCAGCCCAATGAGGTCCGTTTGGGTCACTTGTTTCGGCAGACCGAAGATCAACTCAAAGTCATGGAATGCTTTGATCCATTGACCAACACCTGCAATCTCAATGGCTGCTGTCTGGTCAAGGGTGCGCTGGCCGAGGCGATGAGCGCTTTCTACACGAGCCTCGATCGGTACACGCTGGCCGACATCGCTCTGGGTTCTGAGCGCCTGGCATTGACGCGCATTTTGTTCCCGTCGGCGTCGGGGTAATTGGCGGCGATCGGAGGCTTTCGAGGGCGGCTTCGGCGATGGCTCGATGGAGTTCGATTCAATCAGCTGCTTCTGGATCCGCCTCGGATGGATTGTTGGACACGCCTGCGGGCCGAGGGCTTCAGGGATTTTTAGAACGCCCATTCAGTGGGGCTTGCCGGCCGAGGGGCGGGGATTCTTTTTTGATTCACTGACTCCGTGGTGCGGGACGCCAGCAGGGGATTCCGGTGGCGGCCACGGTGGCGGCCAGACGGAGGGCTGATTCCATGCTGGCCGGGTCGGCCAGCCCCTGTCCGGCAATGTCGTAGGCGGTGCCGTGGTCGGGAGACATCCGGACGAAGGGCAGTCCGAGGGTCCAGTTCACACCGGTGTCGAAGGCGATCATCTTCAGGGGCACCAAACCCTGGTCGTGGTACATGGCGACCACGGCGTCGTAGTCGCCTCGGAATACCTGATGGAAGAGCGTGTCCGCCGCCGATGGTCCCCGGACGTCGAGCCCGCGGGCGCGGGCTTGGGCGACCGCCGGGGCCACCACGGTGATTTCTTCGCGGCCGAGATGACCGCTTTCGCCCGCATGGGGATTGAGGCCGCAGACTCCCACGCGCTGGCGGGGCAGGCCCAAGAGTCCGCAGGCTTCCGCGGTCAGGGCGATGACTTCGGCGATGCCGGCTGGGGTGAGGGCCGCTGGAACCTGCGCCAGGGGCAGGTGGGTCGTGGCTAGAGCCACCCGCAGCCAGCGCCCGGCGGGATCGTGACCCAGCAGCATCATGGCGAAGCGAGAGACCCCGGCCAATTCGGCGAGGAACTCGGTCTGGCCGATGAAGGGGATACCCGCCTCGAGAATGGAGGCCTTGTTGACCGGGGCCGTGACCAGGCCTGCGAATTCGCCGCTCAGGCAACGCCGAGCGCCTTCGCGCAGCGCGGCGACGGCCTCCAGTGCGGCCCGGGGATCTCCCGGCGGCAGGTTTTCGGGTAGTTCACCTTCGGAGACCGGCAACACGTACACCCGGGAGGGTTCTGAATCGACCCCACGCCAGAAGGGTAGGTCGGCCTCCACACCCATCAGGCCGCACAGGCGGCGCACCACACCTGTGTCGCCGATGAGGACGTAATGCACATCGGTGTCTTCGGCGGTGAGGCGTGCGACGGCCCGCAAGGCGACCTCCGGGCCAATGCCGGTGACGTCACCCAGGGTGATACCGAGGATCATGTGCGCAGGCGGCGGGCTTCAGAAGTAGCGGACGAAGCCCTTTCGGCGGAGCTTGGCCAGCCATTGCTTTTGCAGTCGCTGACGTTCGGAGTCCTTGAGGATGGTGACGATTTCTTGCCGGGCCTCGGCCAGCGAACGGATTCCGGACTGTTGCTTCTCTTCCACCTTCAGGATGAAGCGCGAACCCTGGACTTCGATGATGTCGCTAATTTGTCCCGTGGGCAGGGTGAAGGCCACTTGGCGCAGAGCCTCGTTCAGGGAGCTTTCCTCGGTCCATCCCCGGTCGCCGCCCTTGTAGCGGCGGGCATCGTCGGAAGACTCCGTGGCCACCTTGGCAAAATCGGCACCTTCCTTGAGCTGATTCAGCGCTCGTGTGGCGATGCGTTCTCCTTCTTCGGCGGAGTGCTTGGATCGGTCGACGACGATCATCCGCAGCTTGACCCGGTTGCCCATTCGGAAGCGGGCCTGATTGGTCTGGTAGTAGTTCTGGATCTTCTTCGGTGAGATGATGATCTCGTCGCGGATGTTCCGGGAGCTCATTTGATAGACGATCATGTCTTCGCGCTCCTCCTTCTTGAATTGTTCGAAGGTGCGGTTCTCGGCTCGCAGGGTTTTGGTGAGGGCGACGCGATCACCGCCGAACTGCCGACGGATGCGTTCCCGGACCTGGTCGTCGACGTAAGATTCCGGGAAGGAATACCCCTTCTCCTTGAACTCATCGAGGACGAGCTGCCGGTCGATGAGCTGTTCGAGCTGATCCTCCAAGATCTTCCCGCGCCGGGTGAGGTACTGCTGTTCGGAGGTGGCGGTGCGGCCGGCGGCGGCCAACTCGCGCTGCGCAGCTCCCAGCACTTGATCACGGCTGATGACCGTGTCGTTGACTATGGCCTGGATGCCGTTGAAGGGCACCGGTGTCTGGGCCGATATCGGGAACAAGTCCGATGCGGGGAATAATCCCAATACAGCCACGGCCAGCCAAGCCCACCGGTACAGACGCTTGCCAATCATGGTACCCAGCCTAGGAACGCCGTACGGAAGGGTCAATGAGTCTGGAGGCTCCGATTGCGAGCCTCCAGACCGCGGGTCCAACGAAACATTCGGCCTTAGGAACCCAGACGCTTCTTGGCTTCGGCCGGGATTTCGACGGTGGTGGTGCCCACGTCGCGGATTTCCCAAGTCGTGGTGCGGACCATGTCGCGGTCCTCGCCGTTGACCGTCATGGTCGCGGAGACCTTGAGGCGGATCTTCTGGACCTGGCCTTCCTTCAGCCAGAACTGCACCGAGCCCTTGGCGTTCTTGGGTTCAGGCGGAGTCGGACCGCCCGCCCGGCCGCCGCGTCCCATTAGGGCGAATTCCTTGGCCCCTGCGTCCGAAAGTTCTCCGGCAATGACCCCGGCTTCACCAGCCTTCAGGTCTTTTGATTTTTCGACCAACTGGGTCACCGACGCCGCCGGCAAGGGGTTGCGCAAGAGAGCGGCCGCGCGCATGCCGCCACGATTGCCTCCGCCTCCGCCACCACCACCAGCGGCCGAGCGGAGTTCTTCGGCGGTCTTCCAGCCTTCATCGGTGCTGGCCACCCCTTGGGTTCCCTGCAGCACTGCGGTCGTCGTGGTTCCCTCTCGCTCGCTGGTGATCACGGCCGCCCCGCCCTTGATGGCCTTGCCTTGGACCGGAGCCGGGGTCCATTGGCCGCCTTCGATTTCAGTGGTGGCCGTCCACGAGTAGCTGGCCGCGTCGGCCAGTTTGCGGGCGGCGCTCTTCACGTCGTCAGCGACGTCGGCGAGGGCACTGGCAGAGCCCAACAGCAAGGTGGCGGTGAGGATGTGCAGTGTCTGGAAAGGTTTCATGTGCGGATCGATGGATAGGGACTGCCGGTGGAGACCGGAGGATTGTACGGCCGGTTACGGTGGCGGTTTCTCATGGACAACGGGCTCCGAACTCCGTTGTTTGAAGCCTTCTCTTGGCCAATAAATTCAACTTCCAGCTCTGCAGCGAAGATCGGCACCGGCTGTTTCCCCACAAGGTCATCATCGGCCAGGGAGTCAATGAGTCGGTGCGTCATGTGGGACTGAAGCTCTTGGCCTATGTGCTCTTCTTCCACGAACGCATTCAAATCGAGACGGAGGTTCAGGACGATTCGATCCCGTTCGTCCCGGATCTTGCAGTCATCGGCTACGACATGCGGCCTACCTTGTGGGTCGAATGCGGCGAATGCACCGTCTCCAAATTGCACAAATTGGCCGTGAAGTGCCCTGAAGCCGCCCTGTGGGTGATCAAGCGCAGCCGTGCCGAGGCGGATCACCTTTTGGCCGCCATGGAAAAAGACGAGCTACGGCGCGGGCGCTATGGGGTCGTCGCTCTCGATCCCGATTTCTTCCAGGAGTTCTGCGGCCTCATTCGCGAACGGAACGAGTTCCACTGGTTTGACGGAGGGATTGATTCGGGTCAGGCCCGCTTCGAGTTTAACGGGCTTTGGTTCGACATCGAGTTCGAGATCCTCCGCCGCTGATCGGCCCCTGGCGGAGTGTCTGGGCCCGCGCTCAGGCGCAACCCAGCCGTTGGGTCCGGCCGGCTCAGAGCACGTGCCGTCCGGTTTCGCGCAGCCAGGTTTCCGCGGCCTCGTAGTCCGGGCACAGCCGTTCGACTTGCTGCCAGAAACGGGCGGAGTGGTTCAAATGCCGACGATGCGCCAACTCATGCAAGATCACGTAGTCGCGGACCCACTCGGGCACTTGCACCAATCGCCAGTTCAGCGAGATCTCACCGCGCGGCGAACAGGAACCCCAGCGTGTGCGTTGGGCGCGGACCGAAATCGCGCTGACGGCGATGCCGTGGGTGGCCGAAAGGTGTTGTACCCGCTCTGGCAGTTCACGCTGAGCCAGCCGTTGCAAGGCCGCTTGGGCCTTGGCCGGAAGGTCTCGGTCGCGCAGCCGGGGCATGGGTAGCATGACGGGGCCGATGTGCAGTAACTTGCCATCCTCCGAGACCGTGACCCCCTCGAACTCACCCCGGAACCGGATTTGGATTTCTCCCTTGGATGGGTCCGTGGGCCCCGTGTTGGCCTGCTGAATCTGGGCCCGATCAGCCAGCCACTGCGCGTGCTGGAGCAGGAAATTGCGGGCACCGGGCAGGGATCCGAAGCGGGGCAGGGTGACCCTGCCGGAACCGTCGCGACACAAGGTCAGGCGGAACACCCGGGCCCGCGGGTGACGGATGAAGTGCACCTCGATGGACGTGTTGCCGACGACAACCGTCTCGGAAGCCACCCACTTGCCGCCGCCGGGCACGGGTGCCGACGGTGGCGGGGACTTCAGCCGTTGGAAGAGGTCCAGCTGCACTTCAGCGGGAGCCAGTACCGAGCGGATGAATCGCAAAGGTGTTTTCCAACACGGGCCGGCCATGGATCAGGTGTTCCTGGATGATGGTTTCAAGGACATCGGGGGTGCAGTGGTGATACCAGGTTCCCTCCGGATACACCACTGCGACGGGACCTTGGGCGCAGCACTGCAGACAATTGGCCTTGGTGCGGAACACCCTGGCCTGCGGTCCGACCAGCCCCAGCTCCTTGAGACGGCGTTTCAGGAATTCCCACGACGCGAGGCTCACCTGGGGATCGCAGCACTTGGGCTTGGAGGCATCCGCGCAGAGGAAGATATGCCGCTGGAGCGTGGCGATGCCGAGGTTCTCGGTGATCGTGCACAACTCATCGGAGGGACTGGCCACGGGGTCAATGAATCACATCTTCGGATCCACGGCAAAGGCTCTTGCCTGCCTTGCCCTCGGCCTGTCCCTGACGGACACTCGCCTTCATCATGGCTGTCGCCATCGCTCGCCAACCCCGGTCCGATCCGGTGCTCCAGTTCACGGTGTTCATCCCGAACCGCTTGGGGCGCCTGCACGAGGTCACCCGCCGGCTCTTCGAACGCTCGGTACACATCCTGGCGCTGACCGTGCTCGATACCACCGACAGCACCATCTTGCGCATCATCGTCGATGACCCCGACCTGGCGCGGAGCCTTCTCCAGGAACATGGCTTCGCCTTCACGGAAACCGCCGTCGTCGTGGTGGAAATTGCTGGCGAGCGTCAGTTGCAAGATGTCTTGGCCGCGTTGGTGGAGGCTGAATTAAACATCCACTACACCTACCCTTTTCTGAACCGGCCCGCCGGCAAGTCGGCATTGGTGCTCAATGTCGAACACCCCGAGGTGGCCATCGACAGCCTGCGCCGCCATTACTTCACCGTGCTTTACCAGGGCGACGTTTCGCGCTGAGCCAGCGGGTAATCGGCTCAGGCAAAAGGCTCAGGTAAAACAATCAGGCAATCCGGCGCAGGACCTCTTCCACCAGCGCTTCGGGAGACTGGGAGATGTCGAGGGTGATGGCGTCGGCCGGCGATTCGAGGGTGGCGAACTGGCTGTCGAGCAGGCTCACCGGCATGAAGTGCCCTTCGCGGGCCCGCATCCGGCCCTCGATGAGGTCCCGGGAACCGTTCAGGTGGACGAAGCGCACCCAGGGCTCACCCCGGCCCAAGGTGTCGCGGTAGATTTCCTTCAGGGCCGAGCAGGCGATGATCCCGCTGCGGCCGGCCGCCTGTTCCAATTCCATGTGGCTGCGGATGGCTCGCAACCAAGGCCAGCGGTCTTCGTCCTGCAGTGGCGTCCCGGCCTTCATCTTGGCGATGTTGGCGGCCGGATGGAACCCATCGGCATCTCGGAACTCCCAGCCCAGACGACGGCTCAGGGCCTGACCCAGCGTGGTCTTGCCGGAGCCGGCCACTCCCATGACGACGAGAAACATGGTGCTCAAAGCCTGAAGTCGGAGGTCGTGGCCGTGGGGTCGTCGGCCCTTACATGCCCATGATCTGGTAGCCGCTGTCCACGTACAGGACCTGGCCGGTGATGGCCGCGGCCCCATCGGACGCCAGGAACACACCGGTGTGGCCCAGTTCAGACGGCTCCACGTTGCGCTTCAGCGGCGAGTGGGCCTCGTAGTGCTTGAGCATGTCGGTGAAGCCAGCGATGCCTCGGGCGGCGAGGGTGTTCATCGGTCCAGCGCTAATGCAGTTCACGCGGACCTTCTTGGGTCCGAGGCTGTAGGCTAGGTACCGGGTGGAGGACTCCAGCGAGGCCTTGGCCACGCCCATCACGTTGTAGTGGGGGATGACCTTCTCGGCGCCGTAATAGCTCATGGCTACGATGGATCCGCCTTGGTCCATCAGCGGGGCCGCCTCGCGGGCCAAGGCGATGAGCGAGTAGGCGCTGACGTCGTGGGACACGCGGAAGGCTTCGCGGCTGGTGTTCAGGAAGTCGCCTTCGAGGGCCTCTTTGGGCGCGAAGGCCACGGCGTGCAGCAGCAAATCCAGACGCCCGAACTTCTCCTTCACCGCGGTGAACACCGAGCGGATCTGGTCATCGCTGCTGACATCGCAGGGGAGGATCAGCGTGTCGGCTCCGAAGGTGCCGGCCAGCTCCTCCACGTTGTCTTTGAGTCGCTCGCCCTGGTAGGTGAACGCCAGCGTTGCGCCCTCGCGGTGCCAGGCCTGAGCGATGGCCCAGGCGATGGAGCGCTTGTTGGCGACGCCGAACACGATGCCGAGTTTGCCTTCGAGAAGTCCCATAAAGAGGGTTCAGTGTGGGAAAACCCCGGCCCGGGGGCAAGACCGGCCAATGGATCGGCTTGGGGACCAGAGGTGGCGGTCTCCAACCTCCGGCTCGGGGTTTGAACTGTCAGGTTAGCCGAATCGGCTGACGAAGAGCGTGCCGATTCTTGGAGGGGCACTGAGTCGGCCGGCAGAAAGCGCAAGGCGCTGTCCGGGCAATCCCAGGTGGCCCAGCCGAGCGTGATGTTGCGGTAGAACCCTTCGTAGGAAGTAATTTCAATTGAGTCGATCTGGTACAAATCGGCTGATATCGCCTCGATGTGGACCCACTGGTCGTTCTCCCAGGCTCCATAGACGCTCGGAATCTCCCAGACGTTGGTCTTGGCCTGCCACGAGCGGGTCTTCCCGACCATCGTCACGAGGGTGCAGCCGCCACAAGAGTCTTGGACCTCAAGACTGGCCCAGACCACGCGCTTTTTGCCGCTCGGAGGGCATTGGAAAATGTGGCGATCCTTCTCGAATTCGTTGGGGTTCCGTGTCCAGGTTTTCAAGACTTTGGCATCCCCCGCGGGTCCCACCTCCGTGATGAAAGAACCTACACCGAAGACCCCTGTCTTGTCGGTGATCCATCGAGTGGTTTTTGGCGGCACGATGGCGACCCGCACCGGAGGCAAACGGACCTTCTCGCCGGGGTTCTTGGGGCAGTAGGCCAAGAATTGGACCGTGTCGCGGAGCCCCGCCATGAAAGGGCTGGCATAGTAGGCCACGGCATTGGGTTCGCCGTTGGGGCGGACGGGCTTTCCGGCCGAAGCGGCCGACCATTCGAACGTCGGGGCATCGTCGTAGCGCCGCCACGGCCACGGATACTTTGGCGACGGGGCGCTGAGCAGCCAACCGTATCCGGAACGCACGGCCAGTTGAGTTTTCGCTGAATCCACTGCGTAGTACAGGCAGGTGCAGCCGCCGGCCTCGATCTCCACGTCGGGCCCGGCCCCGCGGTCGGGCAGCTCGAATGGTTGCGCGTGGGTCTGGACCGCGCCCCGGATCCACTCGAGGAGCGCCTGGTCAGAGGCGGGTTCCGAGGCCGCGAGGATGCGTCCGGTCGTCACCTCGACCAGGCGCGCCGACACGGAGCCGAAGTCCGGACGGTGGGACACCAGCACGAGGTAGTCGGAGCCGATTTCCTGGGCGGGGGCGCCCTCGGTCCGGTTGACGAACCGGAAAGAGGGCGCCGACAGGCCGGCGACGATCCGGTCGGTCCAGGCCACCGCGTCGGCCCGGCCGGTGGCGTCGATGCCCACCCGCACCTCGCACACGTCGGCCCGCAGCCATGGGCTGGCCAACATCCAGAACAGGGCCAGCAACCCGCCGAACCATGGAAGCCGATCGTCTCGGCGACGCCGGTGAGGATTCGGCTGGCGGGCGGACGGCATGGGAGTGGAGGAGTCCATCGGCTCAGAGGGGGCGTGCCAGGACGGGCCGGAAGCCAAGGTCCCGCCAATCGGGGGTTTGCGCTCCGCCCCGGGCCGCTGAGCGGCTGCGGGAGAAAAATTCGTAGTATCCGCCGCCCCGGATGGACCGGCGCGTGATGTTGCCTGTCGCCAACGGGTCGACGGCCGTGTCCGGGAAGGTGTCCCGATAGCTGTCGGCGCACCATTCCCAGAGGTTTCCGGACATGTCGTAGAGACCCAGCGGGTTGGGAAGCAACTGGCGGACTTCGTGGTGGGACGCGACCCAGGACCACGCGTGCTTCCCGATGTCTAGGTCGTCAGGGTCGTCGCCCCAGGAGTACCGGGTGGTGGTCCCGGCCCGGCAGGCGTTCTCCCATTCGGCCTCCGTGGGCAGGCGATAGACGAATCCCTCCGGCAAGGTGCCGCCCGCCCGGGCCTTGTCCGTCAGGGCCTGGCAGTACCGCACGGCGTCCACCCAGGTGGCTTGGACCGGAAACCTTGGGCCATGGGCCGGTGTGCTTGCGCGGCCCAGCTGCGACTCGAATTCGGCTTCAGTCACCTCGTGGTCGCTCATCCAGTAGCCCCGGGTCAGGGTGACCGTGCGGGTCACCTCGTTGAAGCGACGGCCGAGCTCGGTGTCCGGGCTGCCCATGCGGAAGGTCCCGCCGGAGACCCAGACGAATCCAGCGGGTCGTCCGTTGGTGGGTTCTCCCGGTCGGAGTGGCCCTCCGCCATCGCCCACGCCGCCGGGTCCGCCAGAGCCTCCTCCCCCTTCTCCGCCGTTTTCCACGATCTGCACCGCACGGTAGGACCATCCCGGCGGTCTCTCCGAGAGATCGGTCCACACGATCAACGAGTTGGTGCCGAGGTCGAGTTGGGCGGCTGATTCCCACGAGTTCGTCACCTGGGGCGAGCGGGTTCTCTCGATGCGGTATCTGGTGCCGGGTCTCCCTCGCAGCGTGAGCTCCGGCACCATCCGCAGCCCCAATCGGCCCGAGCCCGGGGGATCGGTCGCGGCCAACACGGGTCGGAACCCCAGGCAATCGCCCGACCAGTCCGGCCGGAACGCCATCCGCGCGGCCGTCCGCAGCCACCTCGGGTCATCCAGGTAGGATCCACCCCGGATCACCCGCAGCGATCCGATCCTCGGGCCGACCGGCTCCAGGGAGGCCGTGTCGGACGGCACGGCCCCCCAGTCCAGGCACCATTCCCAGACGTTGCCGAGCAGGTCGTGGAGGCCCCAGCGGTTGGGCGACAGGCGACGGACCTCCCGGGTGGAGAACTCGGCGGTGCCCGCGTGCCAGGCATGGCGTCCGATCTCCGCCTCGGACTCGCCCCATGGGTAGGAGGTCCCGGACCCCGCCCTGGCCGCGTATTCCCACTCGGCCTCGGTGGGGAGCCGGTAGGCATGGCCCGGGGGGAGTTCCCCGAGCCCGGAGGCCTTCCGGTTCAACGCCTCGCAATAGGCGACGGCATCGGTCCAGGAAACGTTCTCCACGGGCCGGTCGTCGCCGGGGAATCCCGACGGGTTCCGACCCATGAGGCCCCGGTATTCCGACTGGGTCACCTCGTGGTCGCTCATCCAGAAGCCCCGGGTCAGGAGCACCGATCGCCGCACCTCGTTGGTCCCCCGGCCCGGTTCTCCGGCCGGACTTCCCATGGTGAAGAGCCCCGGCGCGATCCAGACGAATCCGGCGGGCCGCCGGCTTCCGGACGGTTCATGGGTGGGGATCGACTGGATCAGCGTCGTCGCATCCCAGCCGGTGACCACGGTGCGGTAGAAGCCGATGGACCGCTGGCGGGAGCGGTCGACCCATCGGAGGCTGTTGGTGACGCGGTCGGGAGGATCCTGCGGCACCGACCAGGAGGGCGCGGAGACGTCGGAAGCCATCCACTCCAGGCGTTCGGTCCATCCGGGGGCCGAGGAGAGGGTCAGTTCCGGGATCTCCCGCACCGTCAGCTCCTGGGCCCACAGGCGACCCAGGCAGCCCAGCGCCATCCAGAGGGAGAGCATCCAATGGGTCGGGGCCATCGTCCATGCGCCGTCCCGGCGGAGGGTTGGAGCTGGCGATGGGGTTCCCTGCCTCATGCGAAGGCCCGAATCTCCCGAATGTCGGCGGCTTGTAAACGCCAAAGGTTCCCACTCGGGATCCAGGGCGGCGCCGGCATCGGGGGCTCCAGCGGTCATTTCCGGGGTTCCCCGAGCACCCACCCCACGGGTTGGGTCCAGGCCTGTTGGTGCTCGGTCTCGGTGCTCGGCACCTCCGGCTTCCGGGAGGAGACGACGACCGCCCGGACGTACAGTTCGTCGCCGCGCAGGTGATAAGAGGGTCGGGGGCCCTTCACCTCGGCAAGAATCTCCCCGATTTGCGGCCCGGTTTCAGCACGGTAGTCGAGGGTGGTCTCCACCACCTTTCCGGCCGCGTCCACCCGTGGCTTCCCTTCCAGCGAGACGCCCCGTCGGGTACCGACGAACCGGGTGGTGAAGCGCTCGCCAGGGCGGGCGTGGATTTGCAGCGACAGGCGGCGGGAGTCCGCGTCGAAGGCCACGTCGTCGAGCACCACGCCCGTGGACGCGTAAAAGTCACCCTGCTCCACCGCGTGGATCAGTGACTCCGGGGTCAGACGACGCGCCCGGACTTGGATCCAGGCGCGGAATGGCGGCGATCGCCGTTCATTTCCCTGGTAATCGTGGGAGTCATCCGTGGCGATCCCGTAAAGCGGCGGCGCTCCGAGACCGGCGATGCGCAAGGTGTTGGCGATGTCCCAGATCTGGTCGGTCGAGGGGTGCTGCGCGTCGCCCGGGTCGTTGTCGCCGTCCACGCCGTTCCAGACCTCGAAGAAGCGCTCGCCCACCACGGCGGCGAGGTCCTCGGCGGTGACTCCCCATTTGTAGTTGGGATGGTTCACGTGAACGAGGGTCGGTCGGCCGGAGCGCTGACGGGCTTCAGCGACCCGGTCCAGCGCCTTTTGGATGATCTCCGGCACGGTGGCGCCTTTCAGCGACGGCAAGGCCTCATGCAGGTTGATGGCGCCGATGTGGATCTGGCGTTGGTTTTCGGCGGCTTGGGTGATCTCTTCGGACTCGATGAGCAGGAATCGCCCGCGCTCCTCCACCAGCGCGCGGAATTCGTCGTAGGGCTTGAGACGCACCTCACGAATCCCGTTTGTTGGGTTCGTCCGGGTTTGAACCCAATCGGGCCCGTACCGGCGCAAGTAGGCCGCGAAGGCGTCCCTGGGCTGAATGCCCGCGTGCCAAGGCTCCCCCTTGGCACGGTCTGCCACCGACTTCAGGGACATCCATCGCTCGCCCCGACTCAGGAGATTATGATCGGACAGGGCCAGGAAGTGGTATCCGCGTTCGCGGTACGACTCGGCGATCATTTCCGGGAAGTCATCGCCGTCCGACCAGAGCGTGTGCGTGTGCAAGTTGCCCTTCCACCAGCGTAGGGGTTGCGCGGACGCCGACAGGCAGGACAGGTAGATCAGAAGGCCGAGGATTCCCAAGCCGGATCGCCCCACCTTTGGTGGTTGCCGTTGAAATCCATCCGAGTGCGCGCACATGGTGTTTCTGTGGGCTCTGCCATCCGGGGAATCAACCCCAAAGCGGTTTGCTGGACTGCGGCGTCTGGATTGTTGCAACGCTGTCACAGGATTACTGCCGTCTCCGATGCCAAGGGCTTCTGTCCAAGCGGCCAATTGTTGGCAGATCGACCCTGTTTCGCCGTCAATTCGTCACTGGAACAGTCTTGGGTAGATCAATGATTCGGAGCTTGATCCTCGCCTGGCTGGCGACCTTCTGTGCCTTTGCCCAACTGCCCGGTCCGACCAATGGGAATACATTGTTGCCCAATGGGTGGAGTATCTCGCCAGTCGGTCGCCACCTCACAACTCCGGACTACGTGCTGGGCCTGTCCCCGTCACCCGATGGGCGCGTGCTGGTGGGCCTCCACAGTGGTTTCAACCCGCATGGCCTCGTGGTGATCCAGCCCGATGGCTCGGCCATTCTCCAAAAAATCCCCCTGCGCTCCTCGTGGATGGGTTTGGCGTGGAGCACAGATGGTGGGCGCCTCTTTGTCTCGGGTGGCAATGCCGGCGGCGGCAAGAAGCCGGAGGTTGCACCGATTTACGTTTTTGAATACCGCGATGGTCGGCTGAGCGGATCGCCCGTGGCCCAATTTACCAATGGACTGCCTGCCGCATCCATCTACTGGGCTGGTTTGGCGCACCATCCGTCCCGGCCTGTCTTGTATGCTGCCAATCGGGGCACCGGAAGTGAGCCCGGCCATGTAGTGGCCTTTGATTCCCGCGATGGCAAGGTTCTGGGGCAGGTCGAGGTGGAGGTTACTCCGTGCGACCTCCAATTGAGTTCGGATGGCGGCACAGTGTTCGTCTCCAATTGGTCCAGCCGATCGGTGAGTGTCATCGACACGGCCACCTTGAAGGTCAAGGCCACCATCCAGGTCGGCACCAATCCCAACGATTTGCTGCTCGCCCGAGATGGCCGCCTCTACGTGGCCTGCGGCAACGAGAACTCCGTCGTGGTGATCGACACCCAGGAGATGCGGTCGATCGAGACACTCCGCACCTCCATCCATCCGCGTGCGCCTGTGGGCTCAACTCCCAATGCCTTGGCGCTGGATCCGTCCCAGCGCCTGTTGTTTGTGGCCAATGCCGATAATCACTGTGTGGCGGTGATCCATGTCGGCGAACGGGAAGAGAGCCACATTCTCGGGTTCATTCCCACGACCTGGTATCCGTCGTCGCTCTCTATCTCCAAAGACGGGAAGTTCCTGCACATTGGTTCTTCCAAGGGACTCGGGGGTTATTCCAACGTCCGAGGCCCCTTGTCGCCCTTGAGCAAGGATGGCAACACCGAAGGGTTGGGGTCGGTCAAGTCGCTCCAGCAGGGCAGCATCACCGCGCTCCCGCTGGCTAATCTCCGCAGCAAGATCCGCGGCTACACCCGGAAGGTCATCGCCAACACTCCCTACCACGATGCGCTCCTGAGTGCGGCCAAGCCGCCCGCGGTCCGAGGAACCATCCTGCCCAATCGGGTGGGGGTGGGTTCTCCGATCAAGCATGTCATTTATATCATCAAGGAGAACCGCACCTACGATCAGGTTTTTGGGGACTTGCCACAGGGCAACGGCGATCCGCGACTCACCATTTTCGGACGTTCGGTGACGCCCAACCAGCACCGCTTGGCCGAAGAATTTCTCCTTTTCGATAATTTGTACTGTGATGCCGAGGTCAGTGTGGATGGTCACTCGTGGTCCAACGCGGGCTATGCCACCGATTTCAATGAAAAGCTGTGGCCCCCCAATTATGGCGGTATTAGCAAGGCCTCGTCGGCTCCGGCTCAAGTGCCTTCGTCGGGTCACATTTGGGATCTGGCTCGGCGCAAAGGACTTACCTATCGCTCCTATGGCGAATACGCTGCCCGCACCAGTGAAGGGGGCCAGATGGACGCGGCCCCAGGGGTCGAGGGATTGGTGGGTCATGTCAGCCCGAATTTCCGGAAAACGGGCATGCGGGATACGGACAACGTGCGCGTCTTCAACGCCGAGTTCGATGGCTTCGTCGAGAACTACTCGTCGACCGATCCGAAGCGGCGTTTGCCCAACTTTGTGGTGATGAGCCTGGGTGAAGATCACACGCAAGGCACCCGGGTCGGTGCGCCCACCCCGGTGGCGGCTGTTGCCAACAACGACTGGGCGGTCGGCCAACTGGTCGATCGCGTCAGCCACAGCCCCTACTGGAAAGAGACGGCGATCTTCATCATCGAAGACGATGCGCAAAATGGTTCCGACCACGTCGATGCCCGTCGCACCATTGGTCTCGTTTTGAGCCCGTACAGCCGGCGCCGTGTGGTCGACAGCACTTTGTACACCACAAGTTCCATGCTGCGCAGCATGGAGTTGTTGCTGGGTCTGCCGCCCATGACTCAATTCGATGCGGCGGCCGCTCCGATGTACGCCGCCTTCGAGGGAGGTTTGGACCTCACGCCCTTCACCCAGTTGGCTCCGCAGGTCGATGTCGACGCCCGCAACGTCAAGGGCGCCCCTGGCTCGGCCGAGTCGGCGCTCATGGATTTTTCGGACTACGACCTCACGCCCATGCTGGCTCTCAATGAGATTCTCTGGAAGAGCGTGAAGGGTGAAGGAATTCCGATGCCGCTGCCGATCCGGGCGTTCCACGTCCGTCCCTGAGCGGGCGGTTGGTCTGGGTCTGGAAAGCGTTTGCCGATCAGATCCAAGGTGCCCCGCAAATCGGTTCGAGTCGGGGGGATTATCGGTCTGGGACGCCGTGCTTCAACCGAATCTCCCCGAGGTCGGGGGTAATTTCTTTGCGGGTGATCCGCCCACCCGGCCATCGGACCCAGACTTCTAAACAAAGCTCCGGGAGTGTCATCACCACGGTGGCGGCGTTCTGGGAGTAGTGTCCGCTGCCGCCGTGGATTTCCGACATGGGACCGAAGCCACTGTGCCCCCGCAGTCGCACCTGAGCGCCCACCCCGTCGGGGTTCCCTGTCCCTCCTTCGAGGACGACCCGCAGGCCCGCTCGGGCTTGGTGGTTTCGAAACAGCAGCAGGGGTCCTTCACGCTGTCCAGCGGCCACGTCCCAGCGACCGTCGTGGTCGTAGTCCGCGAGGGCCAGGCCTCGTCCCTCACCCGGAATCCGCAGCCCGCTCTCATCGGCTGACAGGGCCCGGAAGGTGCCGCGACCCTCACCCAGGCAGAGCAACCCCAACCCGGCATGGTGACCACCGATGTCAGAGTCCGTGGGCCAGGAACCGTGGTTGAGTAGCAAATCGATTCGACCATCCCCATCCAGGTCGCCGGCCGCCAATCCGTAAACTGGGGCGAATTGGGCTTCGATGGGCAATGCATGGGCCTCCCACGATGAACCTCGATTGAGGAACACCATGGAATCAAGAGTCGTGATCTCGAGCGATTTCATGCTTCGGAAACTCTCGGCCAGGATGTCTTCAAGCCGGGCCCGGCCATAGTCCTCGGCCCGGCGGAATCGCTGCAGCACGGATGGAAAGGCCATTCCCAGTTCATCCAAAGTCAACCATGGCACCAGATGCCCCGACGCCGGGTCTCGATGCGCCTCGATGGACTCCACTGAACCGTCTCCGCGAATGTCGCCAAAGAAGAGTTGGAGGGGATTCTCGGTCGAGGCGTTCCAGCGGTGGTTCCGTCCCCGGTTGCCCAAGGCCAGATCCATGCGGCCGTCGCCATCGAAGTCCCCGGCGGCAATTCCGGTCCACAACCCGGAGAATGCGTTGAGATTCCAGTCAGGCGAGTTGCTTTCGAGGCGCCCGCGACGATTTTTGAAGATCGCTGGCGGAGCCCATTCGCGGGCGAGGGCCAGTTCCGGAAATCCATCCCCGTCGAGGTCGGACCACACGGCGCCATTCACCAAACCCACCCCCTTTAGCAGGCCGTCGTAACCCGTGGCGGGAGTCCACTGGCCGTTCTCATTAATAAAAAGGAGCGATGCGGTCGCCTCCGGATAACGGCCTGGGACCGCCGTTCCGCCGACGAAAAGATCGAGATCGCCGTCCCCATCCACATCGCCGAGGGCCATGGGGCCGGAATGGGCTGGCAATTTTGAAGGCCCCGTTGGCGTCGGCCAGCCCAACAGGCCGGGCGTCCTAGATCGTAATCCTTCGTCGTTGGGCGTGGAAACTGCCTGAAAACCACCGTTGCCGAGGTTGCGAAAAAGGGCGTGTGCAGCCCGGTTTCCTGCTCCGATGATCAGGTCTTCCCAGCCATCCCGGTCCCAATCAAACCAACCGACCCCCGGTGCCGGGTTGTCCGAACGGCGGGGCATCAGCAACTGAGCGGATTCTTGTTGGGGAGAGTCGGCCTGATGGGTCCAACCCTGCGTCAGGTGCACTTCCCGAAGAAGGGGTTCTGGAGGTGGCTTGATCATGGGGCGTGCCGGTGCAGGGCCGGCCGGTTCTTCGAGTTCAACGAGGGAATTGGGCTGCGCCTGATCGAATCGCGTTCGGTGCCCGCTGGGCCAATGGACCTCGAGCTTCAAACGGTTGGTTGGGCTGCCAGCAGCGAAAACCAGTAAAGCCTCGTCTGCAGAAAGGTATTTGCCGCCGCAGGTGATCGACTGGCTCTGAGAGACGGGTCCTCCCAGGCAGAAGACCTTGGCGCCAATACCCTGGCTGTTGCCCATCCGCCCTTTCAGCCGCACTGCCAGGCGAGTTGCGATTGAATCGTTGCGTAACAAGACTGCCGGTCCGTCGAGCTGGTTGAGCACCACATCGAGGTCGCCGTCGCCATCGAGGTCGGCCACAGCCATTCCAGGGCAGATTCCTGCCACATCAAACCCCCAGGCTCGGCCCACCTCTTCGAATCCCAACCGGCCTGTGTTTCGGAATGCGCAGTTCGGTGTGTCCAATCGGGGGAATCGGGCCCTCAGTTGGAGTCTCTCCAAGCGGGAAAGGCGCCGATCGCTTTTTAGGTTCTCCACCTCTCGCAGGAAGTCCACGTTCTGGGCGTCCCGCAAATTGCCGTTGGAGACCAGCAGGTCTTCGTATCCGTCCAGATCCACGTCGAGAAACCGGGGCGTCCACGACCACTCCGAGGCCTGCACACCGGCCAGTTGGCCGATCTCGGCGTAGGATCCGTCACCTCGGTTCAGCAGCAGGGTGTTGCGCATCACCTGGGCGCGGCCGGAATTGCCTTCGACCATCGGAGCCTTGCCGCTGCCGGTTTGTACCTGACGCCGGCGGTGATCGCGGCTGAGCATGTCGAGGACGAGAATGTCGTCGTCGCCATCCCGGTCGATGTCCGCGACGTCGACCCCCATCGAGAATCGGCTCGTGGTCCGAATGGCCGCGTCTGGGATGGACCTGAACCGTCCATCGCCACGGTTCATCCACACCCGATCCGGTGACGCGAAGTCGTTGCAAACATAGAGATCGGGACTGCCGTCCCCGTCGAGATCGCGCAAAAGACCGCAAAGTCCCCAATCAAAAGGAACTGCCGAGGGTCGGCCTTGTGTATCGACGAAGTCCCCTTGATCCCAGGGCACCCGGCTGAAGACACCGCGACCGTTGTTCCGGTACAACACATCGGGTTGGCCGTGCTCGACGATTCCAGTGGATGGATCAAAGCTGAATCGGCCCACCAAGTCGGGCTCGGTCACCGGGCGTTCGTTGACGGCGGTGATGATCGTAGCTGCGCCCTCGCGCTTCAGGCGGAAGCGGGTATCGGGTTCATCGCGCAGCGTGGTGCTCCGGTAATTGGCCACGTAGAGGTCGATGTCGCCGTCCCGGTCGATGTCGCCTAGGGAGACCGACATGGCACCCGAGGCCCTGTTCAGCCCGGCTTGCTCGGTGGTATCCCGAAATTGGCCGTGTCCATCATTGACGAAGAGTCGAGTGCCGAAGCCGATCGTATTGACCACCAGATCCAGATCGCTGTCACCGTCGACATCGGCTAGGGCCACTCCGGTGGTTGGTAGCCCACTGCAGCTCACGCCCGCGGTGGTCGCGATGTCGACGAATCGCCAATCCCCGAGGTTGCGATAGAGGCGATTTCCGCCCTCGATGCTCCCGAAGTAGAGATCGCAACGTCCGTCCCCGTCGATGTCGCCGGCCGCGACACCAGAGCCATTGTGGAAAATCTGGTTGGTGATGGCCCGCATCCCGTCGAGCGAGTTGGTGAACAGAATCCCGCTGCGTCCCGAGGGTACCGTTTTGAACCCTGTGCCCCCATCTGGAGGTACGACCAGTTGCCGTTGCCGCCCTTCTGGAATTGCTTGCCAAGTCCGAGCCTCGAGCCCCGACGTGCCCAGCATCCAAAACACCCAGAGCGTTTGCCAAATCATCGGGTGAATGGTTCGAGGGCACTTCATGGGAATGCGGTTGAATGGTGAATTCGAAATCCGGAAAGCGTCGAAGGCGCAACCCTCGCGACGCAAGAAGGGCCGGGGTGGATGCCCCGGCCCTCGTACTAACGGACACCGTCCTGATTCAAAGGAACCAATCAGGGTTTGCGCAACCGGAAGAACCGGCTGGCCGAATCAGCAGGGATGCTGACGGAGTTGCCGGAGACTCCAGTCACGTTCGACCACACCGACTGTGTGAGCGAGGTGGCCGATTCCAGCACGTAGCCGGTGACCGAGCTCGGCCACGAGATGAGGTACTGGGCACCTGCGGTCTTGACCGAGAGGACCGGAGCGGTCGTGGGAACGGCCGCCGTGGGGGTGAGCGGGGTGACGAAGTCAACCCAGGCGAAGTAGAAGTTCGCGTCCCGCAGTGACACACTGCCGGGCGTGGCATCGGCAGCGGGATTCAAGGCACGGGCCTCGACCACGAAGCCATCGGCGGTCGCCTCATAGGCCAACGTGGTGTTGTCCACGAGGCTGGCGTTGGAGGGATGCTGTCCCACGGATTGCAGGATGAGCATGCCATCCTTGCCGCTCTTACCCGGAATCTGGAGGCGGTACTTGCCGGCTGCCAGTCGGGTGGAGGTGAATTGCCCGGCCTTGCGAGTGGTTGCGCCACTAGATCCGGCGATTTCGCCGCCAATCAGGTTGCCAGCACTCAAGGGGATGTAGAGGAAGGAGAACTCGCACTTGTCGCTGGCTGCGTAGGTTGCGGGATCTTGTTTGTTCTCTTCGACCGAGCGGACGGCCACGGTCCAACCCTTGCCGTCAGCGGTGGGCGCGCAGTTGACCTGGGGTCCCCTCGCGGTGCCGTCGTCGTTGCCGGTCAGGAAGATCAAACCGTCGTTCTTCGAATTCACAGCAGGCAAGGCGAGCGTGGCCAGACCACCGAAGGTCTCGCCGCCCAAGTCTTCCCAGCGGAGGAGTGCCGCGGAGATTTGCCGGTCGATGACGAACGAACCTTCGCCCGCAGCAGCGCTGTGCGAGAAGGATCGGCTCCAGCGGCCCTTGGCTCCTCCGGAGGCGTCGGCGAAATAACCCGCCTTCCATCCCTGCGAGTAGGGGAACCAGGCCACCGAGTTGTCGAAGGCCGCGCGCTGGAACCCTCCGGCGCTGTTGGCCTGGGCGTTGGGGTGGGCGGCGGTGTCAGCCAACTTGGCCATGCGCAGATAGAAGTCGCCGCCACCGAAGGATCCGTCGTCCATGTTGAAGTGGCGGGTGCTCGAGCCGTCCACCGCCATGAAGGCGTGGGCGTAGAACGGAGCCGCACCGTCATTCCATTGAAGCGATCCCACCTTGCGGGTGGAGGTCACCAGAACGCCGTGCTTCGGCGAGGGGAACCAGGATTGCGCCGAGGGCACGCTGGCTTCCGGTGCCGCATAACGCTGGCGCGTGGGGTTCGAATAGGGCCCGAGGTTCTCCTGGGCCGCAGTTGCATTGCGGACGCCGATGCCGAAGTCGAGAGCGCCAGCCGCGTAGCGGGCGATGCCGAAGGACAGGGGGCCTTGCTCTCCGTTGATGCTCAAGAGCAAGTCGCGGGAAATGGTTCCGAAACCGCCCGTGTTCCAGACGATGGGGCCGCTCTGGGTCTTGTCGGCGGTGTAGCCAATGCCGTCGGTCGGGAGGCTGACGTGCCAGTTCACGGCCGTCACCGTGCCGTCAGGGTAGGTACCGGGAGAATTGGTGCCGGCTGGTGCGCCGGCGACCGTCGCCGCGGGAGGCAGCGGAGTATTCCCGAAGCTCTTGAACGTGGCCCTGACGCGGTTGGCCGCATCCTCGTTGGAGCCGATGTGTGCCACGGCGCCTAGGCCGACATAGACATTGGTCGGGAAGGTGTCCATCTGGTACTCGGCGACGACCTTCCATTGGATGCCGTTGGCGGAAACGAACGTCTGGAACAGGTTGCGTTCGCGGCGGGCCCGGAACCAGACCGGGAACAAGTCACCGTCATTCGGGCGGTAAGTGCCCTCACCGGGACCGGAATCCACCTTGATGGAGCCGCTCGGAGGATCATCAGTGCCGCCGTCCTGGACCGGGCGGAAAATCGTCTCCACGTAATTGGCGCCCGCGATGGGAGTGGCGTTCAGTTGGATGTTCGGGCTGCCCGGAGTGAGATTGGCCCGGATATGCAAGGCGCCCTTGGCGCTCTTCTGAGTCGATGCTGCATCGTCGGCTTCGACCGAAAGCACTTGGACGCGCACGTCGAAGTCACCGCTCCGCTGCTGGTGCAGGTAGGAGAACGAGTCGGCATTGTCCCAAGTATCACCGCCTCCAGCCGTGAGGGTGAACGATCCGTCGGCGTTGGTGACCACGGTCGAGACCACCTTGTTGTTGATGTCCAGCAAGGCGAACGGCTTGGCCGGTTCGGACGGAGTGTTGGTGCTCGAAGCAGCGCCGGCGTAGAGACCGAAGTCGTCGATACCCCAGTACCAGCTGTCGGTGCCGGCTTGAATGAAGCGGAAGCGCACCTTGGATTGGTTGTCGGCACCGCTCACTCGGAAGAGCTCGTAGCGCTTGGACTCGAAGCGGTTGTCATTGACGCGGCCCTGGATGAACGGGGCCAAGCTGGCGGTGATCGGAGCACCGATGAAGGCACCGTAGGTGCCGCCGATGACAGTTCCAGCGTCGTCGGTGTAGTTGGCCACGTCGCCGTGTTCCTTGTTAAGGGTCGCCTCGGCGTCCAAGGATCCGTCCTCTGCTTTGACCAGGTCCGCTTCATCGATGAGGTAAACCAACGGCAGCCAATCGGCGCCGCCATTGATGGAGTATTCCAAGGCTCCGATACTGTCCTGGTTCTGCTCCCAGAGGCTCTTGAAGGCCACTTGCACGTTGGTACGACCCGAGAAGTTGTAATCGGGCGTCGTGATGTGCATCACCTGGCTGCGGCCGACCGAGTATCCCGAGGTGCTGAAGAGGAAACGGCCCTTGGCCAGCGGTTCATTCAGGATTTGCCCGTTCACCACGTTGGCCGGATTGGGCACGTTCACGCGTTGGTAGTCCGTCCCCCAGTCAGCGGGGTTTTCCGGATTGTTGTAGGTGACGAAGCTGCCGTTGAACCGCGAGGTCTCCACGGTGGTCCAATCGGCATACGCCGCGGAGCCGAGGTTGCCGAAGTCGAGCTCGGGGTTGACGATCTCGACGTAGGACTTGCGCGTCCAACCGGCAGGCACCTGTCCCTCGGCAATTGCATCGAAGTTAACGAACACCAAAGGTGTGGGTAGTTCGATGTTCCGGTAGTTGGCCACCTGGAACGCATTGGTGAGGTTGAAGGTCTTGGCCGGGACACCGGTGTCCGAGAAGGACAGCACATAGACGTTCGACGAGGCCGGGGCTAGCAACAGTGCGTTGGTGAAGGTCACCGAGGCTTGCTGGGCGGTGCCAGTTACCGTGGCTGCCGCGGCTTTGCCGTTCAACGACAGGCGGATCGACGCGAGCGCGATGCCGTTGGTCAGTTCGGCCCGGTAAGGGGCGTTGGGCGCCACTCCGGTAGAGTCGGGGGCCGGGCTCGTGGAAACCACGCTCGCCCCGCTGATCGTCGGGACGGCCACCGTGATGGGCTCACTGGCGAGGATCGTGTATCCGTCGTTCTCCAGCAGGTAGGCCCGGTACTTGCCAGTGGCGGTGAGGCCGTTTTGGAAGGTGACCAAACCGCTGGCCTTGCCTGCATTGCCCGCCTGAGTTCCATCCACGTAGTTCCAGATGGTCGAGCCGGTCGAGCCCGGGGTCACTCCTTCGGGATAGACGCCGATCCAGTCCTTCGGGTTGGCGGGACCGTTGGTGAATCCGACGTTGATGGTCTGGCCGGGGGCGTACCGGTTGGCGGAGGGCCGGACCGCCGGAGCTGTCGGCGCGAGGACATTGAAGGAGACGTTGGTCACTACGGTGTAGCCGTCATTGACCAAGAGGTAGGCGGTCCAGACGCCGGCGAGGTTCAGGCCTGAGCCGAAGGTCATGGAGCCCTCACGGAGACCGGCCCCCGCAGTGCGCGTGCCGTTGACGTAGTTCCAAATGGTCGATCCGGTCGATCCGGGCGTCACGCCTTCGGGATAGACGCCGATCCAGTCCTTGGAATTGCCAGGACCTCCGGCGAAGGAGACCGAGATGGCCTCGGCCGGGAAGTAGTTCTCAAGGCTGGTGACGACGGATTGCGCGGTGAGGGCTTGGCTGCCGAGCAGGCAGGCCAGGAGCGCGGCCTTCGGGAGTCGCCCAGGTTGCGGGCAACGGGAGGATGGGGATGGTTTCATGGGTTCAATAGGTTCAAGTTAGGTTCAGAGATCAGGAGTTTAGGAGTTCAGGGTGAGGTTGGTTCACAGGGAAGATGGGGGGTGAGGTCGGGAGTTCGTGATCGCGGAACTTCAAGGGGTGCAGACCACCGGCGTGATGCCGTCGGGTCCGGGTTGGGCCCATTCTGTGACGATCCGCCCACCGGCCTCGGAGGCGATGGGGACCCACTCGGTGTCGTTGGTCCGGCGCACCCAACGGTGTGCCTGGGCTTCCGAGCGTGGGATCGTGGGGGCGGGGCCTCCCTGCCGGGCCTGCTCCATCTGCCGCTGCAATTCGGGCGAGTAGCGCTCGAGGTAGGCCACACGCCACGACGAGCGCTCCTCGGGCTTGCCGCTCACCGAGACGATCACCGCGCGGTAGCCGTCGGCATCGGGTCCGTCGACGCCGACGACCGGTGGGATGGCGTCGATGGGGCCCTCGAAGAGCCGCCCGGCGCTCAGGTCGTAGAAGAATCCGCGGGGGCCCGCCCCATCGGTCGACCAGGTCCGGTACAGTAGCACCAAGGCCGCACCCGCCGCCACAGCGGCCCCGACGAGCCGAAGATTTTTTGGAGTGGTCATGGGCGTTTCAGTGGGGATCGGCCTTGGCCGACCACCAGCACTCGTTGGTGTTGCAAGGGATCCGGCCCGGTTCGAGCGAGCGCGCACTTCCGTCGGCGAAGACGTAGTTCGAACGGCGCTGGTGTCGCACCGCTCCCTTGTCGCCTTGAGCCAGTCGGTTGAAGCCCGGTTGGTTGGCGTCGCCCAGTTCCTTCCAGATCCACCAGCGGTCCGAGGGCCACACCCCGTACACGTCGCTGTGGCCGTCTCCGAAGAGGATCAATTGCGAGGCCGCCTCCACCATCCCCCACCGGCAGAGGTTGTTTTCGTAGCCGGCGGGACGGCCGAAGGGCGGCTGGGCCCCGCCTGAAAGCCAGTGGACGTTGACCGCTCCCAGGCCGCTGGGGATTTCGATCTCACCGGGGACCAACTGACCCAGTACCCAGAGGCTGGGCCTGGAGGTCGGACGGCTTCTGGCGCTGGCGTAGACCTCGTTCTTCTCGGCCGGGCAGTCGTAGACCCTCGGGTTCTGGCCGACATTGGGGTAGAGGTAGGCCCGCCAGCTCGATTCGCCGTTGGGAATGCGCGCCTGGATCGGCGGAAACCCGTCGCCGTTGTCGTTGGTGTAGAGGTGGAGGGCGACACCCAACTGGCGCAGGTGGTTCAGGCAGGCGATGCCCTGAGCCTTGGCCTTCGCGCCCGACAAGGCTGGCAAAAGCATCGATGCCAAGATCGCGATGATGGCGATGACCACCAGCAACTCGATCAATGTGAACGCCAAACAGGAACCCTGGATGGTAGGTTTCCTGTTTCGGGTGTGGCGATGACTCACCCGTGAAAACTACCCCTGTTCGGCTTCACAATTCATCTGAAGCTGTTGTGATGATTGAGTGACGGAATTGTGTCCTGATCCCCCGCGCCAGCGCCTCCTGGGTGTGACGGCAAGAAAAAGGCCGGGAGGCGTTGACCTTTGTGGATCACGCTTCCCGGCCTGTCAGGCCTGTCAGGCTTTCAAGCCTGTGGCGGGCCGACTACGAGCAACCGAGGCTCTCGCCGCAGTTGAGGCACTTGTAGCAGGCGCCGTTGCGCACCGCGATATGCCCGCACTTCGGACACGGCGGCGCGTCCTTCTGGTTCTGGATGGTCGCCGTCAGGGAGGCGGCGATCAGGTGGCCGGCGGCCGCAGCGGAGGCGATGCCTTCGCTGGTGGTCGTGGTGGCGCTGACCTTGAGCATGAGCGAGGCCTCGGCTTCGTCAGCCAAGGGCAGGTCACTGACCGGTCGGTTTATCTTTTTTTTTAGATCCGCGACCACGCTGGGCATCGGCAGTTCGGCTTGTCCGGCGTTGGGCGAGTTGGACTCGCGGTAGCCCGGGACGAACTGGCAGGCCATCCATCGGAACACGTAGTCGATGATGGAGCTGGCCTGACGGATGTCCGGGTTGCGGGTGAAGCCACTGGGCTCGAAGCGCTGGTGGGCGAACTTCTTGACCAGAGCCTCGAGCGGCACGCCGTACTGCAGCGACATGCTGGTGAGGGCGCCGACGGAGTCCATGAGACCGCCGATGGTGGATCCTTCCTTGGCCATGGTGACAAACAGTTCGCCCGGCTGGCCGTTGTCGAAGAGACCCACCGTCAGGTAGCCCTCGTGTCCGGCGACGTCGAACTTGTGGTTCACGGCCATGCGGGTGTCGGGCAGGCGGCGACGAATCGGGTGTTGGGCGCTTTCGCGCAGTGCACCCAGTTCGGTCTCCAGTTGGGCGATGCGGCCTTCGAGCGTCTTGACCTGCTCGGGCGTTCCGGCCGCGTCGGACTTGTCGCCACCCTCGGTGGTGCGCTTGGTGTTGAGCGGTTGCGAGCGCTTGGATCCATCGCGGTAGATGGCCACGCACTTCAGGCCCATCTTCCAGGCGTCCACGTAGGCGCTTCGGATGTCGGCCGTGGTGGCGTTGTTGGGCATGTTCACCGTCTTCGAGATGGCTCCGGAGATGAACGGTTGGGCGGCACCCATCATGCTCAAGTGCGCCTTGTAGTGGATGCTCCGCTCGCCCTTGAACGGTTTGAAGGCGCAGTCGAAGACGGACAGGTGCTCCGGCTTGAGGCCCGAAGCGATCACGGCGCCGTTTTCGCCGACCACGTCTTCGATGGTGTCGTGGATCTCGATGTGCTTCTCGATGGCCGTGATGGCGCTGGCCGAGTAACCGAGGCGCTGCAAGGCCTCGGGCACGGTGCGGTTGACGATCTTGAGCATGCCGCCGCCCGCCAAGAGTTTGTACTTCACCAGGGCGATGTCGGGCTCCACACCAGTGGTGTCGCAGTCCATGAGGAAGGCGATGGTGCCGGTGGGAGCGAGCACTGTGACTTGAGCGTTGCGGTAACCCACTTCGCGGCCCCGTGCGATGGCGCGGTCCCAGGTGCGGCGGGCTTCGTCCTTGAGGTAGGCGAACTCGCGGCTGGCTTGGATACCCTCGACGGCGTCGCGGTGCTGCTGCACCACTCCGAGGGTGCTGGCCACGTTGTCCTTGGCCACCGTCTTGGCAACGCCTCCGCAGGAAGAATCCCGGTAGCCCGGGAAGGCGCCCTGGATGGCCGACATGTCGGCGCTCTGCTCATAGGCGTGACCGGTCATGATGGCCGTGAGGGCGCCGGCCAGGGCGCGGCCCTCGTCGGAGTCGTAGGCCAGGCCGTAGCTCATGATGAGCGAGCCGAGGTTGGCGTAACCGAGACCCAGCGTGCGGACTACGTGGGAATTCTCGGCGATCATCTGGGTCGGATAGCTGGCGTTGTCCACCAGGATCTCCTGCGCTGTGATGTAGATGCGGACCGCTGCCTTGAAGCGCTCGACATCGAATTGCCCGTCGGCCTTCTTGAACTTCATGAGGTTCAGCGAGGCAAGGTTGCAGGCCGTGTTGTTGAGGAACACGTACTCGGAGCAGGGGTTGGTCGAGTGGATCGGCTCGGTGCCCTTGCACGTGTGCCACTTCTGGATGGCGCCGTCGTACTGGAGGCCAGGATCGCCGCAAATCCAGGTGCCCTCGGCGATCTGGTCGAGCATTCGCGAGGCGTCCTTCTTCTCGAGGGGCTTGCCGGTCACGGTAGAGAGCGTCCACCACTCCTTGCCGTCGATCGCCGCCTGCATGAACGAATCGGACACACGCACCGAGAGGTTCTCGTTCTGGTACATCACCGAGCCGTAGGCCTCGCCATTGAACGAGCCATCATAGCCCTGTTCGATGAGGGCCCAGGCCTTCTTCTCTTCCTTGGACTTGGCGGTAATGAACTCCTCCACGTCACCGTGGGTGTCGCGGATGGTGTTCATCTTGGCGGCCCGACGGGTCTTGCCACCGGACTTCACCACGTTGGCAACCTGGTCATAGACCTTGAGGAAGCTCATCGGGCCTGACGGACGACCGCCGCCGGAGAGCTTCTCACGGCTGGAGCGGATGGGGGTCAGGTCGGTGCCGGTGCCGGAGCCGTACTTGAAGAGCATGGCCTCCGAGTAGGCCAGCTCCATGATGCTCTCCATGTTGTCCTGGACCGACTGGATGAAGCAGGCGCTGGCCTGAGGGTACTCATACTGGGTGGGGGCGCGGCGGGCCACCTTGGCCTTGCGGTCCCAGAACCAGTTGCCCCGGTCGCTGCCCTTGCCGACCTCGTACTGGTGATAGAGACCCACATTGAACCACACCGGCGAATTGAAAGCCCCGTACTGGTTGACGCACAACCAAGTCAACTCGTCGTAAAACACCTCGCCGTCTTCCTTGCTGAAGTACCCGTCAGCCACACCCCAGTCGGCGATCGTCCGGGTCACCCGATGGATGAGCTGCTTGACCGATTTCTCCCGCTCCGCCTTGGCCGGATCCCCGTAGAAGTACTTCGAGCAGACCACCTTGGTGGCCAGAACGGACCAGTTCTTCGGAACCTCGACCCCTTCCTGCTTGAAGATGGTCTTGCCGGAATCATCGGTGATTTCGGCGGTGCGGCGGTCCCATTCGATCTGGTCGAAGGGTTTGACCCTGGCATCGCTGAAAACCCGTTGGAGGGGCAGCTTGCGGGTTGAGGAACCCTTGGACGAAGCCTTGGTAGAGGAGCCTCGGGGGTTGGACTTGGTCTTTGCCGACCGGCGGGTGGAAGCCGGGGCCGATGAAACGACGGAATCGCGGGCGTCGAGCATGGGCTATATGGGGTATTCTGGGATTGACTCTCGGGTTGGGTGTCTTCGTTTGGCTCGAGTCACTCCCACTCAGGGTGATCCGACCCACTGAAAACGGCTGATTTGAATCAAAAATCGGGTTTTCTCTGATTGTTTTCGACTCAACAGGTTGGGGCAAAAGGAAAAGGTACCCCCATATCTTGTGGTTACAAGTCGGTTCTCTACAAAAAACCACGTTTCCGTTAAATCCGAGAAAACTTCTCAAAATTGACATTTGTAAACAGGGCTGGATCCGACCCTCAGGCCCCTCAATCGGCCGGATTTGCCTTGAGGTGCAACCCTGTCTGGAGTGGGCCGCGATGTGGGTCCTTTGCAATGTGTATCAGAGTCCCCTTGTCCGGAAGAAAAGCCGATGTGCTCCAAGGGCTGATTGCTCAGCCTGTTTCCCGGCTTTGCCGAAGGCTTCCGACGCGGTAGGTTCTCCAGCGACCGATATGATCCGCTCGTTCGCCTTCACCACCACCGGTCGGCTCCATTCCCGGGACATTGACTTGTTCCTGATGCCGACCCTCCTGGCGGACACCAATCTCTTCCTCTGGGTGGATCTGGAGGACGCCACCCCGGAAGACACCCGCAAGCTCTTGGAGGGCGTGTTCCATTTCCATCCGCTCTCGGTGGAGGACTGCATCAATGTGAGTCCGTCACCTAAGGTCGAGACCTACGAACCCAAGGAGGATGACCGCTTCAATCCCTACTTGTTCATGGTCATCCACGCGGTGGACTACAGCCGCAAGGACGGGGCCTTCGCCACCAGCGAGCTGAACTTCTTCCTCGGGAAGAACTTCCTGGTGACCTACCACATGGTGCCGCTGAGGAGCATTTCCGTGATCGAGGAACGTTGCCTGCGCAGCACGGTCCACGTGGCGCGTGCGCCCGATCGTGTGGCTCACGCGCTGCTGGATTCGTTGGTCGACAACTACAAGCCGGCCTTGGAAGAGCTCAGCATGGAAATCGCCGACCTCGAGACCGAGGTGCTGGAACGTCCCGATCCGGCCACGCTGCAGCAAATCCTCAAGGTGAAGAAAGAGGTGCTGCACCTGCGCCAAATCATCGGCCCACAGCGCGAGGTGCTGCAGCGCTTCGCCCGGGGCGAGTTCAAGCTCATCCGCGCCCATCTGGTGCCTTACTACCGCGACGTGTACGACGGGCTCTTCCACATCGGCGAACTGGCCCACGGGTACATGGATTCCCTCTCGGGCATTCTCCAGATCTACCTGAACATGTCGGCCAACCGCACCAGCGAGATCGTCAAGGTGCTCACCATGATCACCATCATCACGACGCCGATGACGCTCATCGCCTCGTGGTACGGCATGAACTTCAAGGCAATGCCCGAGATCGATCAACCCCATGGCTACGCCTTCGCCATCGTGCTGACGCTCATCACCACCGGGCTGACCTTCATCTACTTCCGGCAAAAGCGATGGCTCTGAACCGACGCAACCGGGTCAAATCCGGCTTCCTGGACAAGGCTCTGGGGCGTCTCGGACGCTACGATCCCAGCGGTCTCCAGAGCGTCGTCCAGCGGTTGGCCCAGGAACGCGAGTTCCTCGAGAGCCTCTTCAACACCATCGACTCGGGCATCATCGTCACCAACGAACAGGGGTGCATGGTGTACTTCAACCTCATGGCCTCCCGCATGCTGGGCATCCCGCCGGAGACCGCCGAGGAAGAGCCGGTCACGCGCTACTTGCCTGATTTGGATTGGGCGCACATTTCCAGCCTCGATCAGGCCGGCGGCCACGGCATGTTCCGCACCGAATTCGAGGTGGAATACCCGAGGCCCCGGCTCATCCGCCTGCATGTCCGCCCCTTGGACGGCGCGGCTCCGGGAAGCTCCGGCGTCGTGTTGGTGCTCAACGATGCGACCGAGGCACGTCGGGCCACCTCCGAGGCGGTGGAGGCCGAGCGGGTGCACGCCCTGACCTTGCTGGCCGGCAGTCTGGCCCATGAAATCGGCAATCCCCTCAATGCCCTGCACATCCACCTCCAGCTCATGGCCCGCGAGGTGCGCAAGCTGCAGCGCATCGAGGGAGTGCCGGAGCTGAAGGAGGCGGTGGATCGGCTCGACGGCTTCCTGGGCGTGGCGACCGGCGAGATCGACCGGCTCGACTACATCATCACCGAGTTCCTCCAGGCCCTTCGACCGTCGGTGCCCAAGCTTCAGGCCGGTTCTCTCAACGACACCGGTGTGGAGACTCTGGCGTTGCTCCGCCCGGAGCTGGAAGACCGCGGGCTGACGGTGGTCACCGAACTGGCCTCAGGACTGCCGCCGGTGCTCTTTGATCCAGCCCAGCTCAAGCAGGTGCTCGTCAACCTCATCAAGAATGCCATGCAGGCCATGCCGCCGCAGGGAACGCTCACCGTGCGCAGCGGTGCCACGCCGGAGGCAGTATGGATGGCGGTGAGCGACACCGGGCCCGGCATCCCGCCGGAGCAGTTGAACCGCATCTTCGAGCCGTTCTACACCACCAAGAACAAAGGCACGGGCCTGGGCTTGCTCATTGTCCAGCGCATCATCCGCGACCACGGCGGCCGCATCGAACTCGAGAGCACCGTGGGCAAGGGCACCACCTTCAAGCTCTGGCTGCCCCTGCGGGACCGCCGCCCGCGCATGATTGCCTCGAGCACCTCGGCGGTCTGAATCAGCCTGCCGCACCCTTGGGCCGGCGGTGGGTGTTCGAAAGCCGTTTCCATGAAAAAGCCGGCAAGGCCCGATGAGGGCGATGCCGGCTTGATTCAGAGACTCCCGGTCAGCGGGTCGGCCTCACTGGAAGGCGATGATCGAATTCCCCAGCTTGTGGATGGTTCCGATGATCTCCGAGCGCATCTCCGCGCCGTCGGCCGCATTGAGGGTGAACTTCACACTGAATTGATCGGCCTTGGTGAGACCGTCGATGGCCAGGAAGACGCTCTTGCCGTCCGCCGACAAGGTCGCTGACGTCACCTCCAACTTGTCATGCCCGTCCTTGCCGGGGTTCTTGATCGACAGTTCCGGGGAGCCGTATCCGCCGCTGTAGCGGTAGTTCCACAGTTCCACCGAGTAGTTGGCCGCATCCTTGGCGACCTCGGGCTTGAGCGGGGTGCTGAAGGTGATTTTCAGCCCATTCTTGGCCGCGTGGGCATTGAGCGCGGTGTGAACCGGTTTGCCGGTGTAGCGGACACGGAAGAACCCGCCATCGCGGGTCGCCGCGTTCTGCCAGCCCTTGAGCCCCGCCAGATAGAGTTGGCCGTCCGTGGGGTTGAAGCGTCCACGCATGATGCCGCTCTGGAACTTGAGCCCGAAGGGCACCAGC
>CAMCYJ010000009.1 GCA_945883815.1 Akkermansia muciniphila | reverse complement strand
CGACCCGACCGCCAGCCAACCAGCCATTCAGGTTTGGGACTCCTCACCCTGGCTTCACCTCAGTGGCCGCCATCCGGAATGCGACCTCGAAGGGGCCGCGCGGGTGGGAAACCGGATCTACTGGATCGGCTCCCACGGTCGCAACAAAGACGGCAAGTACCGAGCCAACCGGCACCGCTTTTTTGCCACGGAAGTGACGGAAACGCCGCAAGGACCTCGGCTGCGCAGCGTGGGGAGCCCGTGTTCTACACTGGTGTCGGCCATCCTGACGACCCCATCGTTGGCCTCGCTTCATCTGGACGCCGCGGCTGCGCTGCCCCCGGATTTTAAAGGCGGGCTCAACATTGAAGCCCTCGCTGCCCGGCCCGATGGCTCCCTGTGGATCGGATTCCGCGGTCCGCTCGCCCAGGGGAAATCCATCCTCGTACCGCTGTTGAACCCCGATGCGGTCCTCGAAGGGCAAGCGCCCCGATTCGGATCTCCCACCCGGCTGGATTTGGGAGGCCGCGGACTCCGGGACATGGCCTGGACGGGCTCCGAGTGGATCTTGGTTGCCGGGGCCACCGGCGGCGACCAAAAGGGAACGCGACTCTTCCGCTGGAATCGCGAAGGCAGTTCACCCATCGCATTGGATTTGCCCGGCCTCAAGAACATCCGTATCGAAGCGGTTGCCATTCCTCCAGAGCGCCCCGTCCGCCGCCTTTTCCTGTGCAGCGATGACAGCAACCGCAAATCGGGCGAGACCCCTTCGTTCCGCAGCTTCTGGATCGACTTGCCAACGCTTCCGGCGAATTCGACCCATCCAACCCTTCCCCTCGGGCACTGAACGCTTGTCGGAGCCGTTCAGGCCCATCGATCAAAAAACAGGGGCTCAAAAGCCTGACCCTTAAACGGAGCCCTCGCCCCCCCAGAAATAGGCCAAATGCAGGCCCAATAAAACCCGGAGCAACGGAAACTCTCCGTCACAGCAGCCGCCCCTGACCCGTGCGACCCATGGATAGACCCAGCTTGCGGTAGGCCTTTTCGGTGCAAATACGGCCTTGAGGGGTCCGCTGGATGTAGCCTTCGAGAATGAGGTAGGGTTCGTACACCTCTTCGATGGTGTCGGGCTCTTCACCCACCGCCACGGCCAGAGAACTCACTCCCACCGGGCCGCCAGCAAACTTCACGATGACGGACTCCAGGATGCGCGTGTCCATTTCGTCGAGACCGTCCTTGTCGATTTCCAAGATCTCGAGGGCCTTGTTGGCGATTTCTTCGGTGATGCGACCATCGGCCCGCACCTGGGCGTAATCGCGCACACGGCGCAGGAGATTGCCCGCGATGCGCGGCGTGCCGCGACTGCGACGGGCGATTTCCATGGCGCCCTGGGGTTCGGTGTCCACGCCCATCAACCCGGCCCCCCGCTGGACGATTCCCTGCAACTGCGCTGCCGTGTAGTAATCGAGCCGTTCCCGGATGCCGAAACGGGTCAAGAGCGGTGCACTGAGCAGACCACTGCGCGTCGTGGCACCAATGAGCGTGAAGCGCGGGAGGCTGAGCCGGACGCTGCGGGCGTTGGGCCCCTGATCGATGATGATATCGAGTTTAAAGTCCTCCATCGCCGGATAGAGATACTCCTCGATGGTTTTCTGGAGACGATGGATCTCGTCGATGAAGAGCACATCACCTTCGGAAAGATTGGTGAGCAAACCCGCCAAATCGGCAGCTTTTTCAATGGTAGGACCACTCGTGACCCGCATCGTCCCGCCCATGGCGCCCGCCAGAATGTTGGCGATGGTGGTTTTCCCCAAGCCAGGAGGCCCGCTCAAGAGGATGTGATCCAAGGGCTCTTTGCGGCGCAGCGCCGCCTCGACCGCGATCTCCAAGCGCTCCTTGACCTTGGCCTGGCCAGTGAAATCGGTGAAGGCAGCCGGCCGCAGCGCCACCTCCAGGGTGGCATCCACCTTGTTCAATGAATTCAGCGTGCGCTCGGCCATGCGCCCTCAAGTGTGGGATTCCCGGCCCTCCCGGCGAGGAGTTTTGCGGGAATCCTCCGCCTTTTCCCGAAAGGTCAGTCCAATCGATGAACACCCACCGCTCCTCGATCGTCCGACCTGAGCATCCGAGATTGTCCGAAACACTGCTCCATGGCAGGAATACGGGTGCGATAGCATTTCGATAGGATCTGGTTGCCGTGACGTTTGAACACCTGCTGCGGAAGAACGCCCTTCTTCCCGAAGACAAGATTGCCGAGGCCAAACACTTGGAGGCCATGGAAGGGCTGCGCCTGGACCGGGCCGTGGTGCAACTCGGGCTGATGAGCGAACGTGAGGTGCTCAAGATCATGGCCGAGCAACTGATGCTGCCGTTGCTCGATTTGTCGGCCACGGAAATCCCCCCCGACATTCTCCAGTCACTCACCACGAAGGTGGTGTTCCGCAAGCGCATCGTGCCCATCGCACGCGAAGGCAACACCCTCCGAGTGGCCACGTGCGACCCCTTCGACCTCTACGCGATGGACGATGTGCGGATGACCACCGGGCTTCAAATCGACACCGTTCTGGCCATCAAGGATGACATCGAGAAGCTCATCAAGACCCACTATGGTTTGGGTGGCGACACTCTCGACGAATTGGCCGCCAACGACGACGAACCCAGTGGCCCCGTCTCTGGCGGCAGCGAGGATCTGCTGGAGTTGGCTCAAGAAGCGTCGGTCATCCGCTTGGTCAACGAAATCATCGTGGAGGCGGTGCATGAGCGGGCTAGCGATATCCACATCGAGCCCTACGAGCACCAGATGGCCATTCGCTACCGCATCGACGGTATCCTCCACGAGGCCTCGGTGCCGCCGCAAATGAACCGGTTTCAGGCGGCCATCATTTCGCGCATCAAAATCCTGGCGAACTTGAATATCGCCGAGCGCCGCATCCCTCAGGACGGGCGCATCAAGTTCAACGTCGGCGGGCGGCAAATCGACGTCCGCGTCTCGGTCATCCCCATGTTGTTCGGCGAAGGCGTGGTCATGCGTCTGCTCGACAAGGCCAACGTGCTCTTCACCTTGCCCCAGTTGGGCATGGATCCCGAGACCTACGGCCGGTTCCGTGGCCTCATCGAACGACCCCACGGGATTGTGCTCGTCACCGGCCCCACCGGTTCCGGTAAAACCACGACCCTCTACGCGTCGCTCAACGAAATCGTGGGTCCGACTCTCAAGGTGCTGACGGTCGAGGACCCGGTCGAATACCACTTGCAGGGCGTCAACCAGATCCCCGTCGATCACAAGGTGGGCATGACCTTCGAGGCCGGGTTGCGAGCCATCCTGCGCCACGACCCGGATGTGGTGATGATCGGCGAAATCCGTGATGTCGAGACGGCCCGGGCCGCCATCCAGGCATCGCTCACGGGTCACCTCGTGCTCTCGACATTGCACACCAACGACTCCGCCTCCGCGGCCACCCGACTCATCGACATGGGGGTGGAACCGTTCCTCATCGCCAGCAGTCTGGCCGGGGCCATGGCCCAGCGTCTGGTCCGCAAGATTTGCTCCAAGTGCCGTGTCCCCTACACCCCCGATCACTCCAAGTTCCCACGGGATTTCTCACTGGAACCTGGAACCCAACTCTATCGGGGCGAAGGCTGTGACAACTGCCGCAAGACCGGTTACCGCGGACGTTCCGGTCTCTACGAACTGCTCTGCATCGACGAAGAAATCGCCCAGATGATCGTCGACCGCCAGTCGGCCCCCAAGATCATCCAATCCGGCCGCCGCACGGGTCTGCGCCTACTGCGCGAGGATGGCTGGATGAAGGTTCGTCAGGGCATCACCTCGGTGGACGAAGTCCTCACCTGCACCGCCCTCTAATCCGGTTATGCCCAAGTTTCGCTACACCGCCCTCAACGCCGACGGACGACAAGTCTCGGGCCAATTGGAAGCCGAGGGCGAGGGTGCTGCGGTGCGGATCCTGGGCGAGCGCCAACTCTTCCCGGTCAACATTGCTTCCGCCGATGCGTCCCAATCGAAGCGCCGACGCGTTTCCAGCCGGGACATTGGCATGATGTACGGACAGTTGGCCGACTTGATTGGTTCGGGCGTGCCCATGCTGCGGGCGCTGGATTCACTCATCCGGTCCACGGTCAACAGTCAGCTGAAAGCCATTCTCAAGGAGGTCCGCACCGCAGTGGCCGACGGACAAACCCTGACCGATGCACTGCGAAAATTCCCGGAGGTCTTCCCACCACTCCATACCTCGATGGTCCAGGCCGGTGAACGGGCCTCGTTCCTCGAGGACGTCTTGCGAAGCCTCTCTGAGTTTCTGGAACGCCTCGATGAACTCCGGGCCAAGGTGATGGGAGCCATGATCTACCCGGCCCTGCTCTCGGCCCTCGGAGCCACGGTCATGGCCGGCGCCCTCATCTTCTTCGTCCCCAAATTCGAGCCCTTGCTCGCGGGCGCCCAAAAACCCCTGCCCACCGTGTTGTTGTTCGGAGCCAGCACGATTCTTCGCAGCTACTGGTACATCGTGGCATTGGTTCTCGCAGGTCTGGTCGGAGCCCTCGTTTCAGCCCTGAGCAAGGAGTCCTCCCGACGCACCCTGGAAATTTGGCAACATCGCGTTCCCGTGGTAGGCACCGCCCTCAAGATGCTGGCCATCACGCGTTTCTGCCGCATCCTCGGCACCATGCTGGCCAATGGCGTCCCCATGTTGGGAGCGCTCAAGATCGCCAAGGACGCCACGGGCTCGCGGTTGCTGGGCGAAAAGATCGCCATCGCCGCGGAGAGCATCCGCGATGGCAAATCCCTCTCCGGCCCTCTGTCACAAGGCGGGCTCTTTCCCGACCAGATCATGGCCATGATCACCGTGGCCGAAGAATCCAACAAACTCGACAAGGTGCTGCTGCAAATCGCCAACACCGTCGAACGCCGCACCAATCAGCAAGTCGATCAATCCGTCCGCCTGATCGAACCGGTGATCTTGTGTCTGGTCGCCGCCGGCATCGGCTTCCTCGCGCTGGGCCTGCTGCTACCCATCTTCACCCTGGCCGGTTCGCTCGGGAAACACTGACCCAAGGGGTCGGTCCTCACTATTGACACAAACCTCCCTCCGATCGCCCCGGCATCCCGGCACGACGAAGGCTGACAGGAGTGCGTCGACAAAAGACCGGAGTGCTCGCATCTTTCCACCAGTAGCCTCGGACTCGGAAAAACAACTTTCCCATGAACCATCCCTCGCCCTGGCATCGCCCGACCGGCACCACGCCGGTATCGCGTCGTGAGTTCCTCTGGCGCTCAGGCGGCGGGCTCGGGGGCATCGCCCTGACGTCGCTGCTGCAGCGGGAAGCGCTCTTGGCAGGTCCGGCGGCGACGACATCGGCAGCCAAGCCCCCGCTCGCGCGCCCCAGGGCCAAACGAGTGATCCAACTCTTTATGGCCGGTGCTGCCAGCCATGTCGATTTGTGGGACTACAAACCCTTCCTCGAAAAACACCATGGTGAGAAATGGGATCCCGGCGAGGCCGTGGAACTCTTTCAAGATGGACTGGGCTCGACCTTCGCCTCCCCCTGGAAGTTCAAGCCTTACGGGCAAAGTGGAAAACACCTCAGCGAAGTGGTGTCTCCCCTCGGTCGTTGTGTCGACGACATGGCCTTCGTCCACAATCTGGTGGGCAAGAGCGGCGTCCATTCGCAGGCGACCTTGCTTCAGGCCACCGGATTCCTGACTCCGGGATTTCCGGGCGTGGGTTGCTGGACCAGCTACGGGCTGGGTTCCATGAACGAAAACCTGCCCACCTTCGTGGTGATGCCTGACTTGCGCGGAATGCCCTCAAACGGCGCGAAGAACTGGGACTCCGCGTTCCTGCCCGCTGAACATCAGGGAACATTGATTCGCGTCGGGTCTGAGAACCCCATTGAAGCCCTCTTTCCTCCGGCCGACAGCGGCTACATCACGCCCCGGTCCGAGACCGATGGACTGGCCGCCTTGGAACGGTTGAACCGGATCCACGCGGCAGCACGTCCTGGAGACCAGCGCCTGGAGGCCCGCATCCGCTCCTACGAACTCGCCGCCCGCATGCAATTGGCGGCGCCCGAGGCATTGGACCTATCGAAGGAACCCGCCTGGATCCAAGAGGCTTACGGCATCGACAACTCCACGAAGAAGTGGCCCTCCGAGATCAACGCCCCGGAAGAGACCGACATCATGGGCCGGAAATGCCTCACCGCCCGTCGCCTCATCGAGCGGGGCGTGCGGTTCGTCCAAATCTGGTCCGGCAACGACAACAGCTTCCCGCGCCGCAATTGGGATTCGCACGAGAACATCGCCCAAGACCACGGCCCGCTGGCCATGGGCATGGCCAAACCCATCGCCGCCCTCATCGAAGACCTCAAGCAGCGGGGTCTCTTGGAAGACACGATCATTTTGTGGACCACCGAGTTTGGCCGCATGCCCTGTGCCCAAGGCGGCAAGGGCCGCGACCACAACCCGTTTGTCTTCACCAACTGGCTGTGCGGCGGCGGCATCCGCGGCGGCGTCACCCACGGTGAGAGTGATCAGTGGGGCTACAAGCCGGCCGACCGATCCAACATCACCGAGGTGTACGACATCCACGCGACCATCCTGCACCTGCTGGGCATCGACCACACCCGGTTGACCTTCCGTCACAACGGCGTCGATCGCCGCCTCACCGATGTCCACGGCGAGGTGATACGCCCCATCCTGGCCTAATCCGGAAATTGGGACGCTCGGAACAGGAAGTTCACCGCCCTGGGATGGGATGGCCGGTTGACCCGATCCGTCCACCCCTCGTAGCCTCAGGGCTGGTTCCCTATTGCCCACCATGTTTTCCCTACTGCTTGCCGCGGTCGATCCCTGGATCGTGTCCTTAAGCGCCCTGACGGTCTTGGTGACCGTGGGCATGGGTTTCTGGGCGGCGGGTCGCGCCAAGAGCGCTTCGGATTTCTTTGTCGCGGGTCGCGGTGTCTCCGTCGGTTGGAATGCGTCGGCCATTTCCGGAGAGTACCTTTCGGCTGCTTCCTTCATGGGTGTGGCCGGCATGGTGATGTCCAGCGGTTATGATGCGCTGTGGTACCCGGTGTGCTACGCCTGTGGGTATTTGTTCTTGCTGCTCTTCATCGCGGGGCCCCTCCGCCGTTTCGGTGCCTACACCATCCCCGACTTTGCCGAAGGACGCTACGACTCTCCGCTCTTTCGGAAGATCGCCGTGGTGTTCGTCCTTTTCATCGGATTCTTCTACACGATGCCGCAAATGAAGGGCGCTGGCACCACCCTCGCCTACGTCTTCCAGGAGGTGGATTTCCGCGGGACTTTTTTGGAGTTCCTCGCGCCTCACGGTGCCGACGGATCGGTCTTGAAAGGGTTCCCCTATTGGGCTGGGGTCGTCGTGGTGGGAGCTGTGATTACGCTGAACGTGGCGCTCGGGGGCATGAAGGGCATCACCCTCGTGCAGGCCTTCCAGTACTGGGCCAAGATGTTCGCCATCTCGGTGCCGGTCTTCGTTCTGATGGCCGTCCAAGGACACTACGGCCAGCACCTTCAGGCCAACCAACTCCACCCCCTCCCGGCCCAGAGCGTCTCCGCGGAGTCTCAACACAGCACCGAGATGGCAGCCGCATTGAAGCGGGCACCGCTGTCCGCCAAGGCCCCAGGCGACTCCGCTTGGATCAACCCCTTTGGACCTCTGACCAGCAAGGCCGCCAAGGCCGCCAAACTGGGTGCCGAGGAGTCCAAACCGTATGCGCTGCTCTACACCTACTCGTTGATCATCGCGCTGGTCTGCGGCACCGCCGGTCTGCCGCACATTCTCGTCCGCTTCTACACCAATCCGGACGGGGCTGCCGCCAAGCGAACCACCATGTGGGTCATGATCCTGATTGGCATCTTCTACGTCTTCCCACCGGTCTTTGGCGTGATGGGTCGCAATTTATTGCCCGCGCTCTACGAGGGCACCGGTGCCAAGGGAACGGACAAAATCGTCCTCGAATTGCCCAAGGTGCTGGATGCGGCCATCGGCAATTCCGGATCGATTCCCTGGGGTTCCATCCTCTCAGGCATGACGTGCGCAGGTGCCTTTGCCGCCTTCATGAGCACTTTCAGCGGCTTGTTGGTTTCCATGACAGGTGCTTTGGCGCATGACGTCTACGGACGCATCCTGCGACCGCAGTCCACAGCTCAAGAGCGGATGCAAATGTTCAAATGGTGTGCAGTGCTTCTGGGAGCTGTTTCCACACTGCTCGGCTGTTTCGTGGAGCAGTTGCAAATCAACTTCATGGTCGGGCAAGCCTTCGCCATCGCGGCCGCCAGTTACTTCCCGCTGCTGTTCATGAGCGTGTGGTGGCGCGGCATGACCATGAAGGGTGCGGCCACCGGCATGCTCACCGGCGGCGTCTGCGCCCTCCTGACAGTGGCGCTCACCAACTTCTCCGACCTCAAGTGGTTGCCTCTGGGCGACTTCTGGGCCGCCCATCCCCTGCTCCGCATCTTGTGCGAACAACCGGCCATCTGGTGCGTGCCGCTGGCCATTGGGCTCATGGTTGTCGTTTCAAAACTCACCTCGGCCACAGTGCCGACAGACGTCCGCATGAAGATGCTCGTGCTGCATGCCCCGGAGGCCTTGGGGCTGCGCCAAGAGTACATTCGCGAACACGAAGGACACTGACGCCGGGGCGCTCTGGGCAGCCTCCGAGACCCGGCAACGCACCCGCGCAATTTTCACGGAGGAAAACCGAAGGACAACTTGACCACCGAATACTCCGGGTGGATCGAACCATCGGCACAGCGAATGATGAGAGGCGGTTCAACCCAGGTTCGCTTCCGTAAACCCTCCGGAAGGTCCGTGGCCTGATTCATCAGGAAGAGCCCCAGCAAGGGTCCATCTCCCTCCCTGAGAATCACAGGGCGCATCCGAAGAATGACCAACCCGGCAGCCTGTGCCGCATCGCGTACACGCTGATGCTGTTCATCGGGACGAATCGGAAACACGCAGGAAAACACCCCACCCGGTGCAAGATGACGGGCCGCTGTCTGACAATAGTGGGCCACCGTTCCGCGCAACTCGAAGCGGCATGCGAGCTTCTGCGGATGGGTGCTCTCAACTCCGGTACCGAGAGGAAAATACGGAGGGCTGCCCAGAATGAGATCAAATCGCTCATCCTCACGCAGGACCGAAGGATCGCGCAAATCTCCGCAGCGAATGTCATATCGATCCAACAACCCATTCCAGGCGGCCGATTTACGTGCGAGGCGAACACTTTCCGACTGAGCTTCCACCGTCACGAAACGCGCACGCGGCAGCCGCCAGGCCGCAATCATGCCCACAGTCCCAATGCCGCTGCCCAAATCGAGCACCGACCCGGCTGAGGGACACCCTTGAGTTCCATACCAAGCCGTCAGCACATCATCTGAGGAGAACCGATGCCCCTCCACCGCCTGAAACAGACGGAAGTGACCGCTAATGGCATCCAGGCTCTCGCCTGCCTCCACCTCGGGTCCCTCACCCAAAGCTCCGGGCGGAATCGGCCCCGGCTTGGTCCAACCCTTAAACTGCCCTGCAACACTCATCGCCATGCAGGCGACAGTCTCAGACTCTGCTCGCTGGGGCTCAATGTCGGATTGCGAGAGACCCTATTGCAAAGCACCGCCGTGGAGATGGCCATTGCCGACCCACGGATGGCCAACAAGAGTCACTTCATGAGTCACGCCACATTGCGAATGGCCACAGTGGAAGACGTCGATCTGATACTGGAACTGATTCAGGCCCTGGCGCACTTCGAAAACTTGAGCGACCAGGTCGAAGCCACGCGCGAACAGCTTCAGCAATGTCTGTTCGGAGCTCATCCGGCAGCCGAGGTGATCTTGGTGTTTGAAGGCGCGGCTTCAGCCGGTTTTGCCGTCTTTCATCCCAACTTCTCCACCTTCCTCGGGAAACCTGGGCTTCACCTGGAGGATCTTTACGTGCGGCCCGAGTTTCGGGGACGCGGTCACGGGCTGTCACTCTTGCAGCGTCTGGCACAATTGGCCGTGGAGCGAGGCTACGGCCGTTTCGAGTGGACCGTGCTGGACTGGAACGCATCAGCAATCGGGTTCTATCGCCGTCAGGGGGCTGAGATCCTGCCTGAATGGCGCATTTGCCGGGTGACTGGTAAGGCCTTGAATCAACTGGCGCAGAACTCTTCTCGCAAAGCCCTGAGCCAAGTCGATACGAGTCCGTTGGATCGATCGTGCTGACAAGATATCGTTACGGCAGATCTTCGAAGCTCCGTCGTTACGAACCTGTCGTGACGAACCTGAATTAGACCCACGTTTCGCTCTCGCCTCGTTTTACGAGCGAGTCCGTCTCACCATCATTTGTCACCAACTAAATCGCTCAACCGAGCGCCCGACCGAAGGCGAGCCAAGTCGGGTACATCCATCGGAGAGAGCGCCCTGCCAGGCGCACCCATGCAAAACGGCGGACCTAAGTCCGCCGTTTGTCGGGAGACCGGCCGAACCGAACTTCTGAGAGTTCGTGTTCGGCGTCCCTGGTTACAATGAACTACCTGGCATCGCCCGCGGGCCGGGAACCACCCTTGTAGGAGCGCTTCTCGGTCTTGGGGACCTCGGCCACGGGCTCAACCGGCGGCGGGGGCAGCGGGTTGGAGCTCTTGACGACCAGCTTGATGGAGGACCGGACCTCGGGGTGCAGACGCAGCTCGATCTCGTACTCACCCAGGGCGTGGATGGGCTTCTCGAGGTGGATCTTGCGCTTGTCGAGAGCGACTTCGAGCTGGGTCTTGAGCGCGTCAGCGATCGACCCGGAGGTCACACTGCCGAACATCTTGCCATCATCACCCGTTTTCACGGCAATGGTGAGGGTGACCTTGCTGAGGCTCTTGCCCAACTCCGACATGGAGCTGAGTTCCTTGGCCTCGCGCTCTGCGCGGCGCTGGCGCAGGGCCTCGACCCGGCGCTTGTTGCCCAAGGAAACCGGCACTGCCAGGCCCTGAGGGATCAGGTAGTTGCGTGCATAGCCGGTGGCGATCTTGACCAGATCGGACTCGCCGCCCAGACCGACCACGTTATGAATGAGGAGGACTTCTGTCTTTGGCATGGGAAATAGGAGTTAAATTATCGGTTGAAAAGGACTTGTTGGGGATCAGAACGGGACATCATCGTCATCCGGGGGACCACCCTCTGCATCCGCAGGGGCTGGAGCGGCCGGCGCCGGACGATTGCCCGTCACTCGACCAGGCACGGAGCCTGAGGCAGGGGGAGGCATCGGACCCGCACCACCACCACCCGATCCATCGGGGCGCCCACCAATGAAGGTAAAGTTCTCAAGGACTACGCCCAAGCGGGAGCGCTTCTGACCGGTCTGCTTGTCGTCCCATTGATCGAGCTTCAGTCGTCCCTCAGCAAGCAACCCTCCACCCTTTCGGAGGTATTGGGCAATCACTTCGGCCTGCTTGCCAAAGGCGTCGATGTCGACGTAAGTGACTTCCTCGCGGGTCTGACCATCTTCACCGGTCCACTTGCGATTCACCGCCATGGAAAGCTTAGCGATAGCCGTTCCCTTCGGGGTGTAACGCAACTCCGGATCCCGGGTAAGATTCCCGGCCAGGATAACCTTGTTGAAGCTGGCCATAAACGGTTGAGGTTTGAGGTGAGCCGAGTGGAATGGGCCGTATTAGCCGTATATTTAGGCCTTGGCGACCACCGGAGCCGGGGCTTCGGTGAACAGAACACGGATCACGTCGGAAGCGAGCTTGAAGCGGGAGCGCAACTCGGCGACCGCTTTGCCCTGGGCCTCGAAAATGATGTTCACGAAATGGCCAGCGCTTTCGCCGCTGCGGGCATTCCGCGCGAAGGTCTTCTTGTCGAGCTTTTGGACGGTCTCGATCTTGCCACCCACCGAGGTGATCTCTGAAGACAACTTGTCGACAACTTCTTTGAGGCCTTCTTCCTTGCCGGAGAGATCCAGAATAAACAGTCCTTCGTAGCGTTTCATGGTCTTTGAATTGGTTCTAATTCGCTGGTTTAAAATTGATTCCTCCATTGCAGGCTTCCGTCATCGGTAACCTGCCCAGAGGCTATTGCTGCCACTTTTCGTTCAATTGCCCGTCTGACTAAAAATTGTTTGTTTCCACCTCTCGGAACCCATCCACGACGGATTCGCGTTTGTTGCTGATCACTGATTTCCTGCTTGGACTGCTTGGAATAACCGGTTCGTCACTGGCGCGCTTTATTGCTCACGCGCACTCAGTCACAAGCTCGTCACTCACAAAATCGGTGCTCACAAAATCGGAGAGTCCAAGCTGATTCTGGCCACGGGCGGCAGATCCGAAGACATCTTTGTCACCGATTCTGCTGCCCCCGATTCTGCAACCCTTTACTCATCAACCTCTACACATACTCTTCGAACCGCCAAGCCGAATCCTTTCACGGATTTCGACTTTTTTTCGACTGTTCCAAAAGCACACGCTGGAAGGTTGGCTGAAGCAACTCTCGGCCCACTCAACAGCAGGCCAAAAAAGCCCCAACCGGCAGAACCCTCGGATCCAAAAGTTTCAATCCCATCAGCGGACCCACTATTTTGGCCCTACTATTTTGGATTCACTATTGGGCTCGGTTGAAGAGACTCATGGCTTTTCCAAGACTTTCCTCAAGCCAGCACTGGATCTGTCTGTCCGCCAATTGCAGAACCTCGTTCAAGCGCACTTGCTCATCGGGAGAAAAAACTCCCAACACATGCGATGCGATGTCTCGAACTGCCTGAACCGGTCGGGCCACACCAATGCGTTGCCTCGGGAATTCTTGGGTCCCCAAATGCTGGATGACCGAAGCCAGTCCGTTGTGCCCCCCTGCCCCACCGGATGGCCGCATACGGATCGCTCCCAACGGGAGATCCGCATCGTCGGCCACCACCAAGATCTGATCGGACGTGATCCGGTAGAAACGGCTGACCGCCGCTACCGCCTCACCACTCAGATTCATGTAGGTTAGGGGTTTCACGCAGACCACCTTTCGGCCGCCGCAGTCACCCGTCGCTAATTCTGAAAAGAACTTTCGCTCCTTCCGCCAACCGGAACACCGGCTGGCGGCGAAGCGATCCACCACCATGGCACCTGCATTGTGTCGGGTGCCTCGATACTCCTCGCCGGGGTTTCCGAGCCCCACGATCAAAACAGGCGGGGTCATGGGAACGGCCCTCGGTGGGACGGCGCGTCAACTCACTTCTTCTTGGCCGCAGCGGCCGGAGCAGCCTCTTCCTTCTTCTCCTTGATCATCTCGGGCTGCTTGGCCTCCGCACCGGCTGCTGCGGCAGGAGCCGCTTCAACCTCGGTAGCAGGCGCCGCAACAGAGAAGACGCGGAGGTGCTTGTCACCGAGGATCGTCACGCCAGCCGGCGCTTGGATCTGGCCGATCTGGATCGCTTGACCCACCGCCAAGGCGGAAACATCCACCAAAATCTGCTCAGGCAGATCCTTGGGAAGGGCCGTCACGCGGAGTTTCTGGAGGACGTGCTCCAAGGTTCCGCCGCCGCTCTTCACACCCTCAGCCTCACCAGTGGCCTCCACCGGGATGCGAATAGTGATCATCTCATCACTCTTCACCTCATGGAAGTCTACGTGGAGCACTTCACCGCTGAGCGGGTGGTGCTGAACATCCTGAACCAAGGCCAAACGAGCGTTGGAATCACCAGAAACCTCGAGGTCCACCAGAACGATCTCCGAGTGGGCGGAATTGATCAGATCAATGAACGCCTCGGAATCGATCTCAAGATTCTGAGGGGCGATGGACTTGCCGTAAATGTTGGCAGGAATACGTCCGGTGGAGCGGAGCGCTTTGGATCCCTTGCGCCGCACCTGGGTGCGAGGGGCCGCTTTCAACTTCAATGATTTCATGATTTTAGTCGTATCTGCCGAGCCGCACTTGCAAACGGCTTCAGCCCTTAAACTCAAATAGGGAAGTGACCGAGGAATTCGTGTAAATTCGCTTGATCGCTTCTCCCAGCAAACCGGCCACTGAAAGGGTCGTGATTTTGACCCCTTCAATAGACGGGCGGGTTACACTATCGGTGGTGATGAGTTCGTCAATCTCCGATTTGCGAAGGCGATCAATTCCCAAGTCATTGATCAAGGCATGGGAGACACAGGCCTGAATTCGGCGAGCACCCCTCTGCTTGAGCAAATGGGCGGCATTGACCAAAGTACCCGCGGTCTCGGTCAGATCATCCACCAGAAGGACATTCTTGCCGTCAATATCTCCGATCACCGAGATGGCCTCGGTTTCGGTGGGACTTTTGCGTCGCTTGGCCACGATGGCCAACTCGGCTCCTAGAGTCTGAGAATAGGCAGCCGCCATCTTCAAGCCTCCCAGATCCGGGCTGACCACCACGAGGTTGGGGGTCTGTTGGCGGGAGATGTACTCAAGCAGAACCGGGGCAGCGTAGAGGTGGTCGACCGGGATGTCGAAAAACCCTTGGATTTGCTGGGCGTGCAAATCCATCGTGAGCACCCGGTTGGCCCCGGCCGCCACCAACAAATTGGCGACCAACTTGGCGGTGATCGGAACGCGCGGCTGATCCTTCCGATCTTGGCGGGCATAGCCATAGAACGGCAACACTGCGGTGATTCGTGAAGCGCTCGCCCGCCGCAACGCATCGATCATGATGAACATTTCCATCAGATGCTGGTTGGCCGGCTGGCTGGTGGACTGGATGACGAAGACATCCGTGCCACGGACGTTCTCATCGATCTTGACGAAGGTCTCGCCGTTGGGAAACGGCTTCACCGTGGAGCAACCCAAGGGGATCCCGATGGAATCGCAAATCGCCTTGGCCAGACTGGGATTGGAGTTACCGGTGAAGACTTTCACAGAATTGTCAGACAGGTCCGAAATCAGCCGCTATCGACAGCTTGTTCGGCTGGGAGAGGCTCACGGAGTCCGACTCCTCATCGCAAGTGCATTTTCCGCAGGCACCCTCCCGATCTCCTCAAGATTTGCGCTGGAGCAGGTAGTCGGAAATGGCTTCCAAGGCGACCGCTTTGCCCCGGAACGGTTGGAGAGCCGCCTCGGCCTTGGCGGTCAGTTCCGCAGCGATGACTCGGGATTTTTCAAGCCCAACGATCGACGGGTAGGTCGCCTTCTGTGCCTTCACATCTTTGCCAGCAGTCTTTCCCAACTGCTCGGAAGTCTGGGTGACATCCAGAATGTCGTCGATCACCTGGAAAGCCAATCCGACATGATAACCAAAGTCCGTCAACGCATCGAGTTGAGCCGGCGTGCAGTTGGCACTCATGCCTCCTAACCGCACGGAGCAGGCCAGCAGCGCACTGGTTTTGCGCTCATGGATGTATCGAAGCTGAGCCCGAGAGATTTTCTTGCCCTCGCCCTCCAAGTCGGCCACCTGCCCCGCGATGAGCTGCAAGGAACCGGAAGCTTTGGCGATCTCCAAGACCACATCCTTCACGCTGTAACGCTTCCACCCGGTGCAGGAGGCAGCGATTTCAAAGGCCTGGGTCAACAGGGCGTCACCAGCGAGGATCGCTATACCCTCGCCGAAGACCTTGTGGTTGGTCGGTTTCCCGCGCCGCAGGTCGTCATTGTCCATGCCAGGCAAATCGTCATGGATCAGGGAATAGGTGTGGATGCACTCGACCGCGCACGCCAGAGGCATGGCCGAGGCGTGGGTACCTCCACAGGCCTCGGCGGCTGCCAGCACCAAGGCAGGTCGCATCCGCTTGCCTCCGGCGAAGAGGGAATAGCGCATGGCCTTGTGGATCGTGGCGGGCTTGGCGGTGGCCTTGGGAAGGAACCGGTCCAAAGCTCGATCCACCTCACGACTTTGTGTGGCGATCCAGGAAGCGAGGTCGAAGAGGGACATCTGACCCGCTAAGTAACGCGGCGACGACCGGCCTTTCAAGGCAATTGACCAACAGCGACACCTCGATTTGACCGCTTCCCGATTTGACGGCCTGAGAGCGGGACCTGAAACTGAGAAACCGCCTGATGTCCAGTTCGACCGATAAACTTTCCCGAGCCGCCCGGTTCTGGGAGCGCTTGGCTGCCGCCCAATTTCCGGATCTGGGGGCTGGCCCCAGAAGCGGAGTGCTCTCGGCAGTCACGCTGGAAATCCGTCTTCTCGAGCTCAACCGAGAGTTCAATCTGACGATTCCAACGTCGGAACTTCTCACCGCCACTGCCCTCCTCTACCACGACCACCATGACCCGGCCCACAATCTGGTCCAGGATCGCGGTGATCGGGACGCTTGCTTGATCCACGCCCTGTTGCATCGCCGCGAACCAGATTACTGGAATGCAGCCTATTGGTTCCGCAGGGTATCCGGGCACCCGATCTACGGAATGGCGACCCCTGCGGTGATCCGGGCGGCGCAAACTCCCCAAGCACGGGCTGTGCTGGAGCGGCTGACCCTTTCTGGAAACCTGGACCCGCTGGCACTGGTTCAAGAATGTGAACGGATGGCCGAATGCCCAGATCCCCAAGCCATCGCCTATCTGCGTCAGGTCCAACATTTGGAATTTGCGGCATTGGTCGAGCACCTGCTTGCCTGACCTCCGGCTTTGAATCACATGATGTCCCTGAGTGATGTTCTGTCGGCGGTGCTGCCGGTTTTTTTCTTGGCATTGGTAGGGATCGGGCTCCGTCGCGTGCGCTGGCTGACCGAGGAAGCCGATGCGACCTTGCTGCGATTGGTGGTCAACGTCCTGACCCCCTGCCTGATCTTCGACAAGGTGCTCGGCAACCAGGCTCTCCAGCGCGCCGAAAACCTGTTCATCCCCCCACTGATGGGCTTCGGGGGAATTGTCTTGGGGATCGGCATCTGCTGGCTCTTCCGCCGACGGGTGGGGCTCAAGACCGATGCTGAACAGCGGACCTTCGCCCTGGTCGCCGGACTTCAAAACTACGGGTATGTCCCCTTCCCCTTGGTCCTCGTGCTGTTCGCGAACCATCCGGACACACCGGGTGTTCTGTTCGTGCACAATCTGGGTGTGGATATCGCCATGTGGACCTTGGGCTTGATGACCCTGGGTCACGCCACCGGTCCCGGTGAATGGCGCAAGCTCATCAACGCACCCCTCGTGGCCATCGTCCTCTCCCTCCTTCTCAACGCCTGCGGGGCAGCCCGCTGGATGCCCCGCCCTGTGGGCATCACTGCCTCCATGCTGGGTGCCTGTGCCTTTCCGTTGGGCATCATGCTGACCGGAGCGATGGTGGCCGACCAGATCCGCCAACTGCATCCCGCGCGGGCCGCCGGAGCCTTGATCTGGTCGGCCGTTTTCCGTTTGGGCGTCATCCCTGCTCTGATGCTCGGAATCGTGCGGGTTCTTCCCTGCTCGGTGGAAGTCAAACGGGTGATTGTCGTCCAGGCAGCAATGCCCGCCGGGGTCTTTCCCATTGTGCTTTCCCGACTCTATGGGGGGGATCCCGCCACCGCCGTGCGCATCGTGGCCGGCACCACCATCCTCAGTTTGATCACCATTCCGCTGTGGATCCAGGTGGGCATGGCCTGGCTCCATCTGGCGCCTTGAACACGTCGGAGGGGCCCAGCTCTAAAATCGGGAAGCCCCGAAGAGTGCACAGAGAGACAGGTGCTTCCCGGTTGCGATTGCCGCCCCATCGACTCAGCTTTCTGCCAACTGATGTATGGACTTTCAGAACTCCCCGGCGGTCTGCGCGTAGTGACAGCCACCATGCCGCACCTGGCCAGCGTATCGGTGGGCATTTGGGTCAATACCGGTGGGCGACACGAGACGGCCCGTGAGAACGGGGCGGCTCACTTCATTGAGCATATGCTCTTCAAGGGAACGCGCCGGCGGTCAGCCGCGCGGATTTCGCAAGATGTCGAGGGGATCGGCGGCTACCTCAATGCCTTCACCGACGAGGAGCACACCTGCTTCTACAGCCGTGCAGTGGCCTCCCGTTTGCCGGAACTGCTCGACGTGCTCTGCGACATGTTCCTCGAGTCCAAGTTTGCCTCCACTGAGATTTCCAAGGAGCGCGATGTGATTCTGGAAGAGCAGGCCATGTACCGCGATCAACCGGCCGAACTCGTCCATGACCTCCTCAACCAAGTCCAGTTTCCCGGGCACCCACTGGGACGCCCGGTCATCGGTTCGGCACGCTCGGTTCGCGGACTCCGCCGGGAAGACCTGTTGGGGTTCTTCGAACGCCGATATATCAGCGGATCGATCGTCATCGCCGCCGCAGGCAACCTGACCCACGCAAACCTGCTCACCGGGGTGGAACGATGGGTCCGACGATTCCGCCAGGGAGTTCACCCGACAGCGGAGCCAGCACCGGCCACCCCTGAGAAGCCGCGCTGGCTGCTGCACTCCAAAAAAACCGAGCAAACCCACATCGCCCTCGGATTTCGAACCGCCTCCCGGCAGGACGAACGCCGCTTCGCGCTGCGGCTGCTCAATGTCCTGCTCGGTGAGAACATGAGTTCGCGCCTGTTCCAGACGATTCGCGAAGAGCACGGCCTGGCCTACAACATCCAGAGCACCGGAACCTCCTGGAGCGACTGCGGTGACTTGGTGATTTCAGCAGGTCTGGAGGACGCTCAGTTGGAGAAGGCACTGAAACTCATCCTCAAAGAAGTTCAGCGCCTGGCGGACCGGGCGCCCGGCCGAGGAGAACTGTCGCGGGCGCGGGATTACGCTCTGGGTCAGGCAGACCTTTCGCTCGAAGGATCCGAGCAGATGATGATGTGGCTGGGCGAACAAGTACTGGGATTCGGCAGGGTCATTCAACCTGAGGAAAGCCGAGCACGGATCGCGGCCGTCCAGCCGGCTGACATCCGCAGGGTAGCACGAGATTTCCTGAATCCATCCCGATTGTCGCTGGCGCTGGTCAGCCCCCGCAATTCCGATCGGGGACTCGGTGCACTGCTCGAATCCTGGGTTGGACGGTGAACCTGACCCGGAGAGGGTTCCGGCACGCTGACGGAGAATCCTTCTGATCACCGAAGACTGCTGCTCCGCAGAGGACCTAACGACCGCCCGTTTCGATCACCAGGCGCACACCCTCACCCATGGCCCGCTCCAATTTTGCCCGGGCAACGGTGTAGTCGCGCAGCGCCTGACTGTACTGGGTGCGGGATAGCTTGAGGGCGGTCTGTGCCGACAGCACTTCCAACTGCGTACTGCTGCCCGCATCGGCCCGAGCCGTGACCAATCGAACGGCCTCCTCGGCCTGCTCAATGACCCGGGTCTGAGACACCAGGACTTCTTTGGATTCCATGAACAGAGAAAATGCCGTGCGGACCTCCAATTCGATGCGCCGACGGACATCCTCGACTTCGAGCCGAGCTCGCTCTTCGCGGGCTCTGGCCATGTTGACCTTGGCCTGGGTCTGACCAAAATCGAAGAGCAGCCAATTGGCCTGCACACCCACGGTCCAACCGTCCAGCGTCTGGTCGAGATCCCGGATGAAGTTGCGATTCTGCACCCCATAGCCCGCGGTTCCTGAGAGCGAGGGAAGCAAATCGGCACGCGTCTGGAGAACTTCTTCATGACGCAATTGGGAGGTGCTTTGCGCCGCCTTGATTTCGGGTCGGCGGAGCCAGGCTGCATTGAGGGCCGCCCCCACCGAAACTTCGAAGGGCTCGGCCTTGAGGCTGTCGGCCGTCCGCAGCGGAATGTCCACCCCGGTATCGGCCGGGATATCGCATCCGAGGAGGAGCGCGAGGGTGTTGCGGGAAATCCGCTCCTGGTTACGAGCGCGGATCAACGGCGGGAGCGCGTTGGCCAGTTCAACTTCGGCCCTCAGCACATTGAACCTGGGAACAGTCCCGGCCTCGAGACTGCGGCGGGCCGTCTCCAATTCCCGCTCCAAGAGTTTCTTGGATGCCTCTTGGACAACGATTTGCTCCACCGCCAGGAGCACGTCGCTGTAGGCGGTCCGCACCTCCAGCAAGGTATTGGCCACCAGCGCCTGGTAGGAGGCCAGTGCCGCCTCGCGGGTGAGCCGCGAGGAGCGGGCCATCGAGTTGTATTTGCCACCCGCATAAATGGGCTGTGTCACCACCAGATTGGCATTCCAGCTCTGGTTGTTCAGGAAGGGGGTTGCGGGTTGGGCCGCGGAGAACTGAACCCGCTCGATCCGCGCCTCATCCAGTTGCTGGTAGGCGCCCGTGGCGGCCAGACGGGGCAAACGAGCCGCGCGTTGCTGGATGGCAAGCCCCTGGGCCTCCTCCAGATCCTGCCGTCCTTTTCTCAGCGTCACGTTGTGCGTCAGAGCGAATTCGAGGGCCTGATCGAGGGTCAGCGGTCCAGACGGCAAAGGCACCGCATTGGTGATGGCAGCCGTGATCGGAAGCCCGATGGCCAGCAACAGCGAAACGAGGACGAGGGATCTCATGGAAACTCAAGGAGTGGACTGGGCCGCAGTCTGGGGACGTTGGATGAACACATCGACCTGTTGACCGACGTAGACTGGAAAGGCCGGGCGATCGAAGGCGTAGACAATTTGCAACACTCGGGTATCCACACGCTCGAGACTGTCACCGGTCAGACTGCGCTTGGGCACCACATAGGGTTCGATGCGAACGAACTTTAATGGAGTCTTCATCTCGGAATGGCCCTTCAGTGACGCAACAGCCGGATAGTCGGCGCTGATGAGCACGGAGTCCTGCTCATCCACTTCGGCCCGGACCTGATAGGTGTCCACATCACCCAGGAGCATCAACGACTCCGACTGCGGCTTGACGGTGGCAAATTCCCCTTCGCGCAAATTGACCTGAAGCAAACGACCATCCCGAGGAGCGCGGACGGTGAGAATCTCCAGATCGGTGTTGGCCTGATGCACCGCCTCCTCGGACGCAGCAGCCATAGCTCGGGCGACTTCCGCCCTCGCCCTAGCCGTGCCCAAGGAGAACTCGCGCCGCTTGACCTCATCCTCGGTCGCCACTTGATCCCGACCCAACTGGGCAAACCGCTTCAACTGGTCGGCCAGATCGGCGACCTGAGCCTCTTCAACGGCAATCTGGGAGCGGAGCGATCTTGCCTGCGCCTCCAGCACCCGGACACGGGCTCGAACCTCGCGCCCGTCCAACTGAAAGAGTGGTGCCCCCTCTTTGACTGAATCCCCTACCTTCACAAAGACCTTCATCACCAAGCCCTCTCGGGGCGCGGCAATCTTGACGTTCTCGCGCGAGGCTTCAATCAAGCCGGTCGAGGCCACTGTACGCGAATAGGGTGAGCGGGGCGGCTCGGATACTGGGCCGGGATTGGCAACCTTGACGTTCTGCCCCCGGAGGAGGAACACCATTAGGCCTACGCCCAAGAGCGCCAACCAGAATGAGAGACGTTTCAAGAGGATCATGGACAATTAGGAACGGTTTTCCGAATGAATGAAGGAGGAAAGCAATACCCCGGCGTGGACGTGAGTCACTCGGCCGTCCTCCATCACGCTGATGCGATCAGCATAGCCGTAGATGCGGGGATCATGGGTGACAATCAAGACGCAGCGTCCTGGCGCCTTGGCCGCAGTGCTGAGCAATTCCATGATTTGGTGGCCGGTGAGCGAATCCAGCGCGCTGGTGGGTTCGTCGCAAATCACCAATCGAGGTTCATGGACCAGGGCTCGGGCTATAGCCACCCGCTGTTGTTGCCCACCCGAAAGCTGCGTCGGCAACTGGCGCTCCCGTCCAGCCAACCCCACCTGCCGCAACCTCTCCGTGGCCTTGGCTTCGGCCTCGCGGCGAAGTGTTCCATTGAGCAGCAATGGAACACTCACATTCTCGACCAAGGACAAGGTCGGGATGAGGTTGAACTGCTGAAAGATGAACCCAATGTTCCGGCATCGGAACCGGGTGACCTCCGAGGCCGACAGTCCGGTCAGGCGGGTGCCGAAGAGATTCACCTCACCCTGATCGCTCAACAGAGTTCCGGCCAACACGCTCAACAGGGTGGTTTTGCCACAACCCGAAGGCCCCACAATGAGGTGCAACTCACCCTGGCTCGCCTCAAAATCCGCCCCCTTCAAGGCCAGGGTGCGGGCATCCCCCACCCCAAACGCCTTGACGATGCCTCGTGCACCGACAGCTAAGTCGCCCGGTGGGTTGCAAACGACCGGGGTGGCAGGAAGTGAAACTGAGTTCACAGGACGAAACGGGGTGGTCATCGGCGAGGTTCAACCACGGAACACGATGGCAGGCTCCAGCTTGGCCACGCGCCGGATGCCGAACAGGGCCGCAAGGGCACAAATGACAAGAACAGCAGCCATAGACTGAAACACGAATACCGCATTTGCCTTGAACGGGGGCTGCCCGCTCTGGGCGATCGTCAGGCCGAAGAGTGCTGTCAGTCCGATGCCGATGCCGAATCCGATCAGGCCGACGATCATGGCCTGGAACAGGAGCATTCCGGCCAGAAGACTGTTGCTGGCCCCCATGGCCTTGAGGGCCCCGAGATTGCGCAAGTTTTCGAGGACAAAGGAATAAAACGTCTGACCACAGACGGCCACCCCCACCACAAAACCCAGCACGATCGTGGTCAAGAAGGAGATGGGAATACCGGTGTTGGTCCAGACCCATCGAAGGGTGGACGCCTCCAGTTGGGGAACGGTGAAAGCGCGAAGACCGGTCTCGGCCATGATCCGCTGGGCCACCACCGCCGTGTCCAACCCGGGTTTGGGCTCTGCCAGGATCATCGAAAGCATTTTTCGTTGTCGCGGAGCATACTGGAGGGCCTGGTCATAACTGGAGAAAACGTAAGGATAGCCAAAGAAGTGCCGCTCCGTTTTGCAAATGCCCACGACTCGAGCCTCTCGGTCGTTGATCTCAAACACATCCCCTACCTTCAACGGCCTGCCCACCCCCGATCCGAGACGGGTGACTTCTGCAGCGAGCGTGTCGATGACAACGCTATTGGGCAGACGCAGTTGAGAGATGTCCCCCTCAATCATGTGAGGCGGACGCCCATAGAGAGTCCCGGAGTGCAAGCCGATCATCTGGATCATCTTGTCGGCTCCGTCTGCCGTCCGGGCCTTGAGGACCCCCTGGAACAAGGGCACTGCAAAGTCGACACCTTCCACCGAACGCACCCGATTCACGTCGGTGTCCCGCATGGCCTTGGTTTCATTGACCTGATCCACACGGGATTCAACGATCCAGATGGAGGCCCGCATGTTGCGCATATGGCTCGTCGTCCACGCCAGCAACCCCTGGAAAACCGAGTATTGCTGAGTCATCAGCAGGGATGAAAACGCCAAGCCCCCAACCAGCATCCAGTATTTGGCGCGGTCACCGAGCAGCATTTTCAGAGCAAGCAGGAACATGATTCAAACCAACGGGCGGAGGAGACCCTGAATATGCCGAGCCTGAATATCCACCCACCATTCCAACCTTCCAGTCAGGCTTCAGTGCAGCGGATGGATTTCATCGACTCGGCAACGCCTTACTGAGTGAACAGTCCACCGAGAGGGCGGCTTGCGTCAAACGGGCTTTACCTGAAATCAGCACCGAAGGTGCAGGCTGCAAGAAACGGGGGACATGCTTTTTTCAAGAGTGGCGATTGCCCACTGGGATGCCATTACCTACGTTGACTCCAGTCCATGATTGGAGACCTGTTTCACAAAGCCTACGTCGTGCTCGCGGTGATCGTATTCTTCGGTGCCTCCGTGTTCGTTCACGAATACGGGCACTTCTGGATGGCCCGTCTTCGCCGCATGGTGGTTCTCGGGTTTTCCATCGGTTTCGGACCCAAGGTATTCGGGTGGATGGACCGCCACGGAGTCGAGTGGGCCGTGCGTTGGATCCCTGCCGGAGGGTTCGTGAAGCTGCCTCAGATGCTGACTTCCGAGACCATCGAAGGGGCGGCAGATCCCGCAGTGGCTCCCGCTTCACCCGCTTCCCGTATCTGGGTTGCCTTGGCAGGGCCGGCCATGAACATCGTTTTCGCCTTGGCCATCGCCAGCCTGATCTGGTGGGTCGGCCTACCAGTTCCGGTCAATCCGCCGATCATCGGCTACGTCGAGCCCGATTCCGCCGAGGCACGATTGGGCATCCGAGAGGGCGATCGTATGGTCCGCGTCGATGGGAAAATTGTGCGTCGGTGGCAGGACGTCCAACGCTTTACGGTGTTGGCACGGTCCCAGACCATTCCGGTGGAGATCGCCCGGGGAGATTCGGTTTCCAATTATGTCCTGACGGCCGTCGTCAACCCCACCTTCGGGCTCAAGTTGCTGAACTTGGACCCCAAAGATCATCCGGTGATCATGGATTTGGCACCGGGCGGTGCCGCCCAAGAGGCAGGAATGGCGGTGAATGACCAGTTCATCTCGTTCGGCGGAGTACCGGTGGTGGGGCAATCCCAATTGGTGGAACTCATCCGCGCCCAGACTGGCAAGCCCGCCCAGGTCGAGGTGCAGCGCGCGAGCCAGCGCATGACCTTCACCGTGACCCCTCGGGTAGACCCGACCAGCGGCGTGGCCCGAATCGGTGTGACCATCGCACCGAGCCGGGTGTTGACTTACCAATTGCAACGCCCGGGACCAACCCCTTGGGAGCAGGTTTCGGGGGTGTTGGTCCAGATGGGAGAATTGGTGGGCGCCTTGGCGCACTCCAAGGAAACAGGTGTGAGCGCCAAGGACATGAGTGGCCCCGTCGGAATCTTCGGCAAATTGGCCGCTGACGTGAATGCCGATATCCGCTTGGCCCTGAGCTTCCTCGTGATGTTGAATGTCAATTTGGCCATTATCAATTTGCTGCCGATTCCGGTATTGGATGGCGGGCACATCACCATGGCTCTCTACGAGATCATCACCCGCCGGCGCGTTGCGCCGCGTTTCCAAGAGATTGCTACGTCCGCCTTCGCGGTCCTCCTGCTGAGCTTCATGGCCTATGTTTCCTTCTTTGATGTGGTGAAACGCGGCCCCCTGTTCCGGGCCATGTTCCGCCAAGAAACCGTCATCGAAGCCCCCTCGCAGCCGAAGCCAGCCCCGTAAGGATTGGCACTCAAAACCTCCGGGAAATTCTCCGGAGCGTTGACGCCGCCGGCCGCCATCCCGTTTATTCCCTCTCAGCGATTCATGAAGTATTGCCCTTCTCCCTGGAGTTACAGCCGCAGACCCGCCCGCAACGTCACTGTGGGCGACCCCGCTTGCGGCGGCGTGGTGCTCGGGGGAGATCACCCAGTGGTCAAGCAGTCGATGCTCACCTGCGATACCATGGACACCGCCGAATGCGTGCGGCAGACCTTGGAACTGGTGGCCGTAGGCTGCCAGATTGTGCGCATCACAGCTCCGACTGTGAAGGACGCCGCCAACCTCGAGAACATTGTTCGAGAACTGCGCCAGGTGGGTTGTCAAGTGCCTCTGGTTGCCGATATCCACTTCAAGCCGGAAGCGGCGATGGAAGCCGTCAAGTGGGTGGAAAAAGTCCGAATCAACCCGGGCAATTACGCCGACAGCAAGAAATTCGCGATCAAGGAATACACCGACGAGGCCTACGCTGAAGAACTGGCGAGGATCGAGGCACGCTTCACGCCGCTGGTGCAAGAAGCCAAGCGTCTGGGTCGCGCCCTGCGCATCGGAACCAATCACGGATCCCTCAGCGACCGGATCATGAACCGGTATGGGGACTCCCCTGTGGGCATGGTCGAAAGCGCCCTCGAATTCGCCCACATCTGCCGCAAGAACGGTTTCCACAACTTCGTCTTCTCGATGAAGTCCTCCAATCCGAAGGTGATGATCGAGTGTTACCGGCTGCTGGCGGCCCGCCTCGACCTGGAAGGCCCCGACTGGAACTACCCGCTGCACTTGGGCGTCACCGAGGCGGGTGAAGGCGAAGACGGCCGCATCAAATCGGCCATTGGTATCGGCTCCCTGCTCTGCGACGGCATCGGCGATACGATCCGAGTCTCTCTGACCGAAGACAGCCCGCGTGAAATCGCCGTTTGCAACGACCTGCTGGCGCAAATCCCCCAACTGACCGGAACCCACCTGGCCTTGGGCAACCCCTCCCTCCCCTGGGATCCCTTCAATTTCAAACGACGCGAATCGGTCGTGTCACCGTTGGGGGATCTGCCAGCAGGCGGAGAAAACCTGGTTCGAGTGGTGGTCGAACGCAGCACCTTTGATGCGGTGGCCCCGAAGATCTCCCCCAAGGTCGATGTCAAACCGGAGGCCATTTACGAAGATCTCCAGCTGATGGAGGTGGATCCCACCTCGGATTTTCCGCATCCCCCGTGCGAGACCCAGTGGATCACCGTCCAAGATGATGTGTCCCTGCCTCCCATCACCGCCTTCCGATTGCTGACGGTCCGGTTGGCGGCGCTGGGCAGCCGCAATCCCATCCTGCTCAAGGACCGACTCATTGCCCCGTCCGAGGCATTGACCCCGGAGGCGGCCCAACTGCAGGCGGCCGTCAACCTCGGTTCGCTGCTGGCGGACGGCATCGGCGACGCCATCCTCGTCCGTTCGGAGCCCGGAGCCGGGCAGTCCCTGCGATTGGCCTTCAACATCCTTCAGGCCGCCGGCTGCCGATCCTTCAAGACCGATTACGTCGCCTGCCCCAGTTGCGGACGCACGCTGTTCAACCTGCAAACGGTCACCGCGCGCATCAAAGCCCGGACGGAGCACCTCAAAGGCGTGAAAATCGCCATCATGGGGTGCATCGTGAATGGTCCAGGTGAGATGGCCGACGCCGACTTCGGCTACGTGGGCGGAGCTCCCAACAAAATCAACCTCTACGTGGGCAAGAAGCCAGTCCGCTTCAACATCCCGGAGGACGAAGCGGTCGAACGCCTGGTGGACCTCATTCGCGAACACGGCAAGTGGCGGGATCCTGAGGCAGCCTGATCAGCAGGCAGTTGGGTGCCTCACACACCCTGCGAAGAATCCCCTGCAAAGAACGTGGGTTCGGACCAAATTCAATCCTTCGGTTAAATCCTGACCGAGCGTTTCCCGGTCAGGTGACCACCCCCACGACACACGATCCAACGACTCAGGGCTGGAGGGGGTTGCCCGGGAAGAGCCTGTGCCGGACGGCGTTCCAACGGAACGCACCCAGTCTCGCATCAAGGCCAAATCTGGTAGAGAACCAGATACACCAATACTCCGGTCACCGAGACGTACATCCAAATCGGCCACGTCCAACGAGCGATCTTCTTGTGCCGCTCCAGGTCTCCCGCGCTGCCACGGCGCAGGGTGATCAGCGCCAACACCGGCACCGCAGCGGCCAGAAGGATGTGCGAAAAGAGCATTCCATAATACCAGGGCCGCAGGAACTCAGGTCCCTTGAAGGGCGTGTGGACCGATTTCAGCAGGTACTTGTGGGTCAGGTACAACAGCAAGAAGACGCAGGATGTGACAAACGCCGCCACCATGCACTTACGGTGAGCTTCACGCCGCCCGGCCTTGATGTGGATGAGTCCGGCCACCAGAAGAATTCCTGCCACACCGTTGAGGCAAGCGTTGACCAGCGGCAGGAACTGCAGGGAATGGTTCATAAGATGCCTTTGAGACGCTTGACGGACTGAATCACCTGATCTTCAGCGTCTGAATCTTCACTGTGGATGACGAATCGCAAACGCCCTTGGGAATCCAACACTCCAAAATCCGCCGTGTGGATGAATAGATCCTCCAATTTCGGAGATGGCTCCCCCGATTCGACCACCGCAAATTTCAGATCAGCAATGGCCACCCGATAGACCTCGGACTTTGGGCCGGTGAGCATCCACCACTTTTCTGAGGAAGCTTGGTACTCCAAGCCATAGCGCTTCAAAACTTCCGGCGTGTCGTACTCGGGATCTGCAGTCAGAGAAACCAGACGCACTCCAGAGGGAATTCGCGACTGGAGCCGCTGCATCTGAGCCGACAAGCGTCGACACTGGGTGGGACACCGAGAGAAAACAATGTTGACCACACTGATCCGTCCCTTGATGGAATCCTTGTCAACGGGTTGCCCCAATTGGTTGGTCAGCGAAAAGTCGTGGAGCTGACCCAGAATGGGAGGTGCGCCCCGGGAGCGGAAGTAAGCCACCGAGACCGCCAGCAAACTGGCGACCAGTGTTCCCCACAGAAACCGTTGGATATGCGACTCCATCGTGATTGAAAAAAAAGCCGCCGGTATGAAACCAGCGGCTGATCCGGCGGACTCAATCGGTAGCCTGATTCGAGCAGCTTATTCGAAGCTGCCACCCGCGCCACCTGCCTTGGACTTTTCAGCAAACCACTTGTCGTAATCTGCCTCCGAGACCACCTTGAAAACACCCTTCATGGACGCGTGACCGTTGCCGCAGAGCTGGGCGCACGTGATGGTGTAATCGCCGGTTTTGGTGGGCGTGAAATGCACGGGGATGGACAAACCGGGAATCACATCCTGGGTCACCCGCATGGCCGGCAGCTTGAAGCAATGGATCACATCCATGCTCGACAACTTGGCAATCACAGGCCGGTTGACTGGCACCAGGAACGCCTCGGTGACCACCGAGATGTCGTCCTTGGCATCGGCGTCGCTGGTATCCAAACCAAAGGGATTGCCACGGTCGGCAAACTTGGTGTCCTGCTTGCCCCACTTGCCATCGGTTCCCGGAAAATGGGCCGCCCACGCGAACTGCTGAGCCATCACCTGGATTTCGACCGGCTTCTGGTCGGCCCCGGGAGGATTGTCGACCGCCCTGGCCCAAAGAGGCACAGCGAGGCCAATCAACAGCACGGCCTCCACCACTGCTACACCGATCTCCAAGTAGGTCGAAGCATGGCTGCGGACACCCACGTAATCGGCTTTGGGATTGGCAGCTTTGTTGAAGCGCACCATTACCCAGAGGAAGTAAGCGAGCCATCCCACAAACAGCGCACCCATGAGCAGGTGCACGTACAGGATCAACTCATCGATGCCATTGCCATGGGCCGAAGCCACTTCCGGCATTCCAAAATATCGAAGTAGAGAGGTCATGTATTTCCGAAAATTTGCAGACGATCAAACCGAGGGAGATTCACCCGCTTCAGTCTCCGCGTTCACACGCTTGGAGCGACGGGCAATGAACACAAAGAAACTACCGAATAACACCCAGGCAGCGACCACGAACACCAGCATCACATAGATGCCCGCATTCATGCCTTGAGCGAGGGCTTCATCCGTCTTGCCGAAGCAAGCGGTGCAGGCATTCAAGGACGGCATCGTCAGCAATGCCGCTGCCAGGACACTGGAAATTCCCAAGTGGAGTTTCATAGAAAACTGATGTTCCGAAGCTTCCGGAGGAAGAATCGTCCGTAAATCACCAAGCCCACCACCGAGCTTGCCGCACACAGACTCCAGACCAGGTATTCCGTGGAATGGGTCTCTTGATACGCCAAGAAACTCCATCCGCTCAGGAATGCCATCAGGATCACTGAGGCCGCGACAAACACAATGTGGAAGGCTTTAAGGGACATACAACGTCTTGGTCTCCGAGTTTCTGGGAAGGTCACGGCTACCCCACAGGGTCAACCCCATCAGGGCCACAAAGAAAATCGCCGAGATGACCAGCACCCCATACACCAACTTCTTTTCGGACAGAAGGTGCATGAAATAACCGGCAACCAAAAAGGCCTTGATCGACGCGATGAAGAGGGCGACCGCGACTGTCAGCGCCATGCTGCTGAAGTCGACGTAGTACATGGCCACAGTCAGGACGGTCCCGACGAGCAAAGCCCCGAAAATGATCAGATAGGTTCGGACGTGAGCCGCGATGTCGTGATCATGATCATCGCCGCCATGGGAGGCCGAAGTAGAAGCGCTGTGTTGGCTCATAAATGCAATCAGAGGAGGTACACCACCGGAAACAAGAAGATCCAGACGAGGTCCACGAAGTGCCAGAAAAGTCCACCCACCTCGATACGGTTGATGAACTGCTCCGGATTCGATTTCCACATCTTGGCTCCGGGGAAGGCGAAATAACCCAGCACCAACGCCCCACCCAAAACGTGCAATCCGTGCAAAGCGGTGATCAAGAAATAGACTGCGAAGAACGGATGGGTCGCCGGGGTATAAGATCCCATGGAAACGATGTCCGAAACCGCAACCTCACGGACTTCATGCTGGTGGGATGCGCCCTTCTTGGGGTGACCGTTGATATCACGCGCCGGATCCACCTCGACCTTGATCTTGGCCACCTTCTGTTCAGTCAGTTTGGCGACACTCCACTGATCGCTGAAGTTCCAGAATCTCGGATGCTTACCGTCGACCTCGATGTGACCGGTCAACGCCTTGCCATCCTGAAGGCGGATGACGTAGTGGCTGAACTTGTCGTTGTACTCAAACGACTTGATGCCCAAGAAGGCGAAGGCACACAACACCGTGATCACCATGTACACACGGAACCGCGCGAAGTTGTTCATCTTGAGCGCAGCCCAAGCCAGAACCACGGTCACCGACGACGTGATGAGAACCGCCGTGTTGAACGTTCCAATCGGGATATTGAGCAGCCCTCGAGGCCATGCCAATGCCACATCCGGCCAAAAGCCGACCGGCGCGCTGACCCGGAGAAGGATGTAGGCCGAAAACAAGGCTCCGAAGAGCATGATTTCCGAGGCCAAGAACAACCAAATGCCCACCTTGGCATTGTAGAGCCCCGTGTCCGGTCGGGGTGTGTGCGTGTAGGGGATTTCCATTATTGGATCGGTAAAAAGTTGGAACAGAACCGTTCAGTTCTTGTCTCCCTGAGGAGTGAAGTCGGTTTTGGCTCCCGGAACGCTGTACTCGTAGGGGCCGCGGTAGGCGACCGGTTCCTGGAGGAAATTTCCGTGCGGCGGAGGGGTCGGAGTAGCCCATTCCAGCGTGGTCGCCTGCCACGGATTGTCCGAGGTGGTTCGCTTGCCTGCGAAGATGCTGGAGAAGAAATTGATGATGAACGGAATCTGGCAAATTCCCAGACCGACCGCGCTCCAAAGGATCATGTTGTTCAGCTTGAGAACGCCGGGATCAATACCCTGACCGAAGTAGGTCGTTCCACCGTCGGACATACGTCGGGACATGCCCTTGAAGCCCTGAATGAACATCGGGGCGAAAACACAGTTCATAAAGAACAGAGAGCCAGCCCAATGAATCTTACCCAAGACTTCATTCATGTGGCGTCCCGTAATCTTCGGGAACCAGTAGTAAATGCCTGCGAAGACAGCGAACATCGTTCCCGGAGCGACGACGTAGTGGAAGTGGCCGATCACGTAATATGAATCGTGCAAAAAGATGTCGGAGGCATTGAAGCCGAGCGGAAGACCCGTCAAACCACCAATACCGAACATCGGCAGGAACGACAGGGCGAAGAGCGAGGCCGAATTGAAGCGGATGGATCCACCCCAGAGCGAGATGAACAAGGCCGTGAGGATGATCACCGAGGGGATCGAAATCATCATGGTGGTGGTCTGGAAGAAGGTCGCCACCTTCGTGCCCATGCCCGTGAGGTACATGTGGTGGGCCCAGACAATGAATGATAGGAATCCGATGCTCATGGCCGCATAGACCATGCTCTTGTAGCCCCAGAGCGGCTTGCGGATGTTGTTGGCAATCACCTCTGCGACGATGCCAATGGCGGGCAGAATCAAAACGTACACCTCGGGGTGACCCAAGAACCAGAACAAGTGTTGCCAGAGCAGCGGGCTACCGCCACCGGACACCGGCAGAGGGCTTCCACTGACCACGAGTCCCTGGGGCAGGAAGAACGAGCTACCGAAGAGATTGTCCATCAACTGCATCAAACCGGCGGCTTCCAGCGGGGGGAAGGCCAGGAGCAGCAAGAAACCGGTCACAAACTGAGCCCACACGAAGAAGGGCATTCGCATCCAGCTCATGCCGCGGCAGCGCAACTGGATAATGGTGGCAATGAAGTTCACCGAACCCAGCAAAGACGAGGTGATGAGGAGCACCATGCCCATGAGCCAGTAGGTCTGACCATCAAAGCGATTGGCCAGATCGGTGACCGAGGCCAAAGGGGAGTAGGAGGTCCAACCGGAACGAGCCGCACCACCCGGGGTGAAAAAACTGGCGAACATCACCACTCCGCCCAGGAAGTAACAATGGAAGCTCGCCATGTTCAACCGGGGAAAAGCCATATCAGGCGCACCGATTTGCAGCGGGGTGACGTAATTGCCGAAGGCCCCGAAAAGCACCGGAACGATGGCCAAGAACACCATGATGGTGCCGTGCATCGCGCCGAAGGAATTGTAGAGGTCACCGCCGACGATCCCGCCCTTGGCCATGTCTTCACCCAAGACGTATTCCAACAGAGGCCCCACCAAAGGGACCGCCCTGCCCGGATACGCCAACTGAAAGCGCATCACCAGCATTAGGAAGAAGCCGAAAAGCAGGAACAGCAGCGACGACACTCCGTATTGGATGCCGATGACCTTGTGGTCGGTGCTGAAGATGTACTTGCCGAAGAAACCCGGCTCATGATGCGCGTGACCGTGCGAAGAGTCGGTCGCGCTCGTGTGGGCGTGGGAGGCTGTGGATTGCATAAATTGGGATTTCAGGCGCCGTCTCCCGGAAGACGGGGAAGCCGATTGAATACAAACGCTCCGGGGCGTGGTACAGAAATTCTTGAGTGGGGGATAGTAATTGTTGATTTCCCACGAAGTAATGAGCTCTTCGAAGACACTTCCTTAGTTCGGTCCATGACCAGCACGGCCAAAAGGACGGGAAGATAGAAAATTGACGCAAAAAACAGCCGCCGCGCCGACATGGCGTTTAGGAGCAAGGCAAACCGAATGGCCTGAATTAGAAACAACCCTCCCAAGACGAGTGCCACCGAGAGGTAGATGCGCCCGCTGACTCCTTGAAGAAAGGGCACAGCACTGACGAAAATCAAGGCGATCGAGTTGCGGATGGCCGATGAGGCCGACCGCCGCCCGTCGGGATCACGACCGGACAGCATCCGAAATCCCGCTTGGGCATATTCCTCTCGGTACAACCAGGCGATGGCCATGAAATGGGGTAATTGCCAAAAAAATAGGATGGCAAACAGCGACCACCCGCCTGCGCCGAGCTCACCGGTCGCCGCAGTCCACCCCATCAAGGGAGGCAATGCTCCGGGAATAGCCCCGACCCAAGTGTTCAGTTCGGTGGTCCGCTTGAGAGGGGTGTAAACAAACACATAAATGGCCAAGGTCACTGCCCCCAGGAACGCTGTCAGGAGGTTCACCAAGAAAACCAGCCACATCAGCCCCAGAATGGACACAACGACACCGAAGGCCAAAACGGTGAGCGGTGTAAGGATACCTGCCGGAAGAGGCCGAGATGCGGTGCGATGCATGCGGGCGTCGAAGTCACGCTCCCACCACTGATTCAAGGCCGAGGCTCCGGCCGCTAGCAGCGAGGTTCCAATAATGGCATGGAGGCAGATCGCCCCATCAGTCGCCTGGGTCGAAGCCAGCGAAAACCCCATCCACGTGGTGAGTACCACCATCAAGGTCAACCGGGCTTTCACCAAGTCGCTGATGACCGTCACCCACCCGCGGAGATTCCGCGAGGCAACGGTGGTTTCGATGGGGGCAGCAACGTTCACAGAGAATTTATCATCGTACTGCGGGAATTTCCGGAAGGACCGATCCTGCCAAGACCCGATTTTCTTCAGCAAATTGGCGCTGATGCACCCTGACGGCCCAGCAAGACCAGCAACCCAAAGCCAGGGTCAACGAACCCACTGCAACATGGGCTGTGGCGATATCGGCAGCTCGATCGGTGAGGACGGTGAGCAAACCCAATGAGAACTGAACACCAATCAGGCACAACCAAAGACTTCCCAAAGTCCGCACCGGATGCCCGTGGGGCAGATTCCTCGAGAACCGGAACGCCATGCAAATAGCCAAAGTGGCCAGCACTGCGTTGATACGGTGAAACATGTGCATGTGGATCTGGAGGGCCGTGATGGCATCTACCCCTTCACGTCGGCTCGCGTATCGCACCAAGGATTCAGCATCTGTCTTGGGCCACCATTGACCATAGGCCATAGGAAGGTCCGGAATGGCCAGACCGGCATGCTGATGTCGCATCCAAAGCCCAAGGATCAACTGCCCGAACACCAGGGCCGTCCCCAAGAACACCCAAAAGGACTCACGGAACTCAGTGGCGTTGCGGGTCCATCGTGAGTACCAACCCGAGAGGGACAGGGCCAGGCAGGTCACCAGCACAAAGAAAACTTGCCCGAGGCACCCGTGGATCATTCCAAAAACAGTGCCTCCAGTGGTGCCTCCGATCGCCCAGGAATCCAGCACCACCCGGAGACCACCCAGACTCCCCTGGAGCTGAACCAGCCAAAACGCGGCCCAAGCCAAGCGGACCGACAATCGAGAGGCCGGGGCATTCTTCCAGCCCACTGCCGCAGCCGCCAAGACCACACCGCCAATTCCCAACAGAAAATGGGCCTCACCCTTCCAGAGTGGGTTGATTTGCATCAGGATCACTCCAGCCAGGACTTCCGCAATCCCCACCCGGGCCAAGGTCTTGCGAGAAGCACTCCCCGCAGTCCATCGGGCCAGAAAAACCACCAAAAGCCCCACTCCAGAGGCCCAAACCCGGTGGGTATGCTCATGGAAAACACCCCCGGTCATCCACATGGAAATGGGCAATGCGAACATCCCATAACCGAAACTGGTGGGCCAATCCGGAACCGACATTCCCACCCCCTTGCTGGTCACTAGTCCACCAATGCACACCAACCCCAACGTCGCCAAAGCCACCAAGGCGGCGAATCGGAACAGCCAAACAGGCTGGGAGGGGTGAGGATTGGAGAAACTCATACGAAACGGCCGCGGCGGTTCACGCCGCGGCCTCGGATTCGCTGACCATCGTATCGAATCTGCCTCGGCTTACTTGACCGCCAGTTCCAGATTCAGCGTGGCCTTGCCACCCTTGACCTCGACCTCACCGGTCACCATACCGGACTTCAGGTGGTTGGCCTCGACGGTGTACTTGCCATCGGGCAAGTCGCCCTGGATGGTGAAATTGCCGTCCTTGTCGGACACCGCGAAGAACGGGTGATCGAACACGTGGACGTACCCGGACATCCAGGGATGGACATTGCAAATGAGTTTGACGGCCAATTCGGCCTTATCGAACACGCGAGGGTTCACCTGACCTTGGGTGGCCTGGGCGAAGTTGAAGCCCTTGTTGACCTTGGCCTGGCAGTTCACGTTGTGCATGAACGCGTCCGAATTCTTGATATCCACGGTCTGACCGACCATGGCCACGGTGATCAGCGGCTCATAGACGCAACCCACCTGATCGATCAAGGGCTTGGTGGCCGGGGCGGTGTAGGTCTTGCCCGCTGGGAGACCGGCCTTGATGTAGACAGCAACGTTGGCCAACCCGTGATCGGCACCGACAATGTAAGTGCGGGTCATGACCGGCTTGGTGTGCAACGCACCGCACAGCTTGTCACCCTTGATCGGGGTGATTTCCCGGGCAGGGGGAACTTCACCGTTGATCTTGATTTTACCGGTGATCTCACCCGCGAGAGCGCTGGAAGCCGCAACCGCCGCTGCCATCGAGACAACCTTCAGTGTGTTTTTCATTTCGTTTTCCTATTTGGACCTCTGATTCGGTCGGACGCTAATCTTCGCGAATTGTGGGTCAAGAGACTTCGTGAAATTTTTCACAAGCTATCACCGTTGACGATTCATGGGGTTAGATATTCGAACGGTGGCCCAAAGAGCCCTGGAAAGCCCATGGCTTCGAAGCCTTGCCGGTTGGGCGACGCCGTACCTTCCAACACCTCCCAGCCAGTCACAGGGCTTCAATGTAAGACCGCAAGGGTTCTAGATCCGCATCTTGTTCGGCCATCTCTTTGACCGACGCCTTGCCCCCGATACGAACCGCCTGATTCAGCCAACGCTGGGCCACGTCCAATTGCCCCATCTGACAGGCATAACAGGCCAAATTGTACGGAATGACGCTTTCTTCAGGAAATTTGAGCACAATTGCATGCAGGAATTGAAAAGCTTCGTCGGTCCGACGGAGTTCGTGGAGGCTGTAACTCTGGTGGATCCAGCCAGCAGGCAATTGAGGGGCCACCTCAATGTAGCGCTGAGCGGCCCGAAGGGCTTCCGGCCAGGCCGAGCGGGCGGACAAAATGCGCCAATGCATCTCCAACGAGACCGGGTGAGCGGCTCCTCCCGGGCTGAGTTGATCGAATTCCCGAGACGCTTCGAGGACGTCCCCGAGCCCCAACCATCCCTCGGCGGCCTCGACGTAATGACGGTCCGGAAACCCCAACTCTTCCATGACCAATGGCTTTACGGGGCTCCACCGAGCGACGTAAAGAGCAAAGTGAACCCAACCGCTGCCGTACCCGTTGCTTTTTGGCCAAAATCACCCAGCCTCACCGGCCCAATGACTGATACCGTCCGAATCGATGGTCGCCGCAACGACCAACTCCGCCCGATCCGTTTCCAGAACCATATAGCCCCGCACGCCGCGGGCTCGACACTGATCGAGTGGGGCAACACCCGAGTCATTTGCGCCGCCACCGTCGAAGAGTCCGTCCCGCGTTGGATGAAAGAACAAAAAGTTCCCGGCGGCTGGCTGTCCGCGGAGTACTCCATGCTCCCCTACTCCACCTTGGACCGGAAAGCTCGGGACATTTCCAAGCTCAAGCTCGATGGGCGCTCTCAGGAAATCCAACGCTTGATCGGTCGCGCGCTGCGGGCGGTTGTCGATTTGGAGAAGCTCGGGCCTCGCACCCTGTGTATCGACTGCGATGTGCTGCAGGCCGATGGCGGCACCCGGACGGCCTCCATCACTGGAGCCTTTGTGGCCGTCAGCCTGGCCATCGCCAAGCTCGAGGCCGCCGGTTTAGTGACTGAAAATCCCATCATGGGCTCGGTGGCCGCGGTCAGCATGGGAGTTTTCGGGGGCATCCCTCTCTTGGACCTCAACTATGTCGAAGACAAAGACGCGTCGGTGGACATGAATCTGGTCATGAATGACCGAGGGCAGTTCATCGAATTGCAGGCAGCCGGCGAAGAGGCCACGTTCTCGGATTCCGAGTTGGCAGCCTTGCTCGCGCTCGGGCGCCAGGGGATTCAACAACTCATCGCTGCCCAGCGGCAGGCTCTGATCACGCCATGACTCGACTCTTTCTGTGCCGGCACGCCGAAGTGGAGGACCTGTACCACAAGAAGTTCGGGGGCACGATCGACATGGCCCTTTCGGCCCGCGGGCATACCCAGGCACAGGCCTTGGCCCAATGGCTCAGCCGGCACCCATTCGACGCCGTGTATGCCAGCCCCATGCAGCGGGTCCAACTCACTCTGGAGCCTTTCCGCCGCCAATTCTCAGGCACTCCGGTGTTGATGGATGGTTTGCGCGAGGTGGACTTCGGAACGTGGACCGGTTGCGGGTGGGATGACGTGCAGAACCGCTTCGGAATGAGCGCCTACGACTGGCTGAAGCATCTGGAAACCGACGCCATCCCCGAAGGCGAAACCGCGAACCGCTTCCGGGACCGGGTCGGGAAAGCCTTGGAGCAAATCCTTCGCGGATCGGCCGGTCAACGGGTGGCGGTTTACGCGCACGGAGGCGTGATCCGAATGGCTCTAGCCATCTTGCTGGACCTACCGCTGAGCAAGTTCGAGCACTTCGAGATCGACTACGCTTCGACCACCTGGCTGGACATCGGTGAAATCAAGGCAGGCAGGCCCCGCACCGAAATCCAACTCCTCAACTTCACCCCCTGGCGAGACGCATGAGCAAACTCCTCCGATCCATCTCCATCACCACTTCCCTGTCCGCCGAGGATGCCGTGGGCGTCCTACTGGAACTCGAGCAGGGACAAACCCCCTCATCCTATGCCGACGCCCTCACCCGACTGTCCACGGTCAGCGTTTACGGTGAGATCGAGACCCAGGATGTAGCGGGCATCAAGCGACGCCTCCGCGAAGGACTCCAAGCACTGGCGGCCAAAGGGATCGATGTCGGACCGGCCCGCATCCAGGTGAAAAAGGTACCCGCACGGGACTGGTCTGAATCGTGGAAGCGTCATTTCAAACCGCTCGATCTTGGCCCCCGGTTGCTCGTCAAGCCGACCTGGAGCCGACGCGTCCCCAAGAAAAGTCAGGCCCTCGTGGTCCTCGACCCGGGACTGAGCTTTGGCACCGGCCAACACGCGACCACGCGCTTCTGCCTCGAGCAACTCGTCGCCCTCCGCGATCCCGATGTGCCCTCACAATCAATGCTCGATGTTGGGACCGGGTCCGGCATCCTGGCCATCGCGGCCGTCAAGTTGGGCTATCAACCCGTCAACGCCTTCGACTTTGACCCCGATTGCGTGCGGGTCGCCAACGAGAATACCGAACTCAACGAGGTCGCCGCAGTTCTGACCGTTACCCACGATGACATCACTCAGGTCCCCAAGAAGCCCAAACAGCGCTACTCGGTGGTCTGCGCTAACCTGATCTACGACCTGCTCATCGCCGAGCGCGATCGACTGCTATCACGCGTGGCACCCGGTGGTTCTCTGGTGCTGGCCGGAATCCTGGAGACCCAGTTCGGCGTGGTCCGTAAGGCCTTTGAAGCGGCGGGGTGGAAACTGGTGGCGGCCACCACGGACAAGGAATGGCGCTCGGGCACATTCCGCGAGAAAGGCACGGCCCGAAAGTCACGTTGATCTGAGGCTGTTCCCGGCACCGGGTCCATCCGACTTTGGCATGACTCCGGAATTGAGGGTTTGCTGCAAACGGCGGATTTTTGGAACCTTTCAAGACCATGAGTGCTGAATCCCAACTCGCTGCCCTTTCCCTCGTTCTCCCTCCCGCCCCGAAACCCGTGGCCGTTTACAAACCGTTGGTGGTCTTCGGAAATGCCGCCTACGTGTCGGGTCACGGCCCGGTGCGCACCGACGGCACTTTGATCACCGGCGTCGTGGGCAAAGACCTCGACCTGGACGCCGGGAAAGCCGCCGCCCGACAAGTAGGCCTGGCCATTCTGGCGACCTTGCGCTCGCAACTCGGATCCCTCGACAAAGTGAAGCGCGTGGTGAAGACCCTGGGCATGGTCAATTCGGCGGCCGATTTCTACGATCACCCCAAGGTCATCAACGGCTGCAGCGAGCTCTTCGCGGAAATCTGGGGACCTGAGAATGGCATCGGAGCCCGCAGCGCCATCGGCATGGGACCACTGCCCGGAAACATTCCCGTCGAGATCGAGGTGATCTTCGAACTTCACTGATCCCTGCGATCCGATGGCCCCAAACCCCTGGTTCGTTCTGGAGAATGCGGCGGAAATCCCGTCGCCGACACTGGTCCTGCACCGGGGCCGGATCGAAGCCAATTTGAAGCGCATGGTGGCCATTGCCGGAGATCCGCTCCGGTTGTGGCCCCATGTGAAGACCCACAAGCTGCCCGAACTAATCGCCTGGCAAGTGGGTCTGGGCATCGTGCAATTCAAATGCGCCACCATTGCTGAGGCCGAGATGGTGGCCGGGGTCGAGGGCGTCCGGAGCATCCTGCTGGCGGTCCAACCCGTGGGTCCGCAAATCGAGCGTTGGATCCGTCTGGCCTCCCGATTCCAGGACCTCCAGTGGTCGGCCGTCGTCGACGATGCCAGCGTCGTGGAATCGCTTCGATCTGCCGCCGCCGCGTGTCCCATCTCAAAACCCCTCGGGATTTGGATCGACCTCGACATCGGCCAACACCGCACGGGCATCGCACCGGATCGGGTCCCCGGCAGCAAATTGCTCCGATCCCTTCGGGACGCGGAGCCCACGTTGCGCTTTGACGGCTTGCATGCCTACGACGGCCATTTGGGCATCACTGATCTCACCGAGCGCACCCGCACTTGCGATGAGGCTTTCGCGCCCGTGGCCGCCTTGAGAAGTCGCATCGAAGCTGAATTGGGCAGACCGCTGGGAGTCATCGCCGGGGGTTCCCCGACTTTCGCCATCCATGCGGCGCGCACCAATGTATTGCTGAGCCCGGGAACCACCGTTCTCTGGGACGCCGGCTACGCCCACAAACTGCCCGACCTACCCTTCGAGCCCGCCGCCGTGCTGCTGTCGCGCGTCATCAGCCGTCCCGCCCCCCGGCAAGTGTGCTTGGACCTCGGACACAAGGCCGTGGCCGCGGAAATGCCCCACCCCCGAACCGTCTTCCTGAACCTCCCGGACGCCACCGCTCTCAGTCACAGCGAAGAGCACCTGGTGGTGGAATCGCCGACGGCCGACGCTTTGCGTTTGGGCGACGTGATCTACTCCCTGCCCTGGCATGTGTGCCCGACCGTGGCCTTGCACCAGGAGGTCTGGCTGGCTGAGAACGGGCGGGCCACGAGGGCTTGGACGGTCCAAGCTCGCAACCGCCGGATTTCCATTTGAGCACCACCCCAGAATTGAAGCCCATGCTCGTCGTTCATGTTTTGGTCCAGGTGAAACCCGAATCGGTGGCCGACTTCATCGCCGCCACCCGCGCCAATGCCGAAGCCTCACTGCGGGAACCGGGAGTGGCCCGCTTCGACGTGGTGCAACAGCAGGACGACCCTTGCCGGTTCGTGCTCGTGGAGGCCTACCGCACCGAATCGGCCCCGGCCGATCACAAAGCCACCCCGCACTACGCCACCTGGCGCGACACGGTGGCACCCATGATGGCCGTGCCCCGACAGAGCGTGCGCTACCACTCCGTCCACCTTCCGGACTGATGCCCTCTCCGGCCAGCGCCTTCGAATTTGCCCAACCGGAGCGCATCGTCTTCGGTCCCGGGAGGGTCACTCAGGCCGGGACGCTCACCGCCTCGCTGGGCCAATCGGCGCTGCTGGTCACCGGCCGCGATGTGCGCCGAGCGGAACCCGTGCGGGAATCTTTTCGATCGGCCGGATTGAACTGGGTGGAATGGGCGGTGGCGGGCGAACCCACGGTGTCCGAGGTGCGGGCCGGCGCCGAAGCGGCCCGGAATCTCGGCGTCGACTGTGTGGTGGCTTGCGGCGGTGGATCCGTTCTCGATGCCGGCAAGGCCATCGCGGCATTGACCCCTCAATCGGGCGATGTGTTCCGATTCTTGGAGATCATCGGACAGGGGCTTCCGCTCGAAAACCATCCCCTGCCCTTCCTGGCAATGCCGACCACCGCCGGGACCGGAGCCGAGGCCACGCGGAATGCGGTGCTCACTTCACCCGAGCACGCGTTGAAGGTCAGTTTGCGGAGCCCGAAAATGGTGCCCCGCATCGCCTTGATCGACCCCAGCCTGTCCCTCGGGCTTCCACCCGGACTCACGGCCAGCACGGGTCTCGATGCACTCACCCAACTGCTGGAACCCTGGGTGAGTGGCAAGGCCAACGGCATGACCGACGCCTGCTGCCGCGAGGGAATCCCGCGGATGGTGCGTTCGTTGGGCAAGGCCATCGCCAACGGCCAAGATCTCGAAGCCCGCACCGACCTGGCCTACGGGGCCTTCCTCAGCGGGCTGGCGCTGGCTCATTCCGGGTTGGGGGCAGTCCACGGCTTGGCAGGCCCCATTGGCGGACGCTTCCAAGCACCCCATGGCGCGGTTTGTGCCGCGGTGTTGGGCCCTGTGTGGCGAGCCAATGTCGAAACCTTGTCCCGGACGACACCCAAACATCCCGCTCTCGAACGCTACCGACAAGCCGCCCAGTGGCTCACAGGCATTCCGGGAGCCTCCATCGACGAGGGTCTGCGGTGGATCGCCGAATCGGTGCGCAATTGGCAAATCCCTCGACTGGCCTCGTATGGAATCCGTGTCTCGGATTTCCCGGAACTAATCCGGGCCGCCCAAGCCTCCAGCAGCATGAAGGGCAACCCCATCCGCCTGACCGATGAGGTACTGGGCCAAGTCCTCGCTGAGGCGTACTGAAGCCGCCCGTCGACCGACGGGTCAGCGGGCCGCCAGTCGATCCAAGGCTTCCGAAACCCGGGCCACCAGCGGTTGGACGGTTTCACGGCCAAAATCAAAGCGGCAACCGGCCTTGGCGAAGAGTTCTGGCAACGGGCGACTGCCGCCCAGAGCCAATCCCGCCTGATAATCAGCCAGTGCCTTGGCCGGATCGCGCTGGGCATTGACCCAAACTTGCAACGCACCCAATTGGGCGATGCCGTACTCGACGTAGTAGAACGGATACAGGAAGACATGGAGTTGCTTGTGCCAGAGGTTGGCCCGGGCCAATTCGCAACCCGACCAATCGACGTCGCCCCCGAAGCGGTCCATCAATGCCAACCAAGCGGCCCGGCGTTCGTCCCGGCTGTGATTGGGATGGGAATAAAGCCAGTGCTGGAACGCATCGATGGTGGCGATCCAGGGGAACACACCAATGACCCCTTCCAAGTGCACCGTGCGCGCCCGCAGCGCGTCGGTCGGGCTGTAGAACACCTCCAAGTGTTCCGCGCCGAGCAGTTCCATGGCCATGGAAGCCACTTCGCAGAACTCGATGGGAGCCTCCCGATAGAGCGGCAAATCCTGCTCCCGACAGGCCAGCGCATGAAAGGCATGCCCGGCCTCGTGGAGGATGGTCTCCAGATCGCGCTGAAGGCCCACCGAGTTCATAAAAATGAACGGCAAACGCGCCTCGCTCAGCGTGTATTGGTAGCCACCCGGGGCCTTGCCCTTGCGGTTGTCCAAATCGAGCAAGCGCTTCTCTCGCATCCCACGGAATCCGGCCGCCAACTCGGGGTTCATGCGGTCGAAAACCGTCTGAACACCGGTTTCCATTTCTGCCGAGGTGGCAAAGGGCTTCAGCGGCGGGCGGTTCAACGGATCCACCTGCGTGTCCCACGGACGCAGGCGCTCCACCCCGAGTTTCTGGCGACGCTGGGACTGCAACTTCCGGAAGATGGGCATGACTTCCGTTTCAATGGCGTCATGGAACTTGCGGCAGTCTTCCGGGCCATAGTCGAAGCGTCCGCGCATCCGATAGGCATAGGCAACGTAGTCCGGGAACCCGGCATTGAGGGCGATTTGGTGACGGATGCGGATCAATTCATCGAGGAACGCATCGAAACGATCGGCCTCCTGAACCCGGCGGGCGGCCACGGATTTCCAGGCCTCTTCACGCAAGGCCCGATCCGGTTCTTCCTGGAAGCGCCCCATGGCCACGAGCGTCTTCTCCTCGCCGCGGAAATCCACCGTCAGGCTGCCGCTGAGTTTGTTGTACTCGTTGCCCACCTTGGCCTCTTCGGTCTCCAAGGGGATGTTCTCCGGTCGATACAACTCCACCTGGAGGGCCGTGGCGCGATCGAACACTTCGTACTGCGCCGGTGGGAGTTGGTGACGGAAAGGGTGCTTGAGAAATAATTCGGCCAAGGTGAATTGCCGAGGTTTCAGGGCCGGATCGATGACCTCCACAAACTGCAGGTACGCCTTCTCAGCCTCGGCGTTGTCGGTGTGGCAGGTCTTGGCGATGTATCGGCGGGCCCGTTCTTCATCGAGGGCTGCGGACAATTCGCCGGCATCCAACAGCCACCGTTCCAACTCGCCCACGGAAGTGCAACCCGCCGCCCGGGCCTCCAGTTGGTCAAAGAACGGGGCCACGGCTTGCCAGTCTCCCAAAGCCAAGGTTGCCGGCACGAAGCGGCGGGGGCGAAACGGAGACAATTCACCGAAGGGCAAGAGGCTCATGGTCCCAAACCATGGAAACCAACACTCGGATTCGCAAGCCTTGCCGGAAGACACTGGATTTTCCGCGTGCGCGTTGGCACGGGACTTTCTAGCCTACGGCCATGCTTATCTGGGTCGTAGCAATCGCTTTGGTCGGCGGGTTTGGCCTGCTGGGTCATCAAGCCGGCGCCATTCGTTGGGGTGTCGGCTTCATTGGCGCCGCGCTGGCCTTGATGCTGGCCGGTGTCACCAGTGGACCGGTGAGCGCCGGCCTCGCCATGATGGGGGTCAAGGATCTCGTCGACCTGACACTCCTGCCCGGGGTGATTGTCTTCAGCCTCTTGACCATCATCTTCTTGGTGATCGGGGTCGCGGCACACCGACCGGTGGAACTCTACTTCAAGTACCGCTCCGATGAGCAGACGCGCGCTGCGTTCGAACGGATGAACCAAGCCATCGGACTCTTCGTGGGACTCATTTCCGGCATCTGCGTTTTCTTTAGCGTGGGCAACTTCGTCTACCGGCAAGGCTACCTGATCACACAGGTCACCAGCGAGAACGGCGAGGCCACACCGGTGCGATACATCGCCCAATTGCGCTCGGAAATGGAATCGACGGGTTGGGCTCGAACCTTCGCCGCGATGGACAATTCACCGGCCAAGTACTACGAGGTGTCGGACATTCTCGGGATCTTGCATGCCAACCCGCTGGTTCAAGGTCGCGCCGAAAATTACCCTCCGTTCCTGGCCCTCGGCGCCCAGCAAGAATTCGCAGAAATCGGTTCCGATGCCGAATTCCTGAAGCTGATCCAAAGCAAGCCAGCCTTTTCCGTCATGCTCAACCACCCGAAGGCGGCGGCGGTGCTGTTCAGCCCTACCTTGCGCGAAACCTTCGCCAAGGTGGATCTGAAGGACTTCCGCAAGTACCTCGAAACCGGAATTTCGCCCCGCTATGAAGACGAGAAGATCCTCGGCCGCTGGCGGATGGATCCGGGCACCGTCTTCACCCAACTCAAGCGCGAACGGCTGAACTTGAGCCCGGCGGAAATGCGGAGCGTTCGCGCGGCATTGGGCCCAATTCTTTCGGGAGCGACGCTGGTGGCCTACACCGACGGCCGCTTCTCCATTAAGATCGCCCCTCCGGCCGCCCGGGTCGCCGCGGTCAACCCGGAGGGCGGCGATCCCGCAGCTCCCAGCCCGACTACGACACAAAACGCCTACATGGCCAGATATGGTCTACGCCCCTCGTCGGCCGGAACCCCGGCTGTCCCGGCAGCACAACCCAAAGCAGCCAAGGTGGCCAAGCTGCCACCCGGCATCGAATTCATCCAGGGACTCAAATCCTTCGACGGCACTTGGACTCGGGCCGACGGCCGATATGTTCTCGGGGCGGAGCTTGAGGGCTCCAAGCAATCGCTCGACGCTTTGGTCAATGACACGGGGCGCCTGACTTGGTCGTTTGGCACCGGCGATAAGAAATTCACCGTCTACTTCGTTCGCACCAGCTGAGCCACGGCTCCCGTCGCTCCACGACGAGCATTCGCTCACGGGCCGTCTGTGATATCGCAGGCGGCCCGTTGGTGTTTTTTGAGGCAGGCATTCTCCGGAAAACCCTCACCCGCCCCAGCACGAATCTTCAGTCGCAACCTGCTTGAAAGGTCGACCAGCAGCGAATGCGCCGTTGGACCTCCTCAACGGTTAAGGGCCTATCGGGGGCTGTTTCCGAAACGGACTCGGTAAGCCTCGGAGCCACCACCAGAAGCCCCAGGCAACTGAAACAAACCGGAAGGCAAAGGATTGGTTGAAGACAATTCGGTCGAAGAACCCGACATAGACACCGTCACAGGACGGAATTGAACGCTTCGGGGTTCGACCAATTCGGACATCGATCTGGCCAACAGGACAGTGGAAGCCGCCGAAGAAGCCGACAATGGATTGCCAGAACTGGCAGCCTGTAGCAGTGGATCGCCAGCCTCCTTCTCTGGATCGGTCAGGAGCGATGCCCAGTAGAGCCCCCCCGCCAGGATCACCAAGGTCGATAACCCGATGGCCGCGTTCCAAACCCACACAGACCTGAAACCGCTTTCAGGGACCGAACCAGAAGAAGATTGCAGCCCGCGAGAAAACCATCGACGCCACCAGGGGACGGCTCGTTTGGATTCCAGATCGCGGATGCGATCCAGGACACCGTCCGAGAACTCATTGAAATAACCCGGAGGCGGCGTCTCATGACGCTTCAAACGGATCAATTGTTGCAGTCTCTTGGAGGATTCGTCGTCAGTCATAGCCTGCGTTGCACTTGAAAACCGGTTATTTCATCCAATCTGCCAACCATCCTTGGAGCTGTTGATGAGCATAGAAAAGCCTGGATCGCACCGTTCCTGGATTCACCCCGAGAATTTTGGCGATCTGATCGTGAGGCAGTCCTTGGATATCGTGGAGGGTTACCACAGATCGATGGTCTTCTGACAGCTTGAGAAGGGCTTCGTTCAACCGACGCTGAAGTTCTGCAAGGTTGGCTTCGCGCCGAGGGGTCTTGTCTGAAACCAGTGCCACCAGGTCCGGATCGTTCTCGGGTTGGACATCCAAGTCATTGAGGCTGAGATGCGGGGTCCGATTCCGGCGGAGCTTGAGGTGGTTGAGGCAGGTGTTGACCGCGATCCGGTAGATCCAGGTGTAGAAACTCGAGTCTCCCTTGAAATTCTTGAGGGCCTGCCAGGCCTTCACGAAGGTGTCTTGGGCCAAGTCATGTGCATCCTCATGATGGGAGGTCATGTGGTAGCAAAGCCCATAGATCCGCTCTTGGAACTGGTTTACCAACTGGTCGTAGGCCGCGAGATCACCCGCCTGGGCCCGACGCACACGATGCACCACCTCGGACGCCTCTTCGGCATTCGGGGCAGTTCGGGCCAATATGGTCGACTGGGTCGACTCGGCGATTGGATCCATCAATGCTGCAACGCTCACGGCTCAAGCGCCGGCGAGCAAGTCGGTTTGTCGCGCCAGAAAACGGCTTAGCGCATACAAGGCCTCGACCTGCGGCCCGGGCTTGAGAGTGGACAACGCGGTGTCCGAGTCGTTCAAAAATTTTCCAATCACCTCCCGGGATCGCTCCAAGGCTTGGTGTTGCTCCAAGAGGCTTCGCACCCGCGGAAAGTATTCAGGCCGCCAATCTTCCAACCATCCGACCAAAGCTTCACGGTCTTCCGGGTTGGAGTGATCCAAACCCATGATGAGCGGCAGGGTCACCTTGCCACTGGCGAGGTCCGTGCCCAGGGATTTGCCGGCAGAGGACTCGGCGCCGTAGAGATCCAGGCAGTCGTCGTAAATCTGGTAAGCCGTACCCAAGGACAGCCCGTAGCTTCGAAGCGCAGCGATCTCTGCCGGGGCACCCCCAGAAAGTCGGGCCCCCAGATCACAGGAGAGAGCGAACAATTCGGCCGTCTTCATCTCGATCACCTTGAAGTAATCGGAGCGCTCCACTGCCCACCGACGGCGCCGGTGGCTTTGCAGGATTTCGCCCGCACAGACCCGACCGCTGGAAGAAGCCACCAACCGCGACACTTCGGCGCTGGGAAGACCGGCCGCCAGTTTGAGAGCGTGGGCAAACAAACAATCCCCGAGGAGAACCGCGACCTGGTTGCCCCACTTGGCGGCAAGGGTCGCTTTGCGACGGCGCATGCTCGCCTCGTCCATGATGTCGTCGTGGACCAGGGTGGCCAGGTGGATCATCTCGATGATCACTGCCACAGACACCGAATCGTCGGTCAATGTACCCACCGCACCGCCGGCCAAGGCGACCAGGGTGGGACGCAATTGCTTGCCCTGGTTTTCCAACGCGTAACGGGCGTACTCAGCGATCTCCGAATCAAACTCGTCGACTTGAGCCTCCATCATGGCCGATACCCGACCCAGAAATTCCCGAGCAGGGGCAATCACAGGCTCCCAGTCGGCAACGGAAATTGCCTCAGGGATCCCAGACTGCGTTTCTAGTGCGACCAACATTCTTGGAAACACTATGGGTGCACTTCGACAGGGGTCAAACTCCGCAATGGAGCGAACGTCCCGCTTCGGATGCGAATCCGACCCAAATCTCAGCGGCTGGAGCGCTGATTCGAGCGGCGTTTTCAGGCGTAGATTCCAACTGATTGGAATTTGGTATTGCCCAGCCCGGTACAAAGGCGTTCAACAGCAGCACATGTCCGCCTACGATCAATTCGTCTCCGTGGCACGCAACCAGTTCGACCGCGTCGCCGACACCCAACGATCCCCGATCACGACTGCCGGAAACTGGCTCGCAGACTCATTGGCCACCGATGGCTTTCTGTACGCCTTCGGCACCGGTCACTCCCACATGGTCGCCGAGGAAATCTTCTACCGCGCCGGACACCTCGCACGGGCCGTTCCGATCCTGGAAGAGACCTTGATGATGCACCTCAACGCCATCGAGGCGACCTACCTGGAGCGGGAACAAGGCCGGGCCAAGACCATTTTGGACCAATATCCAGTCAAGGTGGGCGATGTCTTGGTTGTGGCTTCCAACGGCGGACGCAATGCGGTGCCCATTGAAATGGTGCTGGAGGGCAAGGCCCGCGGACTCAAGACCGTGGCCATCACCAATCTGGATCAAACCCACCGCTGGCCCTCGCGGCATCCTTCCGGAAAACGTCTGGCGGACGTCGCCGACTTGGTCATCGACAATTGCGGCGTCGATGGCGATGCCGCCATGGGTGTCGAAGGTTTCCCCCACCGCATCGGACCGCCCTCGACCATCACGGGCATCCTCATCATCAACCTCATCGTGGTGCACGCCATCGAACAGTTGGTCAAACGGGGCGTGGAGCCGGAGATTTACATCAGCAGCAACACTCAGGGAGACGACCACAACGATCGTCTGTTGAAGAAGTACAAGCCCCAGATTCGTCATCTCTGAGCCAGCCATCCGCGATCCTGAAACCGTTGATCCCCACCAGCAACTCGTTGAAGCCATGAACTTCCGTTCTCTTCTCGCCCTCTCTTCCACGCTCACCCTGTGCCTGTCGGCGGCGTCGACGGCGGATTGGCCGCAGTGGCGAGGCCCCAACCAGGATGGCTCGATCCGCATGAACGGCCTGCCGAGCACGCTGAGCCCGGCCAATAAGCGCTGGAGCACGCCCTTGCCCGGGAAAGCCGGTTCCACTCCCGTGATCAGCGGCAACCGGGTTTTCCTCACCTCGCCTGACGACCAGAAGAACCTGCAACTCCTGTGTCTGGATCGATCCTCCGGCCAAGTTCTCTGGAGCCGAACTGTCGGTGTGGGTGACAAGGATGTCGGCCGCAACAACACCTGCGCCCCATCACCCATTACCGATGGCAAACGGGTTTACGCACTCTTCGGCACGGGCGACTTCGCGGCCTTCGATCTCGATGGAAAGCCCCTCTGGTCGCGCAACCTCAGCAAAGACTTCGGAAGCCTGGGGCTCATGTGGATCTACGGGGCCAGCCCGCTGTTGCATGATGGCCGCCTCTACTTGGCGATCCTCCAGCGCAAGGAAGTGCCCCCGGACTATCCGCGATTCGACGGTAAGCCCAACCGGGATTCCTTCCTGCTGTGCATCGATCCCAAGACCGGCAAGGACCTCTGGAAATCCCTCCGCTCCACCGATTCCACCAAGGAGAGCAGCGAATCGTACGCCACGCCGGTGCCCTTCAAAGGTCCGAACGGAATGGAGCTCATTATCGTCGGCGGAGACCATGTCAGCGGACACCGGCCCAAGGATGGTTCCGAGATTTGGCGGGCCCGACTCTACGAAAAGCGGGACGACTGGTATCGCATCGTGACCTCCCCGGTGATCGCCGGCGGATACATCCTCGCTTCGGGTCCGAAGGGCCAGCCCGTGGTGGCGTTCAAACCGGGCGGCCAGGGAGATGTGACCACCACCCATCGCGCCTGGGAGTTCAAGGAAGCCCCGACCGACTGGAGCACACCGTGCGTGCTCGAGGGTCAACTCTTCGTCCTCGACGGGCAGAAACGCATCGTCAGCAAACTGAATCCCTCCAATGGTGAGAAACTCTGGTCGGGCAAGATCCCGGGCAACGGCCCCATCTGGGGTTCCTTGTCGGGGGCCGACGGCAAGCTCTATTGCCACGACGAGAACGGCACCGTGTTTGTCTTGAGCGCCGGAAACACCTTCGAAGTGCTCTCCACCTATGCCTTCGTGGGTGAGGGCCCGAGCAAGGGCAGCATCGCCTTGAGTCACGGAAACCTCTTCGTGCGCACCGCCAAGGCCCTCCACTGCTTCGGCCAACCGTGAGCATGGCCGCCATCCCCCCAACCGCCCCGTCACTGCGGGTGCTGTTTTCCCCGGCCGAATACGAAGCCATGGACGCCAAGGGCCTCCTGGGCGTCACGTGTGTCGTCTTCGACGTCTTGCGGGCCACCTCAACCATGCTCGAAGCCTTGGGCAACGGGGCCACCGGCATCTTGCCAGCCCGGGAGATCGCCGAGGCGCTGGCGCTGCGGACAGGTCATCCGGAGGCGTTGCTGGCCGGCGAGCGGGACGGATTGCGCATCCGGGCCCATTTAACGGGTGGCGTCGATTTCGATCTGGGAAATTCACCGCGAGAATTCACCCGGGACCGCGTGGAAGGCCGTGAAATCATCATGACCACCACCAACGGCACGCGCGCCCTCGAAGCGTGCCGAAAGGCCGAGTTCGTCCACATTGCCTCCTTCGGCAATCTCACGGCATTGGCTCAGCACCTCCTGTCCACCGGGGCCGCTTCCGTGTGTCTGGTGTGTGCGGGCACCTTGGAGAACGCCTCCTTCGAAGACACGCTGGGAGCGGGCGCTCTCGTGGACCGTCTGATCAAGGAATCCGGCGGACGGCCGCCTTGGCCCCTCGATGACTCGGCGCAAATCGCCTGGGACTTATACCGAAGCCACCAGCACCGTTTGTCCGAGGCTGCCCAAAGCGCCCGCAACGGACGCCGACTGCTGGCCCAACCGGAGTTGGCCGGCGATATTCCGGTTTGCTTCGAGGAGGATCGCAATCCCCACGTGGTGCAACTCGGAGCCGATCAGGTTCTGCGCAAAATCAACTGAATCGAGCCGGCGAGACTGGCCCCCACTTGCCGACCGACGCATCGGCGCCCACCGCTCAGAATGCAGGAGGTGTCTGGGGCGTGAACTTGTTGCGGGAGACTTCCACCTTCACGAAGTGGAGAATCACTGGAGCTAGAATCATTCCGGGGATTCCCATGAGCTTTTCACCGATGACCAGGCCTAGGAGTGTCAACCACATCGGATTGCGGATCCGGTCACCGATGATCTTGGAATTCAGGAAGTATTCACCCTTGTGGAGGACCACCAGAAACACCAGCGCCGCCAGGGCCATGTTGGGGCTGATGGTCAGGCCAATGCCCACAATGAGGGTATTGCTCAAAAGGTTGCCCAAGATGGGCAACATGCCGAAAAGGAAGGTCAGGCCAATGACCACGGTGACGAAGGGGTAGTCGTTCCAGATCAAGAACCCGGCCGTAAAGAACGTGTTGATGGCCGAGATGAGCATTTGCGCACCCATCACCTTCGAGAAGCTATCGTACAGCCCTCGAAAACGCTCTGCGATCTCGCGCCCGACCGCCGTGTACAAATTGTCGTCTCCAGCCTCGGGTTCAGCCCCGAAATCGAGTTTGAGACTCAGGAAGAGACTGATGGAAACCACCAGGCCGATCAGCAGCGACACCGTCTCAACGGCCAGAATCCGGGCGTACTGTCCCAAGTTGGCCAACTTGGCCTTTACCACATCCAAAGCGGTGACCTTCAGACTGGCCAGATCGGTGAACGGCAGTTCCAAGCCGATCTTCTGTGTAAACTCCACGACCGCTGGGATCGTTTTTTCGGCGATCTGCGGCAAGACAACATAGGCGTGTTTGAAGAAACTGTAGAAGCCGACTCCAAGTGCAACCAAGAGGAGCAGAAACAAGGTCAGGCCCAACCAGCGACTCCGATTCAGCGACAGAAGGCTCAGAGCGAAATAGGCGAACAAGGCGGTGATCAGCGGGGTCGCCAAATGGAGAACCCCTACCAAGATCAGCAACACAGCCATGAACGCGTAAGAAATGCGGATCGGTTTGCCCATTGGGACGAACAATAACCGGTCGCCCTGAAAAAGCGATCTCGCAGAACCGCAGTTCCAAGACCGCGGCACGGACCGATCAGACCCACCGCTCCATGTAGGCGACGTCGAGCCAGCGGTCGAACTTGAACCCCACCCGCTTGAAGAGGCCGACTTGCTCAAACCCGAACCGCGCATGGAGTTGGATGCTCGCGGTATTCTGCGCATCGATCGCCGCCAGGATCGCCCGGATGCCAATCTCCGCCGCTGCGGGAATCAACGGTTCCAGCAGGCGGGCCCCAAGCCCCTGCCCCCGAGATCCTTCGGCCACGTAAATGGAATTTTCGGCCGTGAACCGAAAGCCCATCCGGTCGTGGTACCGATTCAGAGCGCTCCATCCGACGATGCGCCCGTCGCCCGCCTCGGCCACGAAGATGGCGTGCCCGGTGCGCTGGTGGTCCTCGAACCAAGCCAACCGGTGTTCCAACGGCCGCGGCTCATAATCGTAGGTCGCCGTGGTCTTGAGCACGGCATCGTTGTAAATGTCCAAGATGCCGGAGCAGTCAGCCCGGACGGCCCGTCGAATATGGATTTCGGTCATGGGTTTGGGAAAGGAGAGCGTCCTGCCGCAGATCCGTTGCTGTGTCCTCGTTCGTCGATGGGACAAGACAAGTAGGACCCGGAACCCGGATCAAGGACAACTCTCCGACGCACCCTCCGATGAATCCAGAGGCAGGCGCCGATCAAGACAGGTCCCGCCTCCCTCGCAGAGAGGAACTCCGTATGGATTGGCAAAGATTCCTGTCGGATTCGCCAACCCACCGGCAGGTTTCCAGATAAGAGTCCTTCGAACCGGAACTGCAATGATCCAAGACGAGCCACCTGCTGACGAAAAGCTGCTTCAAGCCTACCTGATGCGGCGTGATGAGGCCGCGTTTGGTCACCTGGTGCAACGTCACTTGGGTCTGGTCTTCGGAACGGCTTTTCGCCTCCTCGGTGAGCGTACCTCCGCCGAAGAAGTGGCTCAGAATGTCTTCATTACCTTGGCCCGCAAAGCAGCCTTGATCCGTCCAGATGGAGGCCTCGCTGGTTGGCTCCACCGGGCCGCAGTCCTCGAAGCCCGGCTCCGCCAACGAACCGACCTGCGTCGCCGGAACCGCGAAGATCTCGCCGCCCGACTCGCCACCACCATGCCCATCCAGGATCCCGCCGATTCTCTACCGCTCGACACCCTGGATCAGGCTCTCCTCGAACTTCCAGAGAAGGACCGGCGGGTGCTGCTCCTCCGATATCTCGAAGGTCGCTCTCTACGCGAAGTCGGCAAAGCCATGGGAATCGGAGAAGATGCCGCCCAGAAACGCACCCGTCGCGCCACCGAAGCCCTTTCCGAAATTCTGCACCGACACGGCGCCACCACGATCACAGCGGCGATGGCTGCACGCACTCTAGAAGCCGCTGCCGTGCTCTCGGCACCTGTGCCACCAGCATCCGCAATCACCGCCGCCGCCCTGGCGAGTGCGCCCTCCGTGGCGGCCGTCGGGATGCTGGTAGCCAAGATTATGGCTCTCTCCAAAACACAGACCGCCACCCTTTGCATTCTCCTGGCCGCCGCACCGGTGGGCTACCAGTGGCAACTGGCCGATAGGACTCGTGACGAACTGCTCTCCGCCCGCATCCAAGCGTCCAACGCAGCCGTTGCCCTGACCGAAGCGCAAGCGCGGGCAGCCTCCGCCCAGCGGCGGGCCAACGCTTCACTGGCGGCCGTGACCAGCGCCCGCTCTGAACTGCGCATTGCCGTAGACCAACTGAAGAACATGCAGACCAAGACCGATGCCTCGCTCTATCTCTGGTCTGAATCGTCGCCCTTTGTCCGAATCCCTAAGGCTATGGCGAGCCACATCGACCTTGGATCTGTCATCCGCCTTCCCGTGGCCGACAATCGATCGATCAAGCAACGTCTCGATGCCGTATCGGCGGACGGAGAACTCTCGGAGGCACTGGAAGAATCCCTAGGCATCATCCCCACGGAATCCACGTCCATCCACGATGCGTTTTCGTCCCTCAGCCAAACTCTGCTGCAGAAAGCGACTTCTCACGCCTACCTCACCAACCAGCCTCCCGCTGAGTTCCGGACCTATGGCGGAGTGGCGTTCACCCTGGTCACTCCGGCGCTTCCCAGCGGTGCCGACAGCTTCCAGGAAGCGTTTCGTACCCAACTCGATGGCATTCTCGGCCACGAACGATCGGCCGTCCTGTGGCAAAAGGCACAATCTGTCTTCGCAAAGGAGTTCAATTCCTTTGGGGCAACGGAGCGCATCCAGACCGTAGCGATCCATGCCCCCGACAATATGCAATTCTGGGACGCCAACCGAGAGGCCGATGGAAACTTTTCCGCCTGGAGCAACTTCGGCGGCAAATTGAGCCTCGATATCTTTCCAGAACGTCTACGTCCACTGGTCGCCGACTGGATTGCACGTCATCCGGCTTCGACACCCTCCTCTTCTCCGAATTCAACCCCGATGCCGCGTCCATGAACTCACTGAACATCGCCTGCCTGATCATCACCTTCATTGCTGCGGTCGGACTTCGTCAGGGCATGAACCATCGGAGCGATCAAAAGGAATTGCTGAAGCTTCGTACAGAGGAGCACACCCTTCAAAATACCATCGCTGAACACGATGCGCGCACCTCCGAATCCAGCCGACGCAGTTCCGATCACCGGTCCGAGCTCGATCAAATCAACGCCGAACTTCGCGCCATCAGCGACGCGATTGTTCGCACGGCGCCCGTACCTGACCCGGAAACCGAGGGCCGCTGGCCTGTCGATCGACCGTACTTTCACCTACCCAAACGCCTCCTCGATCAGATCAGCTACTCGATGTTCACAACGGACGGAAAACCCACCGAGGAAACGAAAATCCTGTTCGGCCTCACGCCGCACGAACGTGAAATGCTTTGGCAGGCTTGGACCGATTTCCGATCCGATCTCCAGGAACTTCAGATTCGATCGGCTGAACGCCTCCCGGATGGCCCTGTGGTCGCAAATTCGGTCGGGCGGAGTGTCCGGTTCCACATGCATGACCTCACTCAGGAAATTGCCGGGCTTCGGTCCCGACTCGATGCTCGGATCGAGCACGATCTCGGTCTCACCCGTGCCCGTCTTCTCGCCGATCCGCTGGATAAGCAGATTTCACCCCTCACCTCTCCCATCGGGGACCGTGAGGTCATCATCGCCTACCAAGCCGACCGCCAAACGGATGGTTCTATCCGACACTGGCTGAGCTTCTCAGACCCGGCCGGCACGGTCATGTACAACCAACCTGTCGAATTCCAAATCCCGAATCCGCCACTCAACTACGGCGAATCCCCTGCTGTCATCGATACAGGTTCCCGCCTCAGCCCGGACTCTGCCCTGTGGAATTACCGTCACCTATTCGGCGATCAACCCCTGTTGTCCGCTCCCTGAATCGGAGCGAACCGGTTGGGAGGAAACCGATGGTATGGCGGAATCTTTCGGACGGCGCGGCGCGGGAAGAGCGAGAAGCGAGCCGATTGCCGCCCATCGACCAGCGAACCACGCTCTTGCGCAGAGAGAAGCGAGCAACGCACCGAGGCAGCAGACTCGTTCCGTCCGAACCTTCAGCCTCTGCGATCTCCTGGAAACTGCGAGATGGATACGTTCCCCTGCCAACGAACTCACCACGAATTGACAGGATTCTCGGTAAAACATAGTTTTACAAAATGGTCAAAACGATCTCCAAGATCGGGAATTCGCAGGGATTGATCTTCGATGCCGCGTTGATGGACTTGGCGCATTTGCAGGCGGGCGATCAAGTGAATGTGGAGGTCCACGAGGGCGGCACGATCACTCTTACCCCCCTCCGCCCCAGACCCTCTCGTGAGGAGGTGTCGGAGGTAATCCGGAAGACCCTGAAGGACTATGCCCGGACGATGAAGAAGCTGGCATGAAGGCGATGCCGGAAGCCCCGTTTCATCTCACGGTGGAAATCGTGCGGGAGATCCATGCCGCAGCCATTCAGGAATTCGGCGGTTCCGCCGGCGTGCGCGAACCAAGTTTGCTGGAATCGGCGGTTGCCGCCCCTCAGGCAAGCATCGGGGGCAGGTCGCCTTATTCGGATCTCGTGGAGATGGCGGCGGCCTACCTGTTCTATTTGTGCAGAAACCACCCGTTCATCGACGGTAACAAGCGGGCGGCACTCGGTGCATGCCTCGTGTTCCTGAGGTTGAACGGCCTCGAACCAACAGCCGACAGCCCGGCGTGGGAAGAACTCACGCTGGCCGTGGCCGCCAGCGAGATCGATCGTGAAGGAACCACCACCCGCCTGAGGCGCCTCCTGCCGAAGCGACACTGATCCACAGCACAGTCGTAAAGTAGTCCACAAACGCCCGGTGAGGGCACCGGGTCTACAGCCCACCCTGCCCACGACGTCACCCTGTTGGCAGGGTCCCCTACCGGGCGTCCACCACGCCAAACCCAAACGTAGTCGCCCTGCACGAAATGCCCGGTGAGGGTGAGGAATGGGTGTCAGACTCACCGCTGCGAGAGCAGGTAGGCCAGGAGGTGGTGGAAGTCGCCCGCGCTGAGGGACTCGCCGAAGGTGTCGGGCATCAGGGACAGCTCGCTTTCTTGCTTTTCGGTCACGGCGGATTTCTTCACGGAGAACTCCTTGCCCGACGGATCGACCAGCACGAGCAAGTCGCCTTCCTCGCGGCGCATCAATCCGGCCAACTCGTCGCCATCCTGGGTGGTGATGCGGGTTTGGCGGAAGGCGTGGTCCACATTGCGGTTGGGGTCGAGGATGTCCTCGCACAAGCGCTCAACACCCCGGTTGCCGATACCGGTCAACTGAGGCCCCACCAACCCGCCGACGCCTCCCAACTGATGGCAGGCTTGGCAATTTTGCTGGAAAATTCGCAACCCCTCCGTGGGCTTGGCTTGGGTGCGGTCGAAGCCATCGCGGCGGGCGGCCAGGAGCTTTTCGCGGGCCTCGTCGGCCTGGGGCAAGCCCCGCGTGAGCTTGTCGACTCGCTGGGTCCATCGGTCTGGATTGGCTCGCTGCAGGCGTTCGCGAGTCCCGTTCTGCTGGAGAATTCGTGGCGAGGCCACCCCCTGCTCCACCGCTTTCAGGAAAGTCTCAGCCCCCTCCCGGTTCGCCGTCAAAGCAAGGGCCCACTGCGTCTGAACTCGATACGCGGCGCCCTTGAACGCAGCCGAAACCGCCGCCCGACTCTCAGCCGTATTGCGCTCGGCCAAGAGGACTCCGAGGCGTTCCCGAAGCGATTGCGATTGATTGCCATCAACCAGAACAGCCGAGGCCACCGCAACACCCCGGAGCGAATCCAAGGCCATTAGTGCCTTGGCAGCGACCGCCCGCGGCTCCGGTTCACCCGAGCGGGACACCCACGCCTCCAACTGGGGCGCCAACTCCTTCAACCCGAGCCGCGCGGCCAATTCCGCCGCTCCGGCCGCACGTTCGGCCATGGCGCGGGGCGATGCAGGCGGCAGCACTGGTGCTCCCTCGACCCCACCGATCGCCAACCAGGCGTAGGCATCGCCCGTGTCGGCGTCCGTCACCTCGATCACGCCGCGCTTTCCCGGATGCGCCCGAGTATCCCAGACCACCGGGATCAAGGTATCGCTCCGGGGCGGGCGGACTTCGAGAAGCACGACCCCAGAAACCGCGTCCTTCAACCGCACGCCATTGACCAACTTGGCCGGCTTGTCGGGATAGCCATCATGACCGCAGAGCCAGAAGCGGATCTCTCCACCGAGGGCGAACTCAGGTGAACGAAGAACCCCGGTCTTCTGCTCGCCCCGCACGAGACTCGAAAGAACCCGCAGCGGCTGCCCATCGGCACGACGACGTTCCTGATAATCCCAAGGGCTCTCCGTCGGAGGATTCAGCGGCGCCTGAATCCAGTTCGAATCGGTTCCGGAGCTCAGTAGGCGGGAGGCCAGTTCAGCCCCCCACGCCTTCAAGGCCGGAGTGAGCGAGGCGCCCCGTTGCTGGAGTCCCTGATCCATGGAACGGAACAGGGCGAACTGGAAATCCAGTTGATCGTCAAAGCGCCGCCGCACGAATCCGGACAGCGCCGGCCATTGGCTTTCCGGAGCGTATCGGGCCGCGTGGCGCAACGCCTCCGCCAACGTAGGAACGGACTTCTCGTCGAGTTGATCCAACCGACCGATCAAGTACGAGGCCGCTTCGGCTGAAGGCACTGCCAGTACGACATCGGCCAAGGCTATTTGATCCGATTGCGACCAGTCGTTGCGCGACAAAATATGGGCGAAGACGCCCGGAGCCTGGAGGTGATCTCGAAGGGCCTTGCGCAGCACATACACTCCGTGGGTGTCCGCTGCCGGAGTCCGGCTGAGCGCGTCCAGGATCGGCCGAAGATTCTCCGGATGCGGCCACTGACCCAAGACCTCGGCGGCGCAGCGAACTTCCAACCCGTCGTTCGATCCCAACCGAGCGCGAACGATGGCCAGCGTTTCCGCATCCACCGCCATGAGGCGGGCCTGGGAGTCATTCTCATGGGCCAAGATGCCCCGCTCGGCGATCAACCGGAGGGCATGAACGCGGATCAAAGAATCCCGCGGATCGGACAAGTCGGCCAAAAATTCTTTACCCTTCAAGCCAGCCTCAGCGCCACCCAACCGGTGCTGAAGCCACAGGGCGGAAACCCGCACCGCAGAGGCCCTGTCCGCGCTTTCCTGAGCAGCGCCGGGTTTCTGGCCACGGGCTTTCACGGCAGCTCGGCGCACGGCCGGCAACGCCTTGGAACCGAACCGGTCTTGAATTTCCCCCATCGCCAACAATCGGCGGCTCAGGCTGGGTGAGCCCAGTTCGCCAACCAAACCGTCGAGGTCGGTGGCCAAGGCCGGCGACCGCAGCCGGGCCTTTCCATCCGCTCCCTTGTAGACCACCCGCCACAGACGTCCACGTTCCCGGTCACGGCCGGGATGGGTCAACGGCACCTCGTAGTGACCGATGATGCGGTTGTAGAAATCGGCGATGTAGAGCGCACCATCCGGCCCGAGGGTGGCATCTACAGGCCGGAACCACGGATCGGTGGTGGTGAGGAAATCGGGCTGCTCGGTGGCCTTAGGTGTGGACCCATTGAAGGTGATGGTGTCGCGGTTCAACCGGCTGGTCATCACGTTGCCGATGAAGAGCGTATCGCGATATTCAGAGGGCCAGAGGTTGTCGTTGTAGTACACGGCCCCGTCGATGGCCGTGCTGCCATGGGCGTGCTCGAGCATGACCGGTGCGAAGCCGAGTCCGTCGTGCGGCTTGCCGAAACTGGGATACCAACCTCCGGCCAACAGTTGGTAAAGCGGCGCACTGTGGCAGTCGCTAGAATAGAGGTTTCCGCGGGCATCCCAAGCCAGACCAAACGGATTCACCTGACCGTGCGTGTGGTGCTCGATCCGGGAACCGTCGAGACGGATGCGGTAGGTGTTGCCCGAATTCAAATCCACATGACTGCCGTCGCGGGCCGTGACATGGGAATCGTTGTTGAACCCGTGCGTCGCATAGAGCCAGCCATCGAAGCCGCGGCGGAACGAGGCTTGGTTGCCATGGGTATCCCGGGTGTGGTCGAAGGGGCCGTACAACGGGGTCCGCTTGTCGGCCTTACCGTCGCCATCGGTGTCCTCGAGCAGCCAGATATGGGGAATGCTCCAGACGAGCGCCTTCCAATGGGTGTCGTCGGTGCGAAAGGGATAAACCCCGATGGGGATGTTCAGACCGTCGGCGAACTGGGTCACCTTACGGGCGCGACCGTCCGGACCAAAATCCTCGAAGATCATCACCCGATCCCGACCGACCCGATTGGTGGGCGCGGCCCAAGGGTATTCGATGCTAGTCGTGACCCAAAGCCGGCCCATCGCATCGAAGGCGAGGTTCATGGGCTTGTGGATGTCGGGCTCGTTCGCCACCAACTGAATATCGAATCCAGGTGGCAATCGGAATGACTTCGCCTGATCGGCCGGACTCACCGGCTCGGTCTTGCGCACTCCCAAGGCCAAGTCGGGAACATCGGCGCCGAGCAAGGTATCTCCCACGAAAAACAGTCCTGCGACAGCGGCAGCAATGAAGCAAAGGCAAGTGCTTGGGATTCTCATGACAGGACGATTGGCTAGACGCTAACCTCTAGATGCCCAAAAACAAACCCTGGAGGCGTCGCCGGGGCGGTTTGAAAACAGCGCTCAGAACGGTATTCGGACGAGGGCCTGATTCGTTGCGAAACACCTCCAGCAGAGCAGTGATCCGATGGGTACCATTATCAGTCCGACAGCACGGTCACTTGAGAACGATCGGCATCATGGAGGCCGATCCGGCCATCAAAGGTCACCACGCGCCCTCCGGACTGGCGGGCCAAATCCACCAACCAGGCATCGTTGACCTGCTGGTGTCCGAGTGCCCGCTCGTAAATGCCCACCCGGCTGGCTGCAGAAGATTCCCAAAAAGAGTGGCGCGGATGACGCACCCATTGATCCAGCAACCCCGCCGCCTCGGACGGCGAAACAGCCGAGGGGGTATAGGCAGGATTGGAGGACAGCCGGATGAATCCCAGTTGGGTGAAGGCGCAGGTGGCCCATCCATGGCGGGACTCGCGGGCGAACCACCGATGCGCCAAACCGTGGTGCTGGTGATTGGGCCACGCCAGCGCCAAAAGGACGTTGATGTCGAGGAGAGCGGGTTTCACTGCGACTCATCGGCCAGGAGTTCACGCGCCCGATTGCTGGGAATGATCGAAGCTCCGGATGCCGCCAAGAACACCGGCAATCCAGAACGGACAGGCCCGGTCTCGGCCGACGCTTTCAACCCTCGGCGCATCAGCAACGATACCACTTCACCCAAGCGCTTACCGGAAGCCTGGGCCATCGCTTGGGCGGCTTCGTACACATCATTTTCCAAAGTCAGCGTCGTTCTCATGGCACCAGAATTTTTGACACACTGATGCTGTGATACATTGATGTCAAATGGAGGTGCGGTCGTCATACTCGTTCTCCAGTATTCGTCGGAGCCCGGCCGGGCCTTTCATCGTTTTCACCTGCCCGCTTTTTATTTCAGGGCGACTTTCCTAGCCTCAGGAAGATGGCCGCTGAAGCAACACTCACCCCCATGATGGCGCAGTACCGCCGGATCAAGGGGGAACTCCCGAAGGACGTGCTCCTGCTGTTCCGACTGGGGGATTTCTACGAGATGTTCTTCGAGGACGCGGTGGTCAGTTCCCAGCTGCTGCAACTCACGCTGACCCAACGCAACGGAATCCCGATGTGCGGCCTGCCTTACCATGCGGCCAACAACTACATCAGCCGTCTGCTCAAGGCCGGGCGAAAGGTGGGCATTTGCGATCAGACCGAGGAGGCGAAGCCCGGCAAACTGGTGCAGCGGGAAGTGACTTCGATCTTGTCACCGGGAACCCACTTCGACGACCGCCTGTTGCGGGCCGAGCGGAACAACTTCCTCGCGTCCATCGCCCTCCACGGCAGCAACTACGGACTGGCCTGCGTAGACCTGACGACGGGAGACTTTCGGCTGACGGAGCTTACTGGCAACAAAGCCCTCTTGGCTGAGCTGGAGCGCCTGCGTCCAGCCGAACTCATCTTCCCTGGAGCCTCCAAGGCCGTGTCGGATTTGTTGAGTGAAACCAACACGCAGCTCTCGCCCCATGACGACTGGGTCTTCATGCCCGAGACGGCCCTTTTCACCCTGCGCGAACACTTCAAAGTGGCCTCGCTCGATGGGTTCGGCCTGCGCAACCGCACCGCTGCCACCGGTGCTGCTGGAGCCATTCTCCATTACCTGAGCACTCACCTGCGTCGCGACGTGGCGCACCTGAGTCGGCTTGGTTTCTACGAAGTGGCCGACTACCTGATCCTCGATGCCATCTCGCTGCGCAATTTGGAGATCTTGGAAACCCTCCATGCAGACGCTCCCCGCAACACCACATTGTTCGGAGCCCTGAACCACACCGTGACACCCATGGGAGCCCGTCGGTTGCGCGATTGGCTCACCCAACCTCTGGCTGCCGAAGACCCGATCCGCCGACGGCAAGACGCCGTGAAGTCCTGGCTGGATCACCCACCCGCCCTGGCTGCTTTCCGGGCCCGATTGGCCGAGGTTCGCGACCTCGAACGAACGGTCAGCCGACTGAGCCTCGGAAGCGGAAATGCGCGGGACCTTCTGGCGCTGCGACTGGCCTTGGAGCAACTGCCCTCGGTCAAGGCAGCCGTGACCATGGCCACCCTACCTGGCCCCGACATTCCGCAGACCGAACTCCTCCCGGGCCCGGCGACCCCGGAAGACATCGAGTCCACGGAGTTGGGGCAATTGGGTTCCCTGCTCCGGGAACTGCCCGACCTCGTCGAACTGCTCGGCCACGCCGTCGCCGATGAACCGCCCCTGGCGGTGAAAGAAGGCGGGATGATCCGGGACGGCTTCAGCACGGAGTTGGACGAACTGCGCTCGGCGGCCCGAGGCGGCAAGGACTGGCTGGCCAAGCTCCAACAAGACGAGATCGCCCGCACCGGCATTCCATCACTGAAGGTCGGCTTCAATTCGGTCTTCGGCTATTACATCGAAGTCACCAAGTCGCACCTGTCCAAGGTGCCGGGCGACTATGTGCGCAAACAAACCGTGGCCAGCGGCGAGCGCTTCATCACCCAAGACCTCAAGGCCATGGAGTCGAAGATCCTCGGCTCCGAGGAACGGGCCACGAAGCTGGAGTACGACCTGTTTCTGCGCCTGCGCGAAGAGGTGCTGAACCACCTCAAGTCCATCCAAGAGACCGCTTCCGCACTGGGGCAACTGGATGTCTTGGCCAGCTTTGCCGAGTTGGCTCGGATTCAGGGATGGAACCGGCCCGAGGTTCGGGACGAGGGACGCATCCAAATCCAGGAAGGCCGTCACCCGGTGCTGGAACTGCGGATGACCGAGGAGCGGTTCGTTCCCAACGACACCGATCTCAACCTGGAGAGCCACCAGATCGCGCTCATCACCGGCCCGAACATGGCAGGCAAAAGCACTTACATCCGACAAGTGGCACTGCTGGCCGTGCTCGCCCACACCGGTTCGTATTTGCCCGTGGCCTCGGCGCGCATCGACCTTTGCGATCGCATCTTCACGCGGATCGGCGCCAGCGATGACCTGGCCCGCGGACAGAGCACCTTCATGGTGGAGATGAGCGAGACGGCCAACATCCTCAACAACGCCACCCGACGCAGCCTGGTCATCCTCGATGAGATTGGCCGCGGCACCAGCACCTTCGATGGACTGAGCTTGGCCTGGAGCATTGTCGAGCACCTGCACCATCAAGTTGGTGCCAAGACGCTCTTCGCCACGCATTACCACGAATTGACCGAACTGGCCTCACCTCATGGCAGCGGATCGCCGAACCCCCAGCCGTCGGAATCCGAGATGGCCTCGGGCCGACTGCCACGGGTGCAGAACTACAACGTCGCGGTCCGGGAGTGGAACGATCAGATCATCTTCCTGCGCAAGATTCAGCCCGGACCCGCGGACAAGAGCTACGGCATCCAAGTGGCGCGACTGGCCGGGGTGCCTCGTTCGGTCATCGATCGCGCCAAGACCATCTTGAGAATCCTTGAAGAGGCAGAACTCAACCTCCAACACGTCGCTGCGCCTGACGGCACAACCCCGGTCGGGACCGATCCCGGCAGTGGCCGATCGCGAAGAGTTCGTCGTCTGGAGCGCGATGCCCTGCAAGAGCTGACACCTCCACCCCAGCTGGACCTCTTTTCCTGAGGTCTTACCTGCAAGACCGCCTTAATTCAGACGAAGCCTAAACCCTGCCCCATTCAGAACTTGAACTGAACGCCCGCCATCGCGCCGAACACCGAACCAAGCTGAATGCTGGCCCCGCGCCCTTGGGTTGAGAAGTTCAAGTCCGAATTGGACTGGATGTCACCGCCGGCAAAGACCGACCAACTCGGCGTGATGGCAAAATCCACCACGGCCCGGGCATACATTCCCGGACGCCAATCCTCGCGCGAGGCGTTGACCGACAGATTCTGCGTGACCGCCCCGAACTCCGCCGGGTTTCCGGTGAAGGCGGTGGACTCGGTGAAGCGTAAATCGGCCTGGGCATAGATGGCGCAGTAGCCAGCTCCCAAACCGACGGTCAGTCGATCGGTGATGGGCAACTCCACCCAAGGCCCCAACTTGATGCTGTGCAAATCGGTCGAGACCGCCGCATTCAACGAGTTGATGCCTGCCGCCTGTACCGAGGAGGACCGCACCGGAGCGAAGTCGATGACCGGGGAGACCGGCCCGCCGGGGACCGGCCCAAAATACCCGCCTTGATACCCAGGAGACGGGGGAACAATGCCTCCCAGAGAATACGCCGACTGGCGTCGGGTGGCCGTCCCTGAGACTGTACCGGAAGCCGAAGCGTCAAAGGTGGTGAAGCCATACCCTGCCTCGACACCCCAGTGTGCGGTGCGCTTCTTGAACGACCGGAAGCTATAGAGTTCGTACATGGCCCACAGCTCGCCCCCATAAGCGGTGCTACCCCCGCTCCCATCCAAAGCACCCACCCGTGGCACCTGATCGAATCGGGTCAAGGTCAACTCGTTGCCGGCCACCTGATCGGCACGCTGGTAACCCCAATTCCACGTCGAGGATCCGGGATTGGCGGTCACCACGCCGGCATTGGTGGACGTGGACGTGTTCGATCCTAATAGCACATAACCATCGGCAAATTGCCCGGCCGCACCCGACAAGGGAGTCTGGGCGTCGGTAAACGAGGCCTTGAGGTTGAACTGCACCCGACCCGCCAAGCGGAAGCGGATGCCCAGGGGCTCGAGCGCTTCTTCATCCTGAGCGCGGGCAGACAAGGCGGCACTGGAGGCGAGGAGCAGGAGGGCGGTGCGTTGAATCGAGGAACTCATGGCGGTAAATGGCGGCGTCAGGAGGGGCGAAGGAGGGACTGAATCTCAGCGAAATTCGAGGACCCGGTAGAATCGGTTGGTCGGAGTGCTTTCGGTTCGGGGCAACCCGTTGTCGAGCCACTGCACCTTCCGGCCGTTGCCCAGAATTGCCGGACGCGCGGTGCGAATGATCGAGTTGGTGTTGTCCTGAGCGCTGAAATCATTCAGCGAATCTGAATAGCGGATGTAGTAGCTGAAGTTGGTGAGGGTCGGAAACTCCAGCAGCACCCCGCCCGAGAGAACCGGCTTGTAGGTCACCGGAACCAGACTGCGCCGACCAATTGGGGTCTGAATGGTGCTGTCCAAGGCGAATTCGGTCACATAGCCCGGTGTTCCGATGCTGTTGGGTTGGCCATCGGACACGTAGTACTCGAAGGTCAACCGGCGGACGGCGAACGCGTCCATCGGACCCACGAACACCGAAGGATTGGGAGGGGTACCCACTGGGCCCACCGAACTGGCGAGCGAAACCGGCACGCCGCGACTGTCGTTGGTCAAACCCGTGACGATCAGCAGGACGTCCGCGAGGGCATCCGGGCGTAGGTTGACGACCTGGGCTTCCTGCTCGAAATAGCCCGTCTGTCGATTGAGAGTGATCGAGCCGCTAGGAATCACCTGCGGCGTCATCAAGAGGTTCAGGGGGAACATCACCCGATCTGCCAAATTGGTTCCCAACACCCGGTAACTGCCGCTGGGCAAGGGGAAGGACGGGCCGACCCTGTTGGTCGCTCGATCTGATTCAACCGGCATCAACTGAGCGGCCGCCAATGTTTGGGCTGGGTCCCGATCGGCAGCGGTGGTGAGCACCAGTTGGCCAATCTGCTGATTCTGAGAAAACCCGACGGCCGTGTCGTTGGTCAGGATATACTCGAAGGAGAACCACCCCGGCTGAAGGGTGCTACGAACCGTGGTATTGGTGGGCGAATCGGCAGCAGGAACGAAGCGCACCTCCCGGACCACCGAAGGGTCAAAGGTCCAAGTCACACCCACACCCCGATCCGATCCGAACACCGAGAAAACCACCGGAAAGGAAAACTGCCGCGCCACTTCAGTGCCTGAGTTGGAGCTCACCGAGACCGTTCCCAATCGAAGCTGCGAAGCCACACCGAGCACCACCGAGAGTTGGGCTGGTTCGCTCACCACCGTATTCGTCCCGGAAGTCACCGCCACGCGGAAGAGACCACTGTAGCCGGTCGCCATGTTGGTCAGGACCAACTGCGGCAGCGTGGTGTTGGTGGAATTGTAGGCACCCGGAGCGATGGGAGTCTGGTTGGTACCCACCAACCACTGGTAGCTCAACGCGGCGGCCGGTTCGGACGGGGGAGGATTAGCCGCCACCGAAAGGCTGACCGTGTCGCCCGCGTAAACGCCCTGACTGATCGGTTGGCGAAGGATCACTGGCAGGCGAGCTGCGGCATCTGGGGCCGAGCCAGCCACCAAAGCAACAGAGCCAACCAACGGCAGGAGGCCCACCAACAGTCCACGGACAAAGGCATTCAACATGATCGGGTTTACCGGGCGTCTAACCGTTTCGGCCGCCACCGGCACAACGTTTCTGCGGGTCCACGGAAGGGCCTTCAAGCGCAATCTGCTCCGGTGCCTCCAAACTCATCCCCTCCAGGACCGGAAATGGCATCACTGAAGGGGCATCGCCCCCGAGGGTTTCCACCCATTCCGAACCATCAATGAGGCTTCGGCTCGGCGGGAACCGGGCACCCCGAGGCGTCCAAGATTTGGATCAGGCTCCGGCCACCCTGCGGTGCGGGATCCAGCCCAGTGTTATTCATAAACCACCCGAGGTCGCCGTGACGAAAGTGCACACATCCGGATGATGTCTGCAGCGTCCTCCACGTTTTCTCATCCTGGCGGGCGGCGATCCGGGTTCTTCAAGGGATGCAACTCCTGGCGGCCATGGACATGGACGGCCGTCCACTCGGCCAGACGGCGACCCAGCAGACGGCACACACCCTCGGCATCCTCACCACGGGGTTCCTTCACCACCACAGCCCCGTAATGCGGGGTGTGCAGGCGGGTGGCGTAGTCGGTGACGCCGAAGACCAGGAACCCGAAGTTCATCAATACGGTGAGCAAACTCTGGCAGGCCAGTTCCATCCCACCGCCCCAACCACCAGCAGTGCTGAAGGCGCACCCGATCTTGCCGTCCACCTTCATCCAGTGCGGGCCCATGACCTCGTCCCAGAAGCGCTTCATGCGCCACGAGAGGATGCCCATGTTGGTCGGGCTACCCAGCGCGAGACCGTCACACCACAGCACATCGTCGGCGGTGGCGTCCGCAATGGAGCGTACCCGCACTTCGGTGTCGGGCACCGATCGAGCCCCCTCCGCCACCAGTTCGGCCATCTTGGCCGTGTTGCCCGACAACGAATCGAAAAGCACCAGCACTCGGTTCATGCGAACACTTCAAACCCGGAAACCCCTGAAAGAAACTCGATTCTCGAACCGATCGCACTTCGACCCAAATGAACCAGATCGCCCAAATTGCCTCAGAACCGACGCACCCGGAAGAACCGGGTGGTGCCTGAGGTTTCGACGCGAAACTCCCCGGCACGAGTGAGCGTGGCAGCAGGCCATGTGTTCAACGGAGTCCAATCGCCTTCCGAGAGAGAAACCCGTTCCTCCAAGCGGTGGGAAGATCCCGCCGCGGCATCGAAGCGGAAGCGGATACCCGTCGCATCCCGTTCCGCCACCACTCGCACGGACTCCTCAGCCGTGTTGGGATCCGGCACCCCGGGCGATCCGCCCAACCGCGCACTGCGCTTCCAAGAGGCGGCCAACGCCGGATCTCCCGGCGAAGATGGGTTGGACAACACCAACGAGTACCCTCCCCCGTCGGCCAACGGTTCCCACGAAGCCTCATAGCGGAAATCGAACACGGGCTCATCCAACGGACCGCTAAGGGCCAAGCGTTCCCCATCATTGGACAACTGATCGGAGCCGTATTCGCCGATGAGGTTGGTCACCGTCAGGTTGGCAACGGAGAACCGCGCCAAATTCCGGACCAGAACCCCGTAGGCACCGGGTGCCAGTGTCGGGGCATTGGTGAGCGACCAAGTGAAGTCGATGCCGCCGCGGAGGCGCATTCCCGCCAACGAAACGGGACTGTCGCCGCGATTCCAGAGTTCCACGAACTCCAGATTGTCCGCGTCTCCGGGCGCACCACCGTCATCCGGGTGGAAGTGGATTTCACTCACCACCAGCGGGATGGGCTTCACTACATAGGTGGCCGACACCCGGCCCGACCACGTGGATTTCAAAGGCGGGTTGTTGGCACCGGTCAGCGCGGAGTGGAGAGGGTTCACCGAACGGGCTACCAACTTGGCGTTGGCATCCAGAGTGATGGGACTGCCCGTGTAGCGACGGGCCGCGGGGTTGGTTCTGCCACCAGGCCATCGAGGATCGGACCCGTCGGTCGTGTAATAGACAGACGTGGTCAGGCCCGACGGCGCGATGATCTCCGCGCCGAATCCGGAGGCCACTCGACTCGAGGGACTCGCCAAACGAGGCGGAGACACGAATTGGCGATCCATGAAATCGGCCCGATTCGAAATCCACGCCTTCATCAAGTTGACCTCCGCCTGATAAGTTCCCCCCCTTGGGAACACGCCCCATCGATTCTGCTCCCGAGGTTGCGCCGAGCGAACCTGACGAGTCAGGTCGTCGATCAGACGCCAGAGGTTGGTGGTGGCAAATTGACGGGTTCGAAGATCCTGATAGCGATCGATGTACTCCTGATAAAAATCGGGGTCGCGGAAGACCTGATCCCACCACGGATAATTGAAGAAATCGGTGCCGAGATCTCCGCTTTGGGAACGCCAAACCCGCGGGTTGGAGTCCCGCCCGTCGGTGGAGCCGAGAGCTCGATCGAAATCCCAGATCGGTCCGAAATGGATCTTGCCCTCGCGTTTCTTGGAGAAAAAGGCGCTGAGTCGCAAGGCATCGACGTTGAAAGACAGAACATTCAGCAAGTGGTGATCCACCCAGGAACCGGTATCGATGTATGCCCGGAATCCCGTCACCGGATTGGTGAAGCGGGCATTGTCGTACAGGGCATTGCCGAACGAGGTCAGATAGTTGCGAATGTAATTCAACTGAGCGGAACGGGCCGGCAACCGGAGTTGATCTTCTCTTGGATCCACCAGCGCCACGGATTGATTGGCCGCAAAGATCCCGGCATCTCCCGGATCCAAACGGTCGATCTTCATGAGGTAACCGCCGGACAGCGAGGGCAGCGTGAGATTCTCCGGTTCCAAGGTCCCGGCATCGACCCGGTGCTTGCCCACCTCGACCCGATCCATCAGCACATAAATGCCCGCGTAACTGGACGAGTCGATGGCCCCGGTGCCCGAACCCACAAAATAGACCTCCACGAAGCGGCAGTTCGGCGAGTAGCGCCCGATGTCCCGGCTCAGCTGGTGCATGAACGGATTGTGGATGAGCACCGGTTCGAAGAAGTTGGGAGCATACATCACCCAATCGCCGTCGGCGGGCATTCCCAAGGGCGACAGCGGTCGGTCATTGTCGAACTCGTCGCGAAACTCGACCCGATAACTGGCTTTGGGGATGCCCTCGGTGCTGGAACCCCGAACGGAGATGCCGGCCCGAGTGGCCAAGGCGGGAGCACTGGTGAGCCGGGTCACGCCGTTCGTATCGGGCTCGAATATCTGCATATGAGCAAAAACCCGAGTATTGGCCGGAGGTCGTCCCTGACCAAAATCATGAATGAGCATCACTGGTAGATCCGAACGGAAGTTGGCGACCGTCGTGGTCAGAGGCAGATACGTTTCACCGCGCAATTCCCCGGGCAACAATCCACCGGTGAAGGCTCGGGCACGCAGACGGACCGCCAGATTGGTGAACCGCAGCGGGGTCGAGTACACCGGCGAGGTCTCGGTGGGCATGGATCCATCGACCGTGTAGCGGATCACCGTTCGGACCGGCACGGGTGCGTTGGTGGATGGGCTCAACTGCACTTCCAAAGCGCCGGAATACGTTCCGCTGGAAACCGAGAATTCGACCTCGGGGGCAAAGCCGTCGCCCTTGGCTCCATTCGGTGCACCTGGAGTCGGAACGACGAAGTATCCATTCCGGTTTGGTGCCCCTTCAGCATGTCCATAGGAAACATCCGCGCGTTGAGGCGGATAAGTCGGGGCGTATTCGTCTTGAACCACACCTTGGGCATTGAGCAGCGCCAAACGTTCACCTGCGGAACTCAATCGGAACGAGGTGTGCAAACGGGCCGTGTCGTTCGTGCGGTTCTTGCCTGAGGCGAACACCCGCAGGCGACCATTGGGGGCTAGGAACAACGACGGAAAAACCCAACGGTCGGTCCCGGCCACCAGCACCCAGCCTTGCATGGATGCCAGCAAAGTGCCGCTGTTGAAGAGTTCAATCCAATCGGAATTGTCGCCATCCTCATCGCGCAAACCACGGCTGTTCACCGCCAGAAACTCATTGATGAGAACCCCCTTGGCTTCGGTTCCGCCTTCCACGGTCACCGACCAGGTTGCTCCAGCGAAGGGAAGCCCTGCCGAAGACAAGTCGGTGATTCCGTGGCCAGGAACGAATTGAAAGCCCACCGTGCCCACCGGCGTCTTGGGAAAGCTGAACAAATATTGATCGGGAGCGACCGCCACCACCGACTGCGCCGGCAATCCGTTGATCTTCAAATCGGAGGCATCGACACCCCGCACGGGCTCATCGAAGAGCACCTCGACCGAACTGAACGGCTCCACGACAGACCCTTCGGCCGGCAAGATCCGGGCGATCCGGGGGGCCTGAGTATCCATCTCGGCCTCCAATTCCGCATCGAGCACCAAATCGCTGCTGGCCAAGGTCGCGTTGAACGCCTGGATGGCCAATACATTCGTTCCGGACTTCAGCACTTCCTTGGGCAAGGCCACTGCATAGTCGGCAAAATCCACAGGCTCGGCCGCGGTCACCGAGGCAAATGAATTGAGGGCGAAATCACCTTCCGGAGCTCCGAAGCGGGCCACTTCACGCCCGTTGATCCAGGCGATGAAACCGTCGTCCACCTTCACTCGTAAAATCAGGCTTCGAACATCCGCCGGCGAGCCCACGGTGAAAGACCGTCTCAAGAACACCGTGGAATACCGGTTCTGCATGTCGGTCAATTCGGTACCCGTCAGTGGCTCACCGTAGAAAACCGGCAGCGTCGCCGCAGACCACGCGGCATCATTGAACCCGATCGCCCGCCACCCGGTAGGATCGGGTGAAGACGCCTCGGTGGTTCCCTTGGCTAGGCGCCACAAGTCGCCCCGGGGAATCAAACGCTGCGTTTGGGCCTCCGCAATGAGCGCGGAAAGCAACCCTAGCAGCAGCAGGGTTGGGCACAGGATCCATCGGGGCATGAGCCAAACCATAGGCAAGGTCCCTAGGCCTCGCAAAGTTCAGACCACCCCGTTCACTGGAAAATACCCGTTGCCGCTGGCTTGGGGGCTTCGATAGCGTCCGCCCGTGATTCCGAAGCGTGAACAGGTAGCCGTACGTGTAGCCCCCCGGGGCTGACGCGGACTGGCCGACTGTTTGGAATCCAGGTCGCCCGCGTCTCCGGCAACGGATCGCGGGCTTCGGTTCTGTGCGGGGCCCGTTTCCAGAGCCGGTGCGTCCAGGCCAGCCTCCACGAACCGAAATACCGACACCGTGAAAAGCGAACATCCCATGCGCCACACCATCTCCGTGCTCGTCGAAAACAAGTTCGGCGTCCTGACCCGCGTCTCCGGCCTCTTCAGCGGCCGCGGTTACAACATCGACTCGCTGAACGTCGCCCCGACCCATGACGCCACCCTCAGCCGGATGACCATCGTCACCCGCGGAGATGACGCCACGGTGGAGCAAATTTGCAAACAGCTCGAGAAGCTCATCGATACGGTCAAGGTGATCAACTACAGCAAGACCGACTACATCGACCGGGAATTGGTTCTCGTTCGTGTGGCGGCCAACGGCCAGAACCGTGCCGAGATCTGCCAACTGGCGGAACTCTTCCGGGCCAAGGTCGTCAACGTGCAGCCCGACAATATCGTCATCGAGATCACCGGGGCTGAAACCAAAATCAACCAGTTCCTGCTGCTGGTGAAGGATTTCGGCATCCTCGACCTGACCCGTACCGGCGTGGTCGCCCTGCCCCGCAGCTGATCCGCGCTCCGTGAGGCGAACTCTCCCAAGGAGTCCGCTGGAGCTGGTTTGAAACCATGAGCCCCGGAGCTCGTGAAATCAGAAAGCCCGCCAAATGGCGGGCTTTCTTGTCTCAACTTCTGGCAAAACCAAACCGCCTCGGTCACTTCGCCTTCAAGGCAGACTCGATGGCCGAAACCACTTCGGCCGCATCGGGCTGGGTGCGGGGGCTGAAGCGGTGCAGCACCTTACCGTCACGACCCACGAGGAACTTGCCGAAGTTCCACTCGATCGGTCCGGGGAAAGCCGCTTCTTTGCCCGTGAGCACCGAGTACAAGGGGTGCTGCTCCGGCGGGTTCACGTTCAGTTTGGCGAAGAGCGGGAAGCTCACCGAATACTTGGTGGAGCAGAAAGTCTTGATCTCCTCGGCCGTACCCGGCTCCTGGGCTCCGAACTGATTGCACGGAAATCCCAGCACCTCGAGACCCTGCCCGTGGTACTTCTTGTAGACCGCTTCCAACTGCTTGTACTGCGGAGTCAACCCGCACTGCGAGGCGACGTTCACGACCAACAGCACTTTGCCGGAGTAGGCTTTGAGGGAGGTGTCCTTGCCGTCAATGTCCTTGAGTTTGACCTCTTGGAGGGGAGTGGCTGCAATCATGGTGAGGGTGGTGAAGGTCAGGGTGGCGACTTGAATCAGGCCGGTGAGGGGAAAGCGTTTCATTCAGCTAATGTTGCCCCATCACGCCGGGAGTCAATTCAGGCTTTCAACCGATGCTTGCCGACCGGGCGCTGGAGCCCACTCTCGCTGCGTGCGCATCATCGGAGGACTGGCTGCAGGCCGACTATTGAAGGTTCCTGAAGGACTCGGAGTCCGCCCCACACCCGACAAGGTCAAGCTGGCGGTCTTCAACAGCCTCGGAGCCTTTCTGGACGGGGCTCGGGTCTTGGACTTGTTCGCCGGCAGCGGGGCCCTGGGTCTGGAATGCCTCAGCCGCGGAGCTCGGGAAATGGTCAGCATCGAGAAGTCCGAGAAACACGCCCGTTTCTTCCGCCAGAATCTGGCCGCCTCAGGATTGCCCGTCACTGCGGTGACACTGCGGGTGCAGGATGTGTTTCTGGTGTTTCCCCAACTGGCTCAGGGCGGACGCCAATTCGACCTGATCATCGCCGACCCGCCCTACGGCGAGAAGAATGTCGGCCGTCGATCGACCTCGCTCGCCCAGTTGCTGCTCGATGACATCGTCTTGCCAGGGCTTCTGGCTCCGGGAGGATTGTTCGTGGTGGGCCACACCAAGCGCGACACGCTGGAAATCCCCGCCACTTGGAAAGAGCGCAAAGACATGCGCCACGGCGACACGGTCATGAGATTCCTCGAAAGACCCGCCGCCAACGTGTCGACCACAGACCCCGCCCCATGAAACCCGCGATCGAACTGCTGGTGGCCGCCCTGACACTCGCCGGACTTGCAATGGTCGGGCTGGGCACCCCGACGGCGCGAGCCGGCGAACCCGCCCTCGCCGGCCACCCGTCGGCCGTGCCATCGAAGGCCCTGCAGCAGGCCCTCGATCGAGCCGTGGAGCGCACGCTGGCCCGGCCCTGGAAAGCCCCCCTGCAGCCCTCGCAGGTAGCCGCGACCGTGGTCGACCTCGGCGCAACGGGCGCACCGCCCCGCCCTGCTGCCTTCGCCTCGGTCCTGGGCGCCGAGCCCATCTACCCGGCCAGCGTCATCAAGCTCTTCTACCAGGCGGCCGTCCATCGCTGGATGGAGGACCGAAAAATCCAAGACACGCCCGAGGTCCGCCGCGCCCTGCGCGACATGATCGTGGAATCGTACAACGAGCCCACCCACTACCTCATCGACTTGCTCACCGGCACCACCAGCGGCCCGGAACTGCCCGAGTCGGAACTAAAGACATGGGTGGACCAACGCGCCGCGGTCACCCGGTGGTTCCACACCCAAGGCTACCCCACTGCGGTCAACGCCAGCAAAAAGCCCTGGTGCGAAGGTCCCTACGGGAGAGAGAGCCAAGCCATCGCCGCCTTCGAACCCCGGCGCAACTTCCTCACCACCGAGGCCACCGCGCGCCTGATGCTCGAGATGGCGTTGGGACAGTGCGTCAACCCCGACCGATCGCGCCAGATGCTCGACCTCATGGCCCGGGACTTCACCGCGCCGGCAGCCGATCCGGAAGACCAAGCCCATGGGTACACGGGCATCGCATTGAAGCCCGGCTCAAAGCTCTGGTCGAAATGCGGCCTCACCAGCCAGACCCGGCACGATGCCGCGCTGATCGAACTGCCCACAGGCCGCCGCATCATCCTGGTGGTCTTCACCACCGACCACGCCACCGAACGCGAGATCATCCCCACCGTCGCCCGCGAACTCCTCTCGGCCCTTCCCCCGCGCTGATTTCCGCCGCCAGCCACCTCCGGCTAGAGTTTCCTGGAATTTCCCTCCCCCCAGCGGATGTCCGAGGAGATCTCGGATTCTCCACACATGACGGCATCGATCCGGTGGCCCGAAACCCGCGGGCCGACACACCCTATGACCCTCCGGGTGGGGATCTGTTTCCAAGTAGTCTACCTGACTACCGAAAGCGTACTCAGCCAACGATTCAGTTGGGAGGAAAGGAATGGCGTCGCGGATTCTTTCGCAAGACAAGGCGAGAGCGAGGCGCGGGCCGATTGAAGGCCAATGGTTGAGACCCGGATCGAGTGAACAACGAAGCTCTTGCGGAAGAAGACGCAGCCAGCACGACCGATCCCATCGCATCGTTCCGGCTCGGCCGGAACGATTCAGTTGGGAGGAAAGGGATGGCGTCGCGGATTCTTTCGCAAGACAAGGCGAGAGCGAGGCGCGGGCCGATTGAAGGCCAATGGTTGAGACCCGGATCGAGTGAACAACGAAGCTCTTGCGGAAGAAGACGCAGCCA
>CAMCYJ010000008.1 GCA_945883815.1 Akkermansia muciniphila | reverse complement strand
TCCTTCCAAGGGACAGGCTCCTTCCAAGGGACAGGCTCCTTCCAAGGGACAGGCTCCTTCCAAGGGACAGGCTCCTTCCAAGGGACAGGCTCCTCTCAAGGGACAGGCTCCTTGGAGACTGGATCGGTTGCCAACGGGTCGGAGAAACCGGACGATCTGGATATGTCGCAGATGGTTCGCTTGACGGGCTTGGTGGTGTATCCGGTGAAATCCGCGCGGGGCATCGCCCTAACACAATCCCTGGTGACGTCGCACGGGTTAGCCCACGACCGGGAGTGGATGGTCGTCGATGAGGCTGGCCGCTTTGTCACCCAACGGCAGACGCCCCGCATGGCCCTGATCGAAACAACCCTGACCGCCGACGCGCTGGAACTCCGGGCCCCGGGCATGGAACCGCTCACGGTCCCCCGGTTCCGCCCTCCCGGAAGTCCGTTTGAGGCGACACGTCCAGTCACGGTGTGGCGACATGCCACCCAGGCCCTCGACGAGGGGGACCGAGCTGCAGCTTGGTGCAGCGAGTTCCTAGAATTGCGCGCGCGACTCGTCCGATGGGATCCCACGCGGCGACGACTCAGTTCCAAGGAGTGGACCGGGTCGCGGGAGGCCGAGAACTATTTCAGCGACGGCTACCCATTCCTGGTGGCCTCCGAGGAATCCCTGGCCGACCTCAACCAACGCATCGGCGGCGGCTCACAGCTCCCCATGGACCGGTTCCGGCCGAACCTCGTCATCGCCGGGGGCGGTGTGGGGTCCGAAGATCAGGGCACGACCCTTCGCTCCGAAGCCGTCGAATTCGCCCGGGTCAAACCCTGCATCCGCTGCGTGATGACCACGACCGATCAGGAAACCACCCGGCGCGGCCCGGAGCCCTTGCGGACCCTGGCCCGCTATCGCATGGACCCGCGCTTCGATTCCCCCCTCTTCGGCCACAACCTGATCCTCATCCGCGGAGCCGGAGCCACCCTGCGCGTCGGGGATTCCTTGGAGAGCTTCTGATCGTCGGGAAGGCCGCCCGAGAGAGGCTCAATAAGTCGCACTCAGCTCCGCTCTGAGCTTGCGGCTGTAGTCCGTTGCCGGACCCTCCCGGGATTCCATGCAACGGTTTCAAAAACTATTGTTCCTGAGCCTGATCTGGGCTTTGAGCACCCGTGGCCCGCTGTCGGCGCAAATCCCGCTCAAACCCGAAGACACCGTGGTCTGCTACGGCAATTCGCTGGTGGAACGCCTTCTGGAACACGGTGAGTTGCAGGCTTGGATCCATCTGGCCGACACGAACCGACCGCTGCATTTCCGCAGCTTCGCCTGGACCGGAGACGAGGTGGGGCACCGGTTGCGGGCCGAAGGGTATGCCGACCACATGAAATCCCTGCTGGCGCTGTGGCCCGCCCAGGTCGTGGTGGTTGGTTATGGAATGAATGAATCGTTTGCCGGATCCAAAGGCCTTCCGGAGTTTCGTTCCCAATGGGAGGTCTTGCTCGGACAACTGGAGCGGTTGCACCCCGGAGCCCGAATCGTGGTCTTGTCTCCCACTGCTGTGGAAGCAGGACACCCCGGGCCCGATGCTGCGATCCGCAATGCTGACGTCGCAGCCTACTCAGAAGTTCTCCGCGAAACGGCTGCTGCCCGGAAGGCCCTTTACGTCGATCTCTTGGTTCCTAGCCAGAAGGCTTATTTGGCCGCCAAAAAGCCTCTGACCACCGACGGCCTGCACCTCAATGATTCCGGCAACCGCATCATCGCCCGCGCCATTGCTCACGCAATCGTCGGTGCACCCGCACTCGATCGGATCAAGCCTGCCCGCCTGAAGGAAGTCGCCGCCGCATCCTCCCAATTGGCTCACTTCGTGGCCGAAGTGGTCCGCCCCAAGAACGGCATCCTCTATTATGGCCAGCGCAAGCGGGCCGAGGAACGCGAGGCCGAAATCCCTCTCTACCTCAAGCGCATCGAGAAGGCCGACGCGTTGGTGCAGCAAATCGCCACCAGCCCGAAAGCCCGATTTGCCGACGCCCCGTTCATCGCACTGGCTCCGCCCCCGGTGCCCGAGTCCGGCGGAACCACCCACAGCGTGGGCACCGTAAAATCGGCCGCCGAAATGCAGGCCGGATTCCAGGTCGCCGACGGCTACGCCGTAAACCTCTTCGCGTCGGAAGAACAATTCCCCGCGCTGCGCGCCCCGGTGCAAATCGCCTTCGATGGCCGAGGGCGTCTTTGGGTGGTCACCATGCCCAGCTTCCCCCACACGCTGCCGGGTCAACCCCAGGAAGATCAGCTCGTGGTGCTCGAAGACACCAACCGGGACGGCAAGGCCGACAAACTCACCGTCTTCGCCTCCGGGTTCGATGCCCTCGACGGAGTCGCCTTCACGGCCGACGGCGTGCTGGTCTCCGAACAATCCCGCCACTGGCTCCTGCAAGACACCGACGGGGACGGCCGCGCCGATCGCAAGACCGAGCAACTCCGCGGACTGGACCTCACCGACTCGCACCACGGCGGCATGATGGCTACCGATCCCACCGGAGCCGTCTGGTTCTGCGACGGCGTGTTCCACCGCTCGCAATTCGAAACTCCCTTCGGCCCGGTGCGCGGGGTGGATTCAACCACCTACCGAATGAATCCCCGCAATGGTCGTATCGAACCCGAATGGCAAAGCATCACCCCGAACCCTTGGAAGGTCACCTTCGACCGCACCGGAAACATCTTCCAAATGTACGGCGACGGATTGGTCCTCGACGGATTGCCTCTCACCTGGACCCCCCTGGGCATTTACCATCCCTTCGCCTATGCCCAGACCGTGGGCTACGGCAAGGGCAGCGCCGCAGCGAGCATCTCCAGCCTGAATTTCCCGGAAGAATACCAACAAGGAATGGCCTCGGCCGCCTGCGTCGGACCTTACGTGGTGTCGCTCACCCGGTTCGACTTCAGCCAAGGCATGGTGCGGGGCAGCGGTCGTTTGGACTTGGTCTCTTCCAAAAATGCGGCCTTCCGCCCTGTCGACGTGGAGTTCGGCATGGACGGCGCCCTCTACGTCTCCGACTTCGCCAGCGCCATCATCGGTCACGCCCAGCACCCCATGCGCGACGTGCGTTGGAACCACGTGAAGGGCCGCATCTGGCGCATCATCAACCAGTCGCGCCCGCTGACCACCGAATGGCCGCGGATCGAGGGAGCCAAACTCCCCGCCCTGCTGGATCTACTCACCCACCGGCAAGATCTGGTCCGCAAACATGCCCGCCTCGAACTGCGCCGGCGTGGAGCCTCTGGCCTGAAAGCGTTGGAGGCTTGGGTCGAGCAACATCCAAACGACGAACAAGCGCTGCTGGAGGCGTTGTTCGTGGCCGAGAGTTTTGGCGAGGTAAGACCAGCTTGGTTGGCCAAACTCAGAACGGCCCCATCTCCGCTGCACCGCGCGGCCGCCGTTCGCCTCACTCGCTATCAGGCCGATCGTCTGACCGGTGTGGCGGACGCCTTGCACACCGCGGCCGCCGATCCGCACCCCCGGGTGCAAATGGAAGTGGTGGACGCAGTGGCGCACCTGCGTCCAACGATGCCCGCCGTGGAACACGCTCTGCACGCTCTCCCGGGAACCCACGCCGACGTGAAGCGCATGCTGACCGACCTTCGCCACGGAACCCAATCGGCCCGAAGCCGAAGCGTACCCGTGCTGGAAGTGGCCCCCGGCACACGCCTCCGACACTGGCAATGGCTCGGTGCCCAAGGAAACTCCGAGCCGCGCGCCTGGGACGCGGAGGCCACCGACACGGCCCGAACCGGAGCCGGCCTTTACCGAACCCTCCTCCGCAGCGAAGTCGCCCAACCGGCCACCCTCTCGGTGAAACACGGCTTCCTCGATATCACCGTCAACGGGGTGCAACTCCTCTCGCACGACTCCCAGTGGAGCAGCGAGCAGCAAGTCCAACTCGAACTCCAGCCGGGTCTGAACCGCATCGAGGTGCTCTTCCGCAATCTCGGCGGCCGTCCTCCCGCCGTCTTTCTCTACGATCCTCTCGGACGCCCCCTGCCCCGAACCCAACTGGCTGCCGACGCCGAGACCTTGGGACAACTGGCTCAGGCTTGGGAATCGGCTGAGCGCGGAATGGGCCCCACGGTGCGGGTGCAGGCGGCGGCCGGTCTGCGATTCGTGCCCCGCGAACTGCGGGTGGCGGCCGGTTCTGCCGTGAGACTGATCTTTGAGAACCCCGACGTCATGACCCACAATCTGGTGCTTGTGGACGCAGGTGCCGCCGACGAAATCGGAGCCCTGGCCGACCGGTTGGCGGCCGACCCGCAGGGCATGGCCAAGGGCTACTTGCCGGTGTCGCCCAAGGTGCTCCAAGCCACGCCACTCGTGAACCCCAAGGGCCGCGCCGAATTGAACTTCACGGCCCCAAAGACGCCGGGACGGTATCCGTTCCTGTGCACCTTCCCCGGACATTGGCGACTCATGCGCGGCGAACTCATCGTGGAGTGACCGCTACGGCTCGGGGCCGCCAAAATCGCACTCACTCCGCACACCTTAGCGAATCTCACCGAATCCCAACAAATCCCAGCCCTTCTCAACGCGGCCGAGTCTGGGATGCATTGCCGGGTTTCCAAACCTCGCAGAGCGGCGGAGACACTCGCTGCCACCCCGACGGCAGTGGCTCGTCGGCCAGACGGTAAATCCGTTCGGGGCTTCCGGCCTTGCGGCATTCGTGCAAGGCGATGGTACCGCGTCGAGGCGGAGCCTGTGTCGCCGAGGCATCCCGCCACAGTTCCAGCGGGCCGGAAGCCGAGTCGTCTTCCAATCTCCAGGAGCCCACCCATCGATCCTTCCGTCGTTCGACCAACAAGCGGTAGTGGTCGTTGAGGTAGGCCACCTGCAGCTCCAGTCGGCCGTGCTGCAACCGCCCGTCGGTCAAATGAGCGAAGCGATAATCGGTATCGGGATCAAAGCGCGCTGCAACGCGCTCGCCCTCGACCGCGAGTTCCAAGGCGAAGCGATGACGCGAGCGATCCTCACGAATGGCCAACGCCTCCCATCGACCTGAGACCCTGCCAGCCTCCGACTCACGGCGCGGCGGCCAGGCAAAAAAGACGGGGTCGCTGAAACTCTCCTGTCCCTTGCCCGGGATTCGACGCAGCTCAATGCGACCTTGGGTCTCTGCGGCGAAGATGGGCACCAAGCCTGAAGGGGCTGCCTTGCCCGTCACCGCTCGGAACGCGACCACCGTGTTGCTGACCACCTCGACGACCGGCGTTCTTCCCGGCGCCGACTCAAACGCAAACCCGCTCAGCGCCGCCATCGTCTCGGCAGCCCTCGAAGACTCCGAGAAAACCGCACCCACGACCGCCAGCAATGCGGTCAAGACCCGCAGACTGCGGAAATTGCAGAACCTGATCGTCAGCCGACGCTCCACAGTCATCGACACTCAATCATCGATGGTCTGGCCGACCAATTGGCGGAACTTCCAACCGGTGTTGTCGTCGCCGCCCTGGGTCTGCTTCATGAGCACGCCGAGAATCTGCTCCTTAGGGTCGGCGAAGTACTGCGTGTTGAAATACCCGCCCCAATCGAAGGTGCCCGCGCTGCCCTCGCCACCCCGAGCCTGTCCCTGCTCGGTGACCACCCCGAAGGCCAGTCCGTAGTGCTTATCGCCGCCGCCGAAGAGGTTCTTGGCCACTTGCTCGCGCATCATCATCTCGATGGTCGTGCGACTGAGAAACCGCTTTCCGCCCAACTCGCCGCCATTGAGGTACATCTGCAGGAAGGTCGCATAATCGAGCGCCGTGCTGCACAGGCCGGCACCACCCGAGAAGAACGACTTCGCGCCCGTGACCGGATAGTTCGGATCGTAGAAGGTCACCGGATAGCGCACCCACTTTCCGCCCTCGGGCTTCTGGACGGCCACCAACCGAGCGGCCTTCTCAGCCGGCAAGTAGAAGCCCGTATCCTTCATGCCCAGCGGTCCGAAGATGCGCTTCTGCAGGAAAACATCGAAGGGCATGCCCGAAACCACCTCGATGAAATAGCCAAGCACATCGAGCCCCTCGCTGTAGGTGAACTTCTCGCCCGGGTGATGGTGCAGCGGCATCTTGGCCAAGCGCAGCACGCTCTCGCGAATGGTCACGGGCTCGGTGGTGAAGAGATCCACCACACCGGCCTTGGCATAGAGCTTTTTGAAGCGGGCGTCGCCGTCGATAACGCCGTACCCGAGGCCCGAGGTGTGCGTGAGCAAATCGCGAATGGTGATCTCGCGCTTGGCGGGCTCGCCGGTCCAAGTGCCATCGGCCTCGTTGTAGGTCTTGAGCACCTGAGGCTTCTTGAACTCCGGGATCCATTTCGACACCGGATCATCGAGCCGAAATCGCCCCTCCTCCCACAGCATCATCACCGCAGTCGAGGTAATGGCCTTAGTCTGCGATGCGATGCGGAAGATATCGTCGCGCTTGAGCGACCGGCCGGCCTCATTGTCGGCCATGCCGAAGGCCTTGTGATAGACCACCTTGCCATTGCGGGCCACCAGCGCCACCACGCCCGGAATACGCCCCTCGCGAATGGCCTGCTCGCAAACGGCATCGATCCGGGCCAACCGCTCGGGCGACACTCCCGCTTTCTGCGGCGTCACCTCACGCAAGGCCGGCGACTGCCGCACCGAAGCCGTCTGCGCCACCGCGGCCGGCACGCACGCCACCACCGCGGACAAGGCCAAGCCCAACACCACCGCACGGCCACCCACGGCAAACGCATCGAAGATCGAGATCGGTTTCATGGAAGGACGATGGAAATCGGGATGGCAGGTGGAGTCGATGATGGTCGGTGGACTTGAACCTTGGGACTGCAAGACGCTCCAACAAAGCCTCCCCAGAGTCACGCCCAACTGGAAGGCCAGACGCCCAGGCCACCGGACAACCGCCCCGTCACGCCTCGCCGGTGAGCCCTCCCACCGAGCCCGCCCCGGCACCCCGGGGCCCTTGGATCGTCACCAGACGTGCGGCTCGATGGACAGCAACCGTTGGAGGGTCGATTCGGGTACCCCCCCGTACAAATCGACAAACAATTGTCGCAAACTCTCCGTCATCCCTTGAAAAGAACCCTTTCGCAACTCAATGGACTCGGCAACCCCCTCGCGCTTCATCGCAACCCAGACCGGATCCATCCGTGGGTCTTTGGAAAGAGATTTCTCCAACTCAATCTCCCGCTTGAGGATGTCTTCGACTGCCTCCCGATGACCCCACAAGATTCGTGCCACGCCCATGGCGCCGGTATAAAGCTTAGAAGACTTACGAACCGCCGTTTCCTCGCTCAGAATGGAAAGGATTTGAGCGTATTCCGGGTGATGCTTGAGGTCTCGGTTGAACTGATAGCGGGACGCGACTTCCCATGCGTCAGACATCCAAAAACGATTGGTTCGATTCGAATTGCCATCGGTCGAAGAAGAGGTCAGCGAATAACTCAACCATTCCAAATCGCCCTTCGACAGCCGATCGATATCCTTCAGCAATTCCGGCCGCCTGCCAATCAACGCCGTTACCAAAATAAAGGAATCGCGCATCTCTTCAGGAGTTCTTCTGAGAACATGCCGGCGATCCAAAACCCAGCACACCGAAAACACGCAAAATAAACAAATCCACAGCCAAGGTTTTCTCATCATGGGAGTATTTTCGTCGCTTCGGGTAGGACGGGTTTTCCGGAGTTCGACAAAGACGCGGACGCTGGACTCGTCGGGAGGATTAACGGTTTGGGAACACCCCAGATGTAGACCGAGTTCAACCGTTGGAAAACCGCCTCTGGAAGTGCCCCATACAACCGTTTCAAGCGATCCTGACATCGCCTCTGGTAATACCGTTGTTCCACACGCACCCGATCCCTCAGGACCGAACTGGAGTTGTCCGTCGTGGCAATGAGGGCCTTTTGGTGAGACACCACCTGGTGGGTATCCAACACCTTGAGCAGACTTCGCCGGATCACCTCTCGCCATTCCGCCCGGGCCACGAACACCTCATGAATCCCGCTGTATAGAAACCCCGATTCGCGCGCCGCCGGAAAATCCTCCAAGATAGCCTTGATCTCCTCCAAGCCTTTTTCTTGAGCAACCCGAGTCAAGAACTCCTGTTTAGCCATTTTCTCATAATCCTGGGTTCCTAACCACCGATCAGCCCCCGGAAGCTCCAACACTTGCACCGTCCGGCTCCCGGAGGGAAATTTGTAGACATTGGATACTATCCCTAACGGGTATTCATCCGACTCCAAAGACATCCTTGCCCACTTTCCGTCCCCGCTGGAAAGCTTTCGACGGATAACACCTTGAATCCCGTACACATGATTCGAGAGAGGAGTCGTCGTGGCCTGCCCACCTCCCCATGGAACGCCACCCTTCGCCGCCAATCGTTGCTCGCGCCAAATCCAACCTACCATCCCCACAGAGACGAGAATCAAGAGCGTCCACGGAAGCACCCATTTCTTTACTTGCGGCTTATTTGTTCTCATCATCGTTGTCTCTTTGAAGCATCAAGAAGTTAAATTTACAAACACTGATGCCAGCGGAGATCACAACCTTGAAGAGAGAGCGAGCTCAACTACCAAAGAACCAAATCAACAAAACCGATTCACACCTTTGGAAAACCCGCTTATTAAAATGTTTGTTGATACTCCACAGCCATCAGCCGCTGGAAAAGATCTTTTGGAAAATCTCCGTACAATTCCTTCAATACGGCCCAATACTGCTCCTTATCCTCGTTGATGCTTTGCCAAGATCGCAGGCATTGTTCTTGGTGCCTTTCGTAATCCCGCTGTATTCTTGTCTCTGTAAAATCATTGACCTTATTCAACCTCGTTTTCACCCTGCTTTCAAATCTAATCTCCGCGTCAATTGAGCGGTTCACTTCGTTACAAATGTTATAAAGAACAAATTTTGCAGCATAGGCTCCTGTGAATAGCCGTGATGAATCCCGTGCTGGCGGGTACTCTCTGAGAATATCAAGAATTTGACTTTGACCCGGTTCGAGCGCGCAGTCATTTTGAAACTGTATTTTTGAAAAAAGCTCCCAGTCGTCCGTGCCAAAATGTTTATTTTTGCGGACAGAGGTGATTTGCACCCGGGTGCTGTTAGTACCTGTTTTAACAATATTAGTAACAGTCGTCACATTGGTTTCATACCTGTCATTCCAATATTTGTCCATAGAATCACTCGATTGAGGATCAAATCCAAGAGGCTTATGAGTTCCTGTACGGCTCTGTAGTGCATCGAACTTTTTCGCATGCGTGATGTAACCGCTATCTTTTGATATTTCAGACACCTGCTGTTCAGGCACAATCATCCGTGGTTTAATGAAATAAAAAACCATGATAACTATTAATAAAAAGCCAATAACGGCAGAAATTCTCTTCATTTCAATAAAATTTAAACCTCTTTCTTGGGCAAGCCGATCGCTTACAGGCTATTCAATACAACGGGATTCCAAAACACAGGAATCGACATTAAACGATCAAAGCATGTGTCTGGAAACCTCCCAAACAACTTCTCTAAACGCGTTTTCCCATGTTGATAGTAGACCGCCTGCTCGAGGCGAGACTTATTGTATATAGTGTAAAATTCATAATCTTTGTCGGCCAAGACTCTTGCACTATTCACGCCGTAAGACAATATGTTTTCCTCTTTAAAACGCCGCTTGAGTTGTCTGATTTGCGCTCTGATAGTATATATCTCCCAGATACCACTATACAATTTTGATTCAGCGTCATCAAGCCCGTATTCGGATATGATTTCACGGAATTCAAGGAGCGCAGGCTCAATCGCAACACGACTTTCAAACGCATCTCGGGCTTTGGTTTCATATTCTTTTGTTCCCAGAAGGCTCGGGCTTAGGGGCCAAACAATCGATTGTGTAATAATGATTCCGTCCGAAAGAATAAATACGTTGCTTAATTGACCGTTGGCATACTCTGTGCAGTTAACCACTACTCCAGAAGCAGCGATATCCCCCATCGAGGCTCTCCATTGCCTGCCTCCATCATTTCCATTTGTAGGACTATCCGATTTTTGAATCACCACCTTGCTTGGCGATCTAGCTTCCACAGTACGATTTTTAGAATAGGTTAGTAAACCTCGCACTGAGAAATACAGCACCAACCCCACAATCCCCACGAGCACCAGTAAGCCTGATCTCAACTTTATCATAGCAGACTCAAGGGTAAATACATTATTTAACACATTCAGGTTTTCACTATTGATTTGCAACGATAGTAATTTTGCGTCCAAACTGACCGCTTGTTGATTGGTTTATGGTCGTTTGTTGATTGGTTCAAAAATAAAACTGGCATTTTGTGTGTTTGCACTTATGTTCACACGACCAAAAAGTGAATCGTACGGTAGCGCATTGATTACGCCCCCTGTTTTATCATTTAATCTTATCGGTGTTTTCGTAGTAAAATAAGCGCTATTTTCAGGGTAGTATTCTCCGCAAGACATCTTCTGGTTTTTCCAATTTGAAAGGGTCAACTGAAAATGCCTATCTTTTCTCCACCACACTTCACCATTCTCCTTAGGAGTGTATTTCCATGTAATATTATATGCGAAGTTGCTTTCTTCTATCTCATTCCAATTGGCCTGCTCCATGTCGCACCCAAAAGACCGAACGGCGAGAAAATACTCTATTGGAAACTTACCTCCTTTGTGAGCTTCAGCTTCTAATTCTTCTATAGATAAACCGGCCCCCAACATTGGCGCAAACTCGGATTTCGTATCTCTTTTATAATCGACAATCATCCCGTTGAGCGTTGAATACATTTCTCGAGCATACTCATACCTTACTTTAAAATCCAGCATATTTACTTTAGACTGTATTGAAGCAGTGGACTCGTAAAATGCTCCTTCGTACTCGCGGAGAAAAAGATAGTCGTAAGACTCAAGCCTTGCTGTCAACAAAACATCATCTCTCAGCACTTCATTTCCATAATAAAGCGCGCCTGTTACTATAGAACCAGATCCTAGACCAGATCCCTGACTATGTAATGAAGAAACTGAGGTGGTCGCCATAATAATCGATGCGGCAATCGAGAAAATTGGCACGGGACCAATCTGTTTCCTGATAGGGTTTGAATTGATTTGTTTCATTGATTCTATTTTGTTAAGTGTTATAATTTACTGCTTGATCTGGTTAATTATTTGGAGTGCCGGTTTTCTTTTTGATTTGATTGGCAGATTTGATTTATCGCTATTTCCGCGTGAACTGCGGCGAGTGGATGGACCCCAATGTGTCCTATGATGTACGTCCGGATGACAGCGCGCCGACAACCGCCGACAACCGCCGACAACCGCCCACAACCGCCCACAACCGCCCACTTCTCTCCGCACACGCTGCGCGGCGCTCTTCCGTCGCCGGGGTGGCGGTGGCGATCCTGGGGCCGTGGATAGTGACGGCTGGCATGGCGATGGTTCCTTGGAGGCCTTGAGAGCTGAGGAAATCGTTGACTGCTTGGGTGTCTGGTAATTGTTCTACCCAAACCAGAAAAACACGTCAACCGATTTTTGATCTTCTTCGTTTTTTTATCCATAGTCGGCCTCAGGTCGGGGCTAAGCACACTCGGATCACTGCACTAGTCTTCGCTCGGTGTGGGTGGGTTCTTTCTAAAATTCTGCGGATTCTTGCGGTGCGGTGCGGTGCGGTGCGGTGACTCCTTCGGTCCGGGCCCAATTCTCCGACCGGTGGCTGCCTAGTTGGCCTTTCCCACCCACGCCGACCATTCACACCCACCCGCCGGCGACCATCGGGTGACGGCCCCGAGAATTTGCTGCACGAGCAACGACACCCGGCGCTGGCCCGGGGACGATCGGCATCGGTTCAGGCATCGGTTCAGGCATCGGTTCAGGCAGCGGTTCAGGCAGCGGTTTAGGCACCCGGCTCAGGCATCGGTTCCACCATGGGTTCCGGCATCGGTTCATCGCTCCGAGCCCGGTCGGGATTTCGGCGACACATACTGCGCCACAGAACTCTCCGAGTGCATCGGGCGGGAGTGGGGATTAGTCTCGGAGGCAGATGATGAACACGAACCCTGTCTCCCGTCGGACGGCGGTGAAAGCGATGGCCGGGGCGGCCGGCGCGATAGCGTTGGGCGGATCCGCAGCTCCGTTGGCCCATGACCGCGGACTGAACAAGATCCGGCTCGAGAACCTGAACCCGGGAACTCGCGATTGGATGCTCACCAAGACCCGGATCGACCCGACGACCCGATACCGATGCCCGTGGATCGAGGGCTACGCCTCGCGGACCAGCGTCAGCGCGGGCCAGTACCTGACCTTCCACGTCAGCACCAATCCGGCATCGGACTTCACCATCGACATCTACCGCATGGGCTTCTACGGCGGGAAAGCCGGTCGATTCATGCGCCACATGGGCCCGTTCAAGGGCCGAGTGCAGGCCGACCCTGAGGTGGGGCCGAAGCGGGATCGCCTCTGCCAGTGGGAGCCCTGTGCCCAATTGCTGATCCCTGAGGATTGGGTCAGCGGCGTCTACATGGCCAAGCTCACCGAGCTCAAGGAGGGCCTGCAGAGCTACATCATCTTCATCGTCCGCGACCAGCGCGAGGCGAGCTACTTATTCCAGTGCTCCGACAACACCTGGCAGGCCTACAACCGCTGGCCCTCCCAGTTTTCGCTCTACGACGACGGCAAGAACGAGTGGTACTGGGGCGGCGGCGTGCGCGTGGGCTTCAACCGGCCTTATGGCAAGTACTGCCAGATCGTGGATCAACCGCTCTCCATCGGTTCCGGGGAATTTTTCCTATGGGAATACCCCTTCGTGTACTGGCTCGAGGCGCACGGCTACGACGTGAGCTACATCTCCAATGCCGACACGCATTTCGACCGCGCCGGTCTGTTGCGCGCCGATGGCTTCCTGAGCGTCGGCCACGACGAGTACTGGACGATCCAAATGTACCGCAACGTCGAGGCGGCCATTCTGGCTGGCGTGAGCGTGGGCTTCTTCTCGGGCAATGCCGTGTGCGGACGTATTTTGGAGGGCGACCCCAAGCTGCGGTCCTTCGAACGGGTCGGTGTGTACGGCCCTCCGGGAGGCACCCGCGAATTCGTGTCCATGAGTTCGCTCACACACGAGCGCCCCTACGCCAACGAATTGGTTGGCGCCCACAGCACGGGGCCGGTCACCGGCGGCGCTGACTGGATTTGCACACGGCCTGACCATTGGATCTACCGCGACACCCAAATGAAGGAGGGCGACCGGATCCCCGGCCTCATCGGCTGGGAATGGCACGGCGATCCCGCGCCGATCAAGGGCCTCGAAATCGTGGCCACCGGCCCCACGCAGGACGCTCCAGGAAAACCCAACGGCGGCATTTACACCGCGACGACGTATTCAGGCCCCAAGACGAACATCGTCTTCAACGCATCGACCTGCTGGTGGGCCGACGGCCTCGCCGAGCCGCCGGGCTACTTGCACCCCAAGGTGTACACCGAGCCCAAGGGCCCCGACCCGCGGGTGCAGCAAATCACTCACAACGTGCTGCGCCGCATGCTGGGTCGATGAGCCCCGGGGCCAAGCCCAAGGCCGGGCTCAAAGCCGCCCTCGTGCAGAAGGCCATTGAGCTGGGCTTCGACGCCTGCCGAGTGACAACGGCCGAGCCGCCAGCCTCCGCTCCGGACTTTGAGCGGGCCTTGGCTGAGGGGCGTCATGCAGACATGGCCTGGCTGGCCAAGGCTCCGGAGAAACGGGCGGATTTGGGCCGGGTGCTGCCGGGTATCCGCAGCGTGGTGACCCTGGCGGTGAGTTATCATCGGGGCCCCGTGGACGGCCCACGTGCTGAGGAGCACGATCCGGGCTCCGGCTTCGGAGCCGAAGACGAATCTGATTCAGGCCACGGCTCGACCGCAGACCCGGACACAGGGCCGCGGGGAGTGGTGGCCCGCTACGCGCAGCATCCCGATTACCACAACCTGCTGAAGCCGCCCCTGCAGGCTCTCACCGAATTCCTGGATGCCGCGGCTTCGGTGTCGCAGCGATCGCTGTGGTATGTCGACACGGGGCCCATCCTGGAGCGCGATTTGGCCCAACGCGCTGGCATCGGATTCGTGGGCAAGCACACCAACCTGATTTCGCGGAGTCTGGGCAATTGGTTCCTCTTGGCGGAGATCCTGACCACGGCCGAACTGGAACCCGATGTGCCCGAGCACAACCGCTGCGGGTCCTGCACTCGCTGCCTGAGCGCTTGCCCCACCGGCGCACTGCCCGCGCCCTTCACGCTGGATGCCCGTCGGTGCATCTCGTACCTCACCATCGAACACCGCGGTTCCATCCCGGAGGATCTGCGTCCGGCCATCGGTGACCGCATTTTTGGCTGCGACGATTGCCTGGCCGCCTGTCCCTGGAACCGCTTCGCCCGAGAGGGATCCATCCTGCGAGCCCACCATCGCGCCGACCTCGCCAAGCCTGACCTCGTCGAATGGCTCGAGCTCGACGACGCGGCCTTCAAGTCGCGATTCGCGGGCACGCCCCTGCTGCGCACCAAACGCCGCGGGCTGCTGCGCAATGTGTGCGTGGCTCTGGGCAATGTCGGTGATGCCCGGGCGTTGCCGGCCCTACGCCGGGCGGCGCTGGATCCCGAGCCGCTCATCGCCGAGCACGCCGCCTGGGCCATCGGGCGGATCGAATCGCGCAGCCGATCCGCATCCACCGCCATGCCTGCGTAAAGCGACTGACGCAAGGGGATCGGATCGATCCAAACGCAGGTGTTTTGCACTCGATGCCCCGCCCGGCCCCGGCTTCCCTTTTGCACGCGGATTCCCGAGTGTCTCCGGCTTCATGAGTTCGGCACCGGTCCTCGACATCACCCACCTAACCATCCTCCGCGATCGGGTCCCGATCCTGACCGACTTGTCGTGGCGGGTGATGCCCGGCGAGCACTGGGCGCTGTTGGGCGGCAATGGTTCGGGCAAGACGAGTCTATTGTCGGCGCTGGCGGGTTACCTGATGCCCACCCACGGCGACATCGCCCTCCTGGGCGAACAGTACGGCCAGGCCGACTGGCGGGAGCTCCGGATGAAGCTGGGCATCGTCAGCTCGTCGGTGCGCCAGATGATGAACGACACCGAGCCTGCCCTCGATACGGTGGTCAGCGGGCGCTACGCGATCATCGATTACTGGGGAACTCCAAAACGCGCTGACGCCGCAAGGGCCCGCGAACTAATGGAGTCGGTGGAAATCGGCCACCTGGCCAAGCGGCCGTGGGCGGTTTTGTCGCAGGGCGAACGCCAGCGCGTGCTCATCGCACGGGCCATGATGTCCGATGCCCGATTGCTCATCCTCGACGAGCCGTGCACCGGGTTAGACCCTGTGGCCCGGGAGCTATTCCTGGAGTTCCTGGGCCGGCTTTCACTCAGGCCCAACGCCCCGACGCTGGTTCTGGTGACCCACCACGTGGAAGAAATCACCCCGATCTTCAGCCACGCCCTACTGCTGCGGGGCGGCACCGTGCTGGCCTCGGGACCGATCGGGCGGTCGCTGACCAGCCGGTCGCTGAGCCAGCTCTTTGACCACCCGGTTCGGCTGACCCGGAGCGGGGGCCGGCTTGGCCTGAGGGTGAGCCCCGGCAGCGCTGCGTGAACTCGCGGGAGTCTTTCCTTCGGCGGCCTTGCCAGCAGGAACCTTTGCACCGGGAACAACCGGTCGCCGCGGGCGGGTTCGCAACTCCTCCGGCACGAGCAGCGGATCATAACCATAGCGGCGGCAGAACGCTTCCGTCGGCGCGATGATGAGCGTCGATCGGTGCAGGAAGGGGTCGGGGTATTCCAAACGGAAAGCCCGCAGCGCCAGTCCGTGGAAGTCCTTACGGCCGTAGAGAATGTCGCCAGCGACCGGGCATCCGGCATGCGCCAAGTGCAGGCGGATCTGATGAGTCCGTCCTGTGACCGGCAACGCCAATACCAGCGCCCTGCCCTCGCGGGCACCCAGCACCCGGAAGGCCGTCTCGGCCGGCTTGCCTTCGGGCCCATGATCCACCCGGTGCTTGCCGTGCTCCGTCGGATCGGGCCCCAGCGGCTCTTGGCACACCCATTCGCCTAATCGAGGAACGCCGTCGGTCACCGCCAGGTAGGCCTTTTTAACAGTCCGCTCAGCGAACACCCGCGACAACGCAGGCATGGCTCCTTGGCTTTTGGAGAAGAGCAGGACTCCGGTGGTCGGCGCGTCCAGACGGTGCACAAAACGCAGGAACTTCAGGTTCCGGGATCGAGCCCACCAATCCCCCGCCTCGATGGAATCAACCAAAGCCCGATGAAGACTACGGTCGACATGGTCCCCGTCATCCGGCCCCAGCATCCAGCCGGCAGGCTTATCGATGGCCAGCACCCCACGATCCTCATAGAGGATGTTCACAATCGACCCATCGTGCAGTTCAAAGCAATCCGGCTTGGCCACGGCCCATACAACCACATTCCGGAGGCAACCTCACGCCATTCTTGATCCGTTTTACCGTTGATCATCGGCCACAAGGAGAATCCAGCGTCCACGACGTACGAGATCCACTCGGGCGGCTACCCGAGTCGTGGATAGGGGGGATGGCAGACCCAAAACAGCAGGCTTGGTAAATGTGATAAACGGACCCCTTTTGTGTAAATATGATGGACCGACCCCTTTTGCGCTCCTTTTTAGAGGAAAAATCCTGATGGCAGATGGCCAGTTCGCAGTATCGTCCCTCCGTGCAAATCGAGTCCTTCAAAGTTTTTTGCGACCTCGCCGAGACGGAATCGTTCACCAAGGCGGCACTGATCAACAACATCACCCAGAGCGCGGTCAGCCAGCAAATCACCTCTTTGGAACGGCAGCTCAAGGCCCTACTCATCGAGCGCAGCAAGAAGAAGTTCCGACTCACCCGCGAGGGCGAGATGCTCTACGAACACGGCAAACAGATCATTCTGACTTACGAGGGCTTGGTTCACAAGCTTCAGGAAATGCGGGACATCATCTCGGGCACCATTCGCATCGCGGCCATTTACAGCATCGGACTGCACGACTTGCAGCCCTACGTGAAGCGCTTCCTCAAGCTGCACCCGTCGGTGAAGGTCCACGTCGAATACCAGCGCGCCAACCAGGTGTATGACGATGTCCTGGGCAACGTGGTCGACATCGGTCTGGTGGCCTATCCGCAGAAGGAATCCAAGCTGGAGACCATCGCCCTCAAGCCAGAGAAGATGGTTCTCATCTGCGCGCCCGGACACGCCTTCACCAAGTCCAAGGGCCTCAAATTCTCCCACCTTGAAGGACAGAAGTTCATCGGCTTCGAGCCCGATATCCCCACACGGAAAGCGATCGACCGCGAACTCAAGGAACACGGAATCGCCATCAAGCACGTCATGGAGTTCGACAACATAGAAACCGTGAAGCGGGCCGTGGAGATCGGTGCCGGGGTGAGCATTGTCCCGGCTGGAACGGTGGCTCAGGAGGTTTCCAAGAACACTCTGGTGGCCATGCCCTTTGTCGACATCGAACTCGACCGCCCCATCGGACTGATCCACAAGAAGTCCAAGGTGTTGTCGCCGGCCATGAAGCAGTTCATCGCCTCCCTTCAGGTCATCCAACCGATTAGCTGAAGGCCCAAGGGGCTGAGCAGGGTCTCAGTGGGGCTTTGCCCCTCCTGTAGCGATGCCACCGCCGGTCCGGCGATCGATCAGCAACTCGATCCGCTGGCGGTCAAGGCCGCTGGGGAGTGGGCAGCGATCAGTGTGGATCGGTGCACCCAGTGCTCAACGTGGAACTCCGAAGTGCGAAGCACCTCGGCGATCCAGACAAACTCGGACTCGAATGGGGGGAAGACCGCATCGCCAGTCGCGGTGACCGGCACCCGAGTCAGAAAAAGGTCACTGCATCGGGGCAGCAGCAGCCGATAAATCTCAGATCCGCCGCACACCCAGACCGGACGTGGGTCGTTCCGGAGCTCCTCCAACAAGGGCTCCACCTCCGAGGCAGTCCGTACTCCCGGAATCAATGCGGAGCTTCGAGTCAGGACAATGGTCTGGCGCCCGGGCAGCGGCTTCCCGATGGACTCGAAGGTCTTTCGACCCATCAGCAAAATGCCTCCCGAGGTCACTTGGCGAAACCAACGAAAGTCGGCCGGAAGGTGCCAAGGAATACGACCCGAGTCTCCGATGACTCGGTTCTCCGACATGGCAGCAATGGCACGCAAATGGCCCATGGTTTCATCCCCGGTGATCGGCGATCGGGCAATTACAAAGACGTCCATCAAGACGCAAAGCCCAAAACAGAGCCCTAAACACGGAACAAGGCCTGGGGAACTTGACCCAAGCCTTGATCGCAAGGTTCAGCCTTCTGTCGGGACCGACAGGTTCGAAAACGGATTCTGAACGAAGGATTCCGGCTGCGAGGCCGCATCGGTCGATACCCTCACCACTTTCGCCGTCTCCGGTTTGCCATTGGAAGCCGGCTTGGGCGTTTCCTTGATGACCGGCTCCGATTCGACTTCCTTGGGGTTCTTGGCCCGCTTGTTCTTGGGAAGGGGGCTGATCATGACGTTGATCGCCTTGCCTACCAACTTCGGCGGGAAATCAGGGTGTCCCCAGGGAGCCAACTGCTCCAGGAACTTGTTCATGACTTCCTTGCCGACTTCCGTGTGCGCCATTTCGCGACCGCGGAACCGCAAGGTGGCTTTGACCTTCATGTCTTCGCAGAGGAACCCGATGGTGTGCTCCCTCTTGATGCCCAAATCGTGAGGATCGATACGGGGAGACAACTGGACTTCCTTCACCAGATTGACCGCCTGGTGCTTCTTGCTGTCGCGTTCCTTCTTGGACAGTTCGTATTTAAACTTTCCGTAGTCGACAATGCGGCAAACCGGCGGAACGGCGGTCGCGGCTATTTCGACCAGATCGACAGCGCTCTGTCGGGCCAAGTTGATGGCGGCGGCCAGATCCATGATCCCCACCTGCTGCCCATCGATGCCGATGACGCGAACCTCGCGTGCTCGGATCTTTCCGTTGATCCGGTGCTGCGGCTGACCCGGCTGCGGGCGTGAAAAAGGGCGGCTCAAAGTGCCGCCTCCGGTTGAAAATGCATCATGCGTACGATCAAACCAACTCGCTGCTTCAGGAGACGTAGGTCGCTATAGGAAGCTCGAGCCTTCCGGGCAAGCCGAAATTCAAGGATTTTGAAATAAACCGCCAAAAACAGCGAACCAAGGCACTTCATCGTTGCAAACCCTCCGGTTGAAGCACTTCGAGAATGTCAACACCCCGAAAGTCAAACAATCGCTTGATGGTGTCCTCGATCAAATTGTTGGGGCAACTCGCACCCGCGGTGATTCCGACGGTGAGAAGACCTTCGGTGCGGTACCAATCGGCAGTGGTCACCTCGGCGGTGATGTGCTGATTCCAATGACGGATGAGGGCCGGCGACTGCATCATGGCCGCATTCTTGATGAAGTAGGTGGGCAGCACCTTCTCGCCCATCTCTGCCAGATGAGAGGTGTTCGAAGAATTGTACCCTCCAACCACGATCAAAAGATCGATGGGTTCGCGCAGCATTTTTTCCAAGGCATCCTGGCGATCCTGGGTCGCACCGCAAATCGTATCAAAAAAGCGGAAATGCTCGGTCACCTGTTGGGCCCCGTGCTTCTGTTGCATGGCCCGCTGGAAACGCTTCTGAACCTCTTCGGTCTCGCCGCGAAGCATGGTGGTCTGGTTGGCAACGCCCACGGCCACCAGGTGCAAATCGGGATCGAAACCCGGAGAGTAGGCCCCCTTGAACCGGTTGAGGAAGTCATTCCGGTCGCCCCCGAGAAGGATGTAATTGCAGACGTAATCGGTCTCGGCGAGGTCGAACACCACCAGGTAATGCCCCGTGCCGTAGGCGGTGGCCTGGGAGGTCGTCGCCTTGGTCTCCTCGTGTTTGGCCTTGCCGTGGATGATACTGGTCACCGACTCCTTGCTGTACTGGCGCACCCGTTTCCAGACCGACATGACGTCGCCACACGTCGTGTCCACCGTCTGGCATCCAAAACTCTCGATGCGCTGGCGGGTGGACACCTCGGTGCCAAACGCCGGAATGATGACCACGTCGTCGGCGTTGAGCCGTAGGCCGGACAACTCCTCATCGCTGGGCTTGGGCGAGATGCTCACAATGCCCATGCCCCGGATCTGATCGTTGACCTCCGGATTGTGGATGATCTCACCCAACAAGAAGATGCGGGTCGGTTCGGGAAAAACCTTTCGCGCCGCATAAGCCAGATCAATGGCCCGCTCGACGCCGTAGCAAAAGCCGAATTCCTTGGCCAACCGGATGGTCAGGCCTCCATAGGAAAACGTTCCGCCATTGGCTCGGAGACGTTCCACCAACTCGCTGCGGTAGTGCGTCACCACCTGCGCCGAGACTGCCTGCATGACGTCCGGCCTGCGGAGGTTCACTTTCTTGGATGCGACGGGGGTGGCAGGCCCCGACGGGGCGTCGTTGAACATGACGGGTGGACCGTACCTGTACCCCGCCGAACGTCGAGAGTGGAGTGGTGGGCAAGAGGTCTGGGAATTGATCCCGGGCGAGACTTCTCCCGTCCTCGGTGGTGAGGTTCCAGGCTGGCCACCCGACGCCCAGCCCGTAACGTACGGTCCGTGTCCGCCGACTTCGACCTCGCCATCGTCGGTTCCGGGTTTGCCGGAACGCTTCTGGCCATGATCGCCCGACGCCTCGGTCGCTCAGTGCTGATGATCGAACGCGGACGGCATCCGCGCTTCGCCATTGGCGAATCGTCCACACCCTTGGCCAACCTTTGGCTGGAGATCCTGGCTGACCGCTATGACCTGCCCCGCTTGCGCCCGCTATCCCAGTGGGGCACCTGGCAGGCCAGCTACCCGCACATGGGTTGCGGTCTCAAGCGCGGATTCAGCTACTTCCATCACGAACCCGGGAAACCCTGGCAAGGCCGTGACGACCGTTCCGATCAACTCCTGGTGGCGGCCAGCCCCAACGACTTCGTGGCCGACACCCACTGGTATCGCCCCGACTTCGATGCCTTTCTGGTCGAGGAAATGGTTCGGCTGGGTGTGGAGTACCGCGATGAAACCACGCTCACTGCCTGCGACCTGGTAACCGACGGAGTGCACTTGGAGGGAAAATGCCGGGGGCAAAGCTTCCGGGCCCATGCCGGCTTTCTGGTCGATGCCAGCGGCCCCCGGGGCTACCTGCATCAAACCCTCGGTCTACCGGAGGCTCAGTACGAGGACTTCCCACGAACACGGGGCCTGTTTTCGCATTTCACCGGAGTCGGCTCCTGGTCACAAAACAACCCAGTGTTCGCCGAGGCCCCCTTCCCTCCGGACGATGCCGCCCTGCACCACACCTTCGAGGGGGGCTGGATGTGGGTGCTGCGCTTCAACAACGGCATCACCAGCGCTGGTTTTGCCGAAGCGGTTGACTCAGCCACCGAGCGCTCCAACGACTTGGCCGCCGACCCAGCCAAAGCCTGGAACGCGTTTCTCAAGCGATTCCCCTCGATTGGGAGGCAATTCGCCGAAGCCCAACTCATCCGGCCCTGGACAGTCACCGAACCCCTGGCGTTCCGCACCGCTCGCTGCGTGGGGCATCGATGGGCACAATTACCCATGGCAGCCGGGTTCGTGGACCCACTCTTTTCCACCGGATTTGTGCTGTCGCTCTTGGGGATCGATCGACTGGCCCGGGCGCTGGAGGCCGGCTGCCCGGAGGGTGCGCTTGCGGCCTATGAGGCCGACACACTGGCCGACCTCGACGCCACCGCTCGGCTGATCGGCGGAGCCTATCGAGTGCTCGGCAAGCCCGACGCATTCAAAGCACTCACCATGCTGTACTTCGCCAGCGCCAGCTTCTCCGAAACGGCACTCCGGTTGGGAAAGCCCCATCTGGCCCCGGGATTTCTGCTGCGTGGGCATCCACGAATGGGCCCCGCCTTCCGGTCCCTCCTTGCTGATGCCGGCCGACAACCCACCACCGACTGGATCGCCCGAGTGTCTGACACGGTGGCACCCATCAACATTGCTGGCCTGTGCGACCCAAAAAAACGCCATTGGTATGGGGTGGAAGCCGCAGACCTACTGGCCGGAGCCGCCCATTTGGAGTCCAGCCCAGAAGCCATTCAGGCCATGCTTCGAAAATGCGGCCTCTGAGCTGCACACAACCTGCACACGGGCCGGCGTAGGCCCAAGTTCAGTCGAGCGGGAGCCTGTCCGGAAAGGCCCTGAGATTTCCGTCGCCCGCCGGGCAAGGACCGTGTTTCATCCGCCAGCTTTTCTGACCATGCCGAAGCGCACCGACATCCACTCTGTCCTCATCATTGGCGCGGGTCCGATCATCATCGGACAGGCCTGTGAATTCGATTATTCCGGAACCCAGGCCTGCAAAGCCCTACGGGAAGAGGGTTACCGTGTGATCCTGGTGAACTCCAACCCGGCCACCATCATGACCGATCCGGAGTTCGCGGATCGGACCTACATCGAGCCGGTCACCCCGGAGGCGGTGGAGAAGATCATCGTGCGCGAGCAGGCCGAAATGAAACGCCTGGGCGCCACCGGCAAGCTGGTCCTATTGCCGACACTCGGCGGCCAGACAGCGCTGAACACGGCCATGAAGCTGCACCGCTCGGGTACGCTGGAACGGCTCGATGTGGAGATGATCGGCGCCAAGGCCGAGGCCATCGAGAAGGGCGAAGACCGGCAGATTTTCAAAGACCTGATGCTCTCCATCGGTCTGGACGTGCCCATCAGCGGCACGGCCCACACGCTGGACGAGGCTCGCGCCATCGCCGTCCGCATCGGCCGATATCCGCTAATCATCCGGCCGGCTTATACGTTGGGCGGCACCGGCGGCGGCATTGGCTACAACCGCGAAGAATTCGAAGAAATCGCCAAGCGCGGACTCGACCTGTCCCCGGTGAGCGAAATCCTGGTGGAAGAGTCGCTCCTCGGCTGGAAGGAGTACGAGATGGAGGTCATGCGCGATCGCGCCGACAACTGCGTCATCATCTGCTCCATCGAGAACTTCGACCCGATGGGTGTGCACACCGGTGACTCCATCACAGTGGCCCCGATCCAGACGCTCACCGACAAGGAGTACCAAATGCTCCGCGACCAGAGCTTCGCGGTGATCCGCGCCGTGGGTGTTGAGACGGGCGGCTCGAACATCCAGTTCGGCGTGCATCCCGACACCGGGCGCATCGTCATCATCGAGATGAACCCCCGGGTCAGCCGCAGCTCGGCCCTGGCGTCCAAGGCCACCGGGTTCCCCATCGCGAAGATCGCCGCCAAGCTGGCGGTGGGCTACTTGCTCGACGAGATCCGCAACGACATCACTCGCGAGACCCCGGCCAGCTTCGAGCCGACCATCGACTACGTGGTGACCAAGATCCCGCGCTTCGCCTTCGAGAAGTTCCCTCAGGCTGATCCGACGCTGACCACGCAGATGAAGAGCGTCGGCGAGGCCATGGCCATCGGACGCACCTTCAAGGAATCCCTCCAGAAGTGCCTCCGTTCGTTGGAAATCGGTCGCAGCGGCATTGGCGGCGACGGCAAGCCCTGGCGTGTGGGCACCCACAGCTACGGCGACCGGGAAATCCTGCCCAAGGACCTCATCTCCCGGAAGCTCAGCGCCCCGAACGCCGAGCGCATTTTCTTCATCCGCCACGCCTTCCGCGCGGGATTCAGCATCGAAGAGGTGTTCCACCTCACCAAGATCGACCGCTGGTTCCTGATCCAAATCCAGGAGTTGGTGGAGTTCGAGGAAGTCTTGGCGAAGTCGGTCAACTGAGTCGGGCAGCCCGACGATCGGTTCACGGCTCCGGGTTGCGAGGGCCTCCCGTCGGGACTCCGAGTGCTGAGAGCAATTCCGCGGGCAGGCGACGCGGTTTGTCCTCGAGATTGGTGCACACATGGTGGGTGTACCCTTCAACCCGCACCTGCCCCTCAGAACCCACGACTCGGTAGCCCACGTTCAACCGCACGCCCCGCGCCTCGAGTACCCCCACTTCGATTGTCAGCACCTCGTCGTAGCGGGCGGGACTCCGGTATTTCAGCTGAACCTCGAGAACAGGGAAGATCAACCCCTGGCCGTGGTGCCACTCATCGAAGGATTTGCCCATCGAGCGGAACCATTCACCGCGCGCCGCTTCGAGGAGGTCGAGGTAGCGGCTGTAGTAAACGTGGTTCCCGACGGTGCAGTCGGCATAGGTGACCCGGTGGCGATATCGGAAAGGCTCCATCGACCTCCAGCCTGTCGAAGAATTTCCGCCAACTCAAACCGACAAGCCTGTCCCCAAGAGGATCATGCCTCACAAACGTCCCCCAAAAAGGTCTCTAAAGAGCCTGTCCCCAAAGGGTCACCTCAAGCGACCTGTGGGCTACGATTCCCATGAGGCACACCGCCCCCGATTGCGAACCAGCAACCCTTTGACAGTCGGCGGGTTCGGGTCAGGCTATTTCACAATGGTCCCAGTTCAGACGATCGCGACAGTTCCTTGTGAACTGTGTGGAAGCCAAAACGTAGAAATCGTAGCGACCCAAGACCGGGACGCCTCTCCCCTTCAGGTGGTCCTGTGTCCACAGTGTGGACTGGTCTGGAATGATCCAAGACCTAGCGCGGAGGCCTTGGCGGCCTACTACCGGGAAGAATACCGCCAGGACTACAAAGGAACCCTCGAACCCAAGCCCCGACACACTTTGCGAGCAGCGCGCGTCGCCGTGGAGCGATGCCGGCAGCTTCGGGACAATTTGCCTCGTGGAGAAGCGGTGCTCGACCTGGGGGCCGGTGGCGGAGAGGTCGTGTATATGCTCCGCCAGTTGGGATTCGACGCCCGCGGCATCGAGCCCAACGCCGGCTATGCACGGTTCGCCCGGGAGCGTCTGGAGGTTCCGGTGACCTCGGGCAGTTGGCAGGAGGCCTCCATCGAACCAGATTCCCTCTCGGCCGTGACGCTCTTCCACGTGATGGAACATTTGGACAGTCCTCTGCAAGCGATGCACCTGATCCGGGGATGGCTACGCACCGGCGGGTTGCTGTGGATTGAAGTCCCCAACGTGGAGGCGGTGTGTCAGGCCCCGTCCCATCGATTCCATCGGGCTCACCTCTACAACTTCAATGACGCCACCTTGGGCGCACTCGGACGCCAAGCAGGTTTCGAAGTCGTCCGCACGTTCACCTCAGCTGATGGCGGCAATGTCACGGCGGTGCTCCGGAAAACCGATGCCCCGGCCAAAACAGAGCCGTCGTTGCCGGGGAATGCCAACCACATCCGAGGGATCATTCAAGCCCATACCCAACTCCGCCATTGCCTTTCCGCGGCCCCGTTCATCCGACCGCTGCGGAAACTGCAACAACGGATGTCCGAGACGATCGGGCTCTTGGGGAAAAAGACCCCAAAAGAACTCATGGATCGGGCTATCCAAGAGGCCTTCCGCTCCGGATTACTCTCGGTCGCCCTCGATCTCAGTGAACTGGCGGCCGCCGCGATCTGACTTTCGACGCCAGGCGATCGGCTCAAGGCGCAGCCACAGGCCGCGGGCGATGATCTTTGGGTCGCGGACCCACTGTGCTGACATCAATGGGCCGGAATCCCACCGCATAAGCCGGTGAATTTTTTCGGAGTCCCATCTCGGGATGCGCCTCATCGACGAGCAGCGGATCCGCAATGCGGGAGTGGGCCTCTTGCCCGCGCTGCCGCCACTGCTCCCACGACTGTCCAGCGAAGCGATAGGCCGCGATGTTGGTGCCCTGACGACGGTCGAACCATACATTGCCATCGCTCGTGAATTGGTTCGTGCCGCCGCTCCAGTCGCTCCCCAGTAAGGTGCCTGACTGGGTGATGATCACATTGTTGGTGAACCAGAAGGAACGGTGCGGCTCCGACCGGGTGCGCATGACGGAGTGGTTGGTGTTCCAGGCCAAGAGGTTGTTGCGGATCACGTTGTCGCGGCCGTAGTGCTGGTGGAAACCGGCATCGGTGCAACGGGTGGCGATGTTGTTTTCTACCACAATGCCTGTGCTGCCCTCGTCGGTGTACAGCGCCCATCCGCCATAGCGGTAACTCTGGATGTCGCGGAAGATGTTGTTGCGGATCACCGTGCCGGGCTGGGGCCCGAGGGTGTAGAAACCACCCATGTCGCTGAGGCGGCCTTGTCCTACCCGTTCGACCAAATTGTATTCGATGACGTTGGCGCGGCACGGGGTCTCCTGATAGCCCCAGTTCCAACCCACCGAAATGCCGGTGTAATACAAATCGGCGATGTGGTTGTGGGCGATGGTGTTGGTGCCCGACTGGAAGACAATCACCCCGCAACCGGCCGGGAAGACTCGGCCCAGCCGAAGAATCTCGTTGTCAGTGATCTGGTGGGAATGACAGGCGTCCCGGGCACTGGGCTGAGTGTCGCCCGGTTCACCGATGCGCAGTCCACCGGCACCGATATCGCGCACCACATTGCCCGCCACCCGCCACCGCTGAGCACCCTGACCCAGCTCGAGGGCATACCCACCCAGATTGGCGAAGGTGCAGTCCTCGATGACGCAGTCCGTCGCGTGGGTGGCCCGGAATGCGCCCCGGATGGGGACCGCCGACTGGGGCGATTGGAGGCCTTCGCTGGGTATGCCGTCATCGGTCTCGGAAAAGGTGATGCCCGAAAACGTCACTCCTTGAACGACGCTTTCTGAGGCGGACTCGACCGAACCCGGATCGCCCTCGACCCGAACTAGTTCAGTGAGTCGGGCAGCGACGACCGGCACCCGATTCAGACGAAGCCCCTTCGGAGCCAAGTACCTCAACCAGCCAGTCTGGGTGTCGAGATACCATTCACCGGGTTGGTCGAGGGCATCCGGCACGTTCTCCACCCAATAGCGGGCATCCGGCTCGTCCATCCACGAGGCTCGGGGGCCGCCCAGAAGTTCCGCGACTCCCTTGTCGGTATCCACAGCTACCAGGGGCAGGTGCCAGTCGGTCCACTTCATGAGCAGCACCACTTGAGCATCCGGGTATCGGGCCCATTCGGGCTTCAGGTCTCCGGGGCGAAACGGGAGGTCAATGGGGGATTGAGTTCCCAGAGCAGCACGCGTTTGGAAAAATCCTCGGTTCGGCGTCCGGGCCCGCTGCGCCCGCTGGCCGTTGACGAAGAGGTGATGGAAGGCCGGCCGGCCGTTGGTGAATTCCGGAAGGCGAACCTCCCAGAGGCCTTGACCTCCAGGAGCCTCCTTCCAACCGGTGATGCGGCGGCCACCGCTCACCACGGCCTGACCGGGGATCGCGGACCGCAGGGTGATTCCCGAGTGGGCCGGGCCGATCTTCAGCGTCTCCTTCAATTCATATCGCCCGCGCTGCAACAGCAACGTCACTGGCTCATCCGGATTGGCCACACGCGCCGCTGCGGCCGCCTTCAACGCTTCGGGCAAGGTTCGGAACGGGTGATGAGGCGCGCCATTGCCTCCGATATTAGCGTCCGGTCGGACCACCAGGAAAGCCGCCGACAGGGGCAGGACCCAAGCAGGGAGCGACGACAAAAAGGCAATCCAACGCATGTCTGTGTCCGACGCTGTTCCCGGTGCGCGGCATTCGAACGAATTTGATTTGACTGTCCTAGTGTCATAGGACACTTTTCATCCGTACCCCCGATGATCGCCCGAATCGACTTCCAATCTGGTGTCCCGGTCTACTTGCAAATTGTCCAGCAGGTGAAGGCGGCGGCAGCCACCGGGTTGATCCGCCCCGGCGACCCCCTGCCCTCGGTCCGGGCCATGGCCGAAGACTTGCGCATCAACCGCAATACCGTGGCCCGGGCCTACGCCGAGCTGGAGTCCGAGTCGGTGATCGAAACCCGTCAGGGCTCGGGCTGCTTCCTGAAAGACGGCGGGGCCTCGCCGCTGCGCAAATCAGTGCGGTCAGGCCGACTGGCCGAGGCGCTCGACGCGGTGATCATCCAGGCGCATCACCTGCAAATTCCAGATCCCGAACTCCAGTCGCTCTTGATCGAGCGTCTGGAAGCCTTCCACCTGCGCCAGAAAGACCATCAAGCCCCGCGGGATTGAGTTCTCCCGCCCCATCGCCAGCACCATCGCCCGCCACTGAATCTCCGAACCTTCGAACCGACGCCCCCTATGAGCATTCCTGCCATCGAGATCCGCGACCTGAGCCTCCGCTATGACCGAACCGAGGCGGTCCACGGCCTGTCCCTGACCGTGGAACGAGGCCGCTGCTACGGCTTCTTCGGCCGCAACGGCGCCGGCAAAACCACCACCCTCAAGTGTCTGCTCAACTTGCTGCGCCCTCAGCAGGGAAGGATCCGGGTCTTCGGGCTGGATCCGGTGCGCGAAGAAGTGGCCGTGAAGGCCCGGCTGGCTTATGTGCCCGACTTCGTCGCGTTCTATCCGTGGATGCGCGTGGGCGAGGCACTCGACTACCTGGCGAGTTTCCGGCCGCGCTGGAACCCGGATCTCGAGAAACGATTGCTGGAGCGCTTCCAACTCGATCCCGCCGCGCCCACCAGCGGGCTGAGCAAGGGCCAGCGCACGCAGTTGGCCCTGATCGGAGCCATCGCCGCCGAGCCCGAGCTGCTGGTGCTCGACGAGCCGACCTCGGGCCTCGATCCCTTGATCCGCCGGGAGTTCATCCAGACGGTCATCGGCGCCTATCAAGATGCCGATCCCGGGGAGCGCACCGTGCTCGTTTCCACGCACCTGATCAGCGAGTTCGAAGGGCTCATCGACCGCTTCACCATCTTGGATGCCGGAAAGGCCGTCATGACCGCCGACGCCGACGAGGCCCGGTCGCGGTTCCTGCGCGTGCGCGCCGAGTTCGCCCAAGACCCACCGCCCGACTCGGCCCTGCCCAGGGCGCGTTCCATCCGCCGCCAAGGCCGAACCCTGGAAGTGCTGCTCGAAGGCGACCCAGGCCCGATCCGCCAACGCTTGGAGGACTTGGGCGGCCGCGACCTTACGGTGAGTTCCCTGACCTTGGAGGAGATCTTCATGGAAGTGGCGAAATCGGGAGGTCGGCCATGATCGCCGCAAGAATTCCCTGGCGCAGCCCTTGGCCTCGGCTCATTCCGCTGATGCTGTTGGTGATGGCCCCGGCAGCCGGTCAATGGCTGGGCTGGATGATGGCCGCAGAAACATGGCAACCGGTTTCCCTGCTCTCCGGGCCGGTCTCTTGGGCCGTGATACTGTCCGTGCTGACCCTGCTGGTGACCGGGAGCGGGCTCTTGACCAACCCGAGGCTGCGAATGGAAACCGGAGCCCAGATGCCCGGAGCGAGCCTCGTGTTCCTCGGAGTTACCGTGAATGCCCTGGTCGCCCAACTGGGAGTGTCCGAAATGAATGTCGGCCTGACGGCCCAAGCGTACGGCCTGGGCTGCCTCTGGCTCTGCGCCAACGCCTTCGGCAGCGAATACGAACACCGCACCGTGGGCCAATGGCTGGTGCAACCCCGGAGCCGTGGTGAACTCTATCGTGAAAAGCTCGGGGTCGCCGGTGGGATTGCCGGAACGGCCGCGGTGATCTTTTTCCTCACCACGAAACGGTCCGTGGCGGGCGATCCTCAGATCCTGGCCATGACCCTGGGCTCCCTGATCGTCGGCCTGGCCTCCGCCCCGTTCTTCACCTTGATCAGCCGCAGCACCCTGGCGGGTTTCGTCTTCACACTGACGGTGCCGATGGCCCTCTACTTGGTCCTCCAAACCGTGCTGGATGTGTATCATGCCCGGGTTTATCCGGACCTTCTGTATCGAAGCAGCGAGGAGCAGTGGCTGCTCTGGGCGGGCGGCGTGATTTACCTCGGTGCGATGGCCCTGGCGAGCTGGCGGGTGTTTAAACGACTGGAGTGGCGCGAGGGTGGCGCCGGAGGAGGCTCGGCACCGGGTCTCCATGTCCTCACCGGGGCCTGGGATCGATGGCTCGGCCGTCGGTGGCTCGGACAGGCCGCGACCGCACAACTCATCCGCAAGGAGCTTCGCCTGCATGTCGTGCCCTGGCTGGTGGCAGGCATCCTGGTGGGGCTATGGGGGCTGAGCCTCCTCGTTCGCAAGTGGGCTCCTGAAAGCGAGTTGGGAGTGGCCGCGGCCAATACCTCCACAGTGACCCTCTGCGCCGGGATCCTCGGGGCCTTCATATTCCTCGTCACAGGAGCCAGCGCCATCGCCGAGGAACGGGTCTTGGGCACCTTGGAGTGGCAATGGACCCAACCGATCTCCATGGGACGCCAGTGGAGGATTAAGGTGGGCGTGGCTACGGCATTGGCCCTGACCCTGGGTCTGATCTTGCCGGCCGCCTTGGTCTGGCTGGGCTTCGACGCGGAGGCCTTGGATACCACCTTCGGCAAGCCGGAGTGGCTGCCCATCGCCGCGTATGCCGTGGCCTTGGCCGCCCTCTTCGCAACGAGCCTCTACGCGTCCTCCGTCAGCCATAGCAGCATGAAGGCCGTGGCCTTGACTCCCCTGCTGTTGGGCAGCCTCTGGGCGGTCGGCGCCCTGACCATCTGGGCGGTGGTTTTAACGTTGGATGGCCAATCGGGCAGCTGGTGGGTTTTACCGGACCTGGACCAGGTGACGGATCCGAAGGTGCTGAACCAGATGCCGCCCCGGTGGCTTCCGTCTCTGGGAACTCTCCAGCAAACATCCCTGATCGGAGCGATGATCCTCGGCACGATTTGGATCGGGTTCGTCGTCCAATCCGCACGGTTCAACGCTCAACGCCTGCGGATGGGGTGGTCCACCGTGTCGCGCCAGTGGGGACAACTTGGCGGAGGACTGGTGGCGGCATCGCTTCTGGGGTGCCTGCTGTACTTCGGCCTGAGCCAAAAGCGCGCCGAGTTCGATTACCTCTCATCGTTTCGAATGCGTCGCGAGTGGTTCATCCAATTCGCGACCCAAGCCGAGAAGGAAGGCAAGTTCACTCCCGAGTACCTCAGCCCGTTGGGCATCACGAACCGACCGTCGCCCGAGGAGTTGGTGGATGAACTCATCCGGCAGCGAGGATTCCGATGGCTGTCGCACGATTTCGTGAAGCATTTCCAAAGAAAGCCTGTGGTCGGAAGCAATCCTCGCTTCCTGATGGATCCAGAGTTGGCCCGACGGTACGGGCTGCAGACCCGACCAACGTCTCCGGTGTCCCCGACGCCATCAACCAATCCCGCATCGCCGGAATCGGCGACCCCGACCCCGGTCCCACAGCCGATGCCGATGAGTCAGGAACTGATGAAGCGCTACGGACTCCTGCCAAACCGGTCGTCCAGAACCTCGGCCCCGACCCCACCGAAGGATTCCACCAACCCGCCTGCCAACCCCGCGCCGGGCCAGTGACCCGGGCGGATCAGCGCGTCGACTCGTTGAAATACACCTTCAGATTGTGGGTGGAACGTCCCGACGCGACGATGTCCAAGCGTCCATCGCCGTCGAGGTCGGCAAGTGTGAGGTCCTCGCAGGCCATGCCGTCGTCATCCACCCACACCTTCATCCATCGGTTCCCCACCGGCACGTAGAGAGCCACGCCGACCTTTACCGAACGCGGCCGCCCCATGGCCCGCCATCCCGCCACGATTTGCGGTTGGCCGATGCCCAGCAGGTCGCCGCAGGCCAGGGCATGGCCGTCGATCAACCCGTCGTCGAGGACCTCGCATCGTCCCAGTCCCGGCGCGGCCGTCGTCGCACCGGCCCCGGGAGCGGGCGGATGGAAGATCACCAACTGGTTGCCGTGCATCGGCGAAATGCCCACCACAGACCCCAGCGCGTCACCCAGCGAGCGAATTTCACCCACGCCGCCATTTTCGGATCCGCCGATTTGAGTCCATATCACAGGCCCACCACCCGCACTGGCAACCGCACCGCCGGCCCCTGCGAGCAGACCCCGGAACGCCCCTTCGGCCGACCCCACAAGCACTTCGGTCACTGCCTGAGCGCCCGACCGGACCACGGGATCGAAGTTGTGGGTCTTGTGCCACTGATCGGCCACCGTCTCGACAGTCCAAGGTTGGCGGCGATCGGCCGGCGGTCGATGGCGCTGGATGCGGGCACCGACGCCTTGACCGTCCTTGTTGCCGCGCCCGTGCAACGGCACCGACCACAGCGCCCAGCCCTGCGGTTCCTTCACCCAGCGGATGCGGTGCATCGTGGGTTCATGGGGCAGGCGGATCGGCGTCCAGCGCGCAGTCCGATCGGCGGGCGGTTCCAGATAGAAGAGCGCCCCACTATTCACTGTGTCGCCGGGATTCCATCCGGCCCCCACCGCGATCTCGGCCTTGCCGTCGCCATCGATGTCGGCGGCGGCCACGCAGACATGATCTTGCGGCGTGAGGTTGTCGGCGATGACATGTTTTTCCCACTTCGGGTGCCGATACCAGGCGATCTGCTTGGCATCGCACAAGACGATGTCCGGGCCGCCATCTCCGTCTACGTCTGCCACGGTCACCCCGTAACCGACGGCCACATTGGTGTCGACGTTGACGGCACGGAACCGGGGAACCAACGGCTCCACGGCCAGCACCATCATCGAAGAGCCAGCCAGCACAGAAAGAAGAACGGCGGTGGAGTGCATGGATTGAGAGTCTTCCTAGATCCACCGAAGGGTCCACCTACAAATCCGTGAGAGGCCTCATGGAGTCGAGCACGCACTCCTGGGCTGATTTGAAACTTCTCTGGGCAATCCGGAACATGGCAACTGTTTCCGGCACACCGCGTCACCCGGGAAGTCGGGAAGTCTGGAATCACCGAGCCATCGCCCCTGGCTCAGGACAATCGAAAACGGGTTTCAGTCCATCTGGCCCAAATCAGCCAAACGAGAGCCCGGTCATCCGCTGGATGCGTTGCATGAAGCCGCTGCGCCGACTCGGCAACACGGACTGCTCGCCTGGAGGAACAGTTCCCGCAGCCACCAGCAGGATGTCGTTGGAGAATCGCTCCAAATCATCCAAGAACACCTTCAATTGCCCCCCCGTGCGGCTTGTGTGGATCACGCCATTGGCCGCCTTGACAGTGCGCCCCAGCGGAATGAGATGCCGCCCAGTGATGGCATAATGAATCGCGCAAGCCACCGTCAGGTCCTCGATGAGTGGCAGATGGATTCCACGATCCTTCAGAAAAAGGTCCAACCGAACTCCCCGGATGCCTGGAGATCCAGGCACCAGCCCGCACACCCGGATATCGGTGACCGACAGCACTGGCTTCCGAAATCGATCATCCTCCATCAACTGAGACAATGCTTCCTGACTCAGCGGCGTGGTCTTGCCCATTGAGGAACGCAAGTTGTTGGAGTCGATGAGAACATCACCGCGGCTATGCCGTTCTTGGATGGTCAACAACGCGGTGTTCTCTTTTCGAAAATCCAGAAACAGATATTTGTTGCGCAACTCTTCGGGAGTCGAAACTGGCTCCTCCTGACTATCGGGCGAAGGGGCAATCGAAACCACCGGAGTGGAATCGATCACTGCAGGTGGCCCCGCGTCAACCAACAGGCCTCCGTCGTAAACAGGCCCCTTGGGGTCTGGATCGAGCGGAGTCGCGACGCGCATGAGTTGGTAGGCGCCAGTGGGTATGCCGGCCAGTTTCAGATTACGTAATTTACGATGGACCCGCCCACATCTTCAAGTATTTGAATCACTATTTAGAACCCCCGTTAAGCTTGAGGGACAGACTCCATCCATCCAAGAAGGGACAGGCTTCATCTAAGGGACAGGCTTCATCTAAGGGACAGGCTTCATCTAGGAAGGATAAGCGCGATTTCCTGAAAGAAATCCAACTCCGGCATCGAAATAGGGATATGGATTCTCCACCCTAGGCGAAGATGCTGAACGGGATCTGGCTTGGATTGCTGACAGTCGCGGCACTGCTGGCTGGGATGACCGGCCGCTTGGGAGGAATGACCGACGGGGCCATTCAGGGAGCCAATGCGGCCGTGACCGTGTCCCTGGGTTTGATCGGGGTCATGGCCCTCTGGCTCGGCATTCTTCGCTTGGCCGAGCAGGCTGGTTTGGTGACCACTCTGGCGCAAATTCTTAAGCCAGTCTTGGGGCGTCTCTTTCCCGAAGTCCCCCCCGGACACCCCGCTCTTGGGTCAATGGTCCTCAATGTCACAGCCAACGCCCTGGGTCTCACCAACGCGGCCACACCCATGGGTCTTCGGGCCATGCGCGAGCTGCAACGGCTGAACCCCCAACCGGATACGGCCTCCAATGCCATGTGCACCTTTCTGGCAATCAATACCGGTTCAGTTCAGTTGATCCCGGTGACGGCCATCGCGGTTTTAGCAGCCAATGGTTCCAAAAACCCCACCTGGATCGTCGGCACCACGCTGTTGGCCACTCTTTGCTCTTCGCTGACCGGATTACTGGTGGTCAAAACCAGTCAGAGATTACGTTGGTTCCGCATGGCAGAGGGCCTGACTGCGTCACCCACCTCACCTTACCCCGCAGAAGAACCCAAAGAGTCGCATGAGGCCGTTCTTCTCAGCGCACCGCGTCCTTTGGGATGGGCTGGCCGTTGTGGATTGCTGGTCCTGCTGCTTTGCTTCGCGGGATTCGTCATCGAAGCCACCTTGCATCCTCCGGCCGGATCCGAGGCAACCCTCAATACCGCTCCCGTCGCCTTGCGGGCCCTCAATGCCTTGTCGCTGGTGGCCCTGCCCTTCCTCTTGGTGGCTATTCCGATCTACGCTGCACTGCGAGGCTTGGCCGTCCATGAGCAATTCGTGACTGGCGCCAAGGAGGGTTTCGAAACAGCCATCCGGATCATTCCCTATCTGGTAGCCATGTTGGTGGCCATCGGATGCCTCCGAGGAGCCGGTGGCATCGAGGGATTCACCCGATGGTTGGAACCGCTGCTGAACAGGGTGGGCTATCCGCCCGAACTGGTGCCCATGACGCTCCTCCGACCGTTGACCGGCAGCGGCACGCTGGCGGCGTTCACCGATCTGGTGAAAACCCACGGCGCGGACAGCTTGATTGCTCGCATGGGAGGAACCCTCTTCGGCAGCACCGAAACCACTTTCTACGTCATCGCAGTATACTTTGGCTCCATAGGTATCCGGCGCACCCGACATGCAGTCCTCGCCGGCTTGGCGGCCGATGCAGCCGGAGCGATCGCCGCCGTCGCCATCTGCCGAGCCTTGGCCTGAAAACAGGCCGAAGATAGCCTGTCCCTCTCTGGCGAATCCCGCCGGCCTGTCACCCACTGTTGGCTTGGCGGCCAACCAAGCTGAATCAAGCACCAAAGACTGCAAACCTCCACAACCGGCCCGCAAACACTGGATCGTCGCACGGATCCCGACCCAAAGAATCCCCAAAAAAGATCGTCAAAAGAGCCTGTCCCTTCGTCCGCCTCGTCAACAGACCAGAGCCTGTCCCTCCCTCCGCCCTTGTTTCCCGTGGCAGGGTCAGCTGATGCTCAATCCAGCATGACCCGACTTTTGCGGAGCATCTCCCTCACCCATTGGATCTTCATCGCCATGCTCGGCGGACTCGTGCTGGGATGGGCTTTCCCGGCCGAGTCTCAGAGTCTGAAGGTCGTCTCCAACATGTTCCTGAAGATGATCAAGTGCATCCTGGTGCCCTTGGTCTTCGGGACGCTGGTAGTGGGGATCGCCGGCCACAGCGAAGACCTCAAATCGGTGGGCCGACTCGCCTGGAAATCGATCCTCTACTTCGAGGTGGTGACCACCCTCGCCCTCGCCATCGGCCTCGTGGCCGTGAACGTCTTCGAACCCGGAGTGGGCGTGGTGCTGCCGCCAGCCAGCTCGGCGAACTCCGGGGTCACCGCCACCAAGGTCACCTTCAGCGGCATCCTCGAGCACATCGTGCCCAAAAGCTTCTTCGAGGCCGCGGCCGCCAACGATGTGCTTCAGGTGGTCTTCTTCGCGATTTTCTTCGGGATCGCACTGGCTCAAACACCGGAAGCCCAACGCACTCCCATGCTCCGCTTCTGCGAGTCGTTGACTGAGGTGATGTTCAAGTTCACCGGCGTGGTCATGAAGTTCGCGCCCGTCGGCATCGGCGCGGCCATGGCCTACACGGTCGGCCACAGCGGCCTCGGGGTGCTATCCAACCTGGCCAAACTCATCGGAACGCTCTACCTGGCCTTGGCCGTCTTCGCGGTCACGGTGCTGCTGCCGATGGCGCTCTGGGCCCGGGTGCCGGTGCGCCGATTCCTGACTGAACTCCGCGAACCCATCCTGCTGGCCTTCACCACCACCTCCTCCGACGCCGCGATGCCGGATGCGATGAAACGACTCACCGCCCTCGGGGTGCCCAAGCGCATCGTGAGCTTCGTCATGCCGCTGGGTTATTCGTTCAATCTCGACGGCTCCACGCTCTACCTCGCGGTCGCCTCGGTCTTCGTGGCTCAAGCCGCAGGGGTCCATCTTACGATCTCCCAGCAACTGGTCATCCTGCTCACCCTGATGCTGACCAGCAAAGGCATGGCCGGCATCCCACGGGCTTCGCAGGTCATCTTGGCCGGCACTCTGGTGAGCTTTGACCTGCCGCTGGAAGGAGTGCTGCTCATCATTGGCGTGGATGAACTCATGGACATGGCCCGCACCACGGTGAACCTCGTGGGCAACTGCCTCGCCACCGCCGTCGTTGCTCGCTGGGAAGGGGTGTTTCCTCCGACCGACACAACCCCGTAAGAACCCTGAAGGCTCACAAAGTTTTCTTGAGAATTCGCTCACGCCGGAAAGATCCCATCGGGAAGAAAACAATCGGGGAATGGATTGAGGCCCGTGACGAGCGAACACCGAGGGTCTGACGGCTCAGGGCGCACCCGCCTGAATCCATCGAAACACCGCAAGGATATCCGCATCGGCGAGACGCTGTTTGCCCGCCGGAGGCATGACCTCCTCATGCGTGACTGGCAGCAGAATCATCCGAAAAAGCCCCGACCTGCCCGGATCTCCCGGCACCACGGCAGCCACCCCGCTCTCGCCGCCCTTGAGCAACGACTCGCGCTGGTCGATGCGGAATTGCCCCTTCTGTTTTTCAGGACCATGACAGGAAAGGCATTTGGCTTCGAACAACCGGGTGACCACGACGGCGTTGGTGTCACTGTCTGCTCGGGAAACAATACCGTTGGTGTGCGGTGGATCCCATCGAGCCATCCAAGTGCGGATGAACTGCGGAGCATTCTGGGTCAAGAACCCCTCTCCATGGGTCAGACTGCCACCGTAGTGACTGGCTGCCATCAAGAGAGCCAGCGTGGTTCCCAGAGAACCCCGATACCACCAAAGCCATCGGTTTGCTGACTGCAGCACCGCCGAGTGGAGCACCAGGGTCAAACCCGCCACGACGGTCATGGCGATCCCGGTGTTGCGATGCAGCATCAAGAGGTCTGGCGAGTAATCGCCTCCCGAAGACCGGTACAAGCCCAGCACTGCGGTCACGATGGCCATCAGCACGCCCAGGCCGAGGCTGGCCGCCAAGACTCGCCGCAACCCTTCAAAGGGCCGGAACCACGCCACCAATTCCAGGAAGGCAGCAAAGCTGAAGAGACCGATGGGAAGATGGAGCACCACCATGTGGAACGGCCCCAAGAACGCAGCACCCGGAGGTTGCCCGGTGCCGACAATAAGGGCCGACGATGGATCGGAACCCCCCGTTTGTGCCACCGCACCCAGGCAGATCAGCAAGATCAGCGGCATAGCCCTGAGGCGGGGATTCCTAATGGGCTTCATGGATGCCTCATTGGACGCCGCTCCAACTCCCGATACTCATCGGGATTTGGTCTTTGCAGAACCTGCGTTGATCCGAAGGATCAGCCTAGGACAGCCGATTTCAGGACGCCGTAAACATCGGTCGACCGGAGCGTGTCGGCCGGCAGGCGCTGCTCGGAGAGGATCAGCGGCCAATCCAAAGGCGACGCCGGACGAGCGCCATGAGACCCCTTCACCAAGCTGGCATCCAGCGGGATGACATCCATGAGCATCCGGAATCCGAGCTTCTTCTGCAGCAGTCGCCACAAGATCTTCAGCTTCACGGCTGGAATCGCCGGGTCCAGGAAGAGTTCCACCGGGTCGTACCCGGGCTTGCGGTGGATGTCCACGCAGCGTGCAAAATCTGGTGCCTTGGCATCGTCAAGCCAATGGTAGTAGGTAAACCAGGAATCCTCTTGGGCCACGGCAATCAGGTCTCCAGAGCGGCTGTGATCCAGACCCAGAATGCGCTTGTCTGCCGGACCATACACCTCCGCAACCCCGGGGGTCTCCAGCACCACCTCGCGAACCTTGTCTTCGATCGAAGGATCGTTGACCACGATGTGTGCCACCTGATGATCGGCCACGGCGAAGGCCTTCGAGTTTCCGATGTCGGGAAGCTCGAGTCCCAACTCTTCCTTGATGGTGATCCAACCGCGCTCCCGGAAAATCCGGTTGAGGTGCACCGGGCGGGACACCGGGGTAATGCCGTACTCGCTGAGCAGGATGGGACGGACCCCGCGCCCTGCAAAGAAGTCCAAGAGATCTCCCACGATCGCGTCGATGCGGCGCAGGTCATCGGCCACCGCAGGGTGCTGCGGGCCCAACCGTTGGAGGTTGTAGTCCAGATGCGGCAGGTAGACGAGGTTCAGCGTCGGTAAGTGTTTCTGCTCAATCCACTTGGCCGACCCGGCGATCCACCGAGAGGCCGCATCGGGCGCACCCTGCGGAGACTGCACTCCAGCGGCAGGCCCCCAAAAGGTCGGGAACGGAAAGTCGCCCAATGCCTGCTTCAGGGCGGGGCGCAAATCGTAGGGCCAGCTGTAGACATCGAAGAACTTCCGTCCATCCGCCGGATACATCGGCCGGGGCGTCACCGACCAGTCCGCGCCAGAGTACATGTTGTACCACCAGAACATCTTCGCGCAGGTGAAGCGCGGATCTCGGGCTTTCAACTCGTCCCAGATCTTTGGACCTTGGACCACGTGATTGGACTGCTTCCAAAAGTGAACCTCCGAGAGCGAACGATCGTACCAGCCATTGGCCACGATGCCATGCTCCGAGGGGCGTCGGCCGGTGAGGTAGTCGGATTGGGCGGTGCAGGTCACCGCCGGTATGGCCGGATCGATGGAGGCGTGATGCCACCGCTGGCGCAGCGCGGACAACCGCGGCGTGTGGGGACCGATGTGCCGGTCACTGAGACCGACCACGTTGAGGACAGCGATGCGATTCACGGCAAGAGGGGTAATAGGAAACTGCCTAGGCTACCCGTTTTTGGATCCGGGTCACGATCGCCCGCGACACCTGCGGATCGGGTCGGGTATCCACCACGGCCTGGCTCCCGAGTTCCATCCGGCAGGAATGCCGAGCCTTGCGATTCCAGAGGAGCATATCGCCGGCTGATTCATCCAGATTCCACTGGTGCAACCCGGCATAACCTTCTTCTTCGGCTTCGTTGCGGTAATGCCACAGGAAAACCCATCCGCCGGGTCGCGTCACCGAAAACATCTGACGCACGCATTGGAGCGGGTCTCGACTATGGTCCAGTGCATTGGAGCAGACGACGATGTCGAAACTGTCGGCAGGGAATACCGAGAGGAGGTCTTCACCGGCCGCCTTTCGGGTACGTGTGGGCGGCGCCAACTGGAGATCGTCCAGTATGGAGTCGAAGACCTCGGCCAAGGGGTCCACCGCGATGAGGTCTACCTGTCGCCCCGGCCAGTGGAAACCCACGGCGGTCAGCGGACCGGCCCCCACATCGAGCACTTGGATCGGATCCCGATTTGCGGCCGGCGAGGCGGCCACCAGTTCCTGCAAGTGGGTGGGGAATGCGAACTCCGGATCCATCCGCTGACGGAAGGCCTCGGCACTCCATCGCTTGCCACCATCAGCCAAGGCCTTTCGCCAGAACTGGGCTTCATTTTCCAGACCCGCGTCGTAACTGGTGTCGCCACCGAACAGACGGTGACGCAATCGCTGAATAAATCTCGGCAGCATAGGCGATGTGGGTGTCAGCCTGCGGGCTCCCAGCCCCGGCAACAAGTCCGGAAGGTCTGTGGGCTCGAGACCTTGCCCTGAACTCCGGGGGACCCATTCCGGGATTTCAACCGTGACGGTAAACAGGTTCAATCCTCCCTGTGCAGTCGCCGCGCCCGTATCACAACATCGCCCTTGTCGGTTTTATGGGCGTCGGAAAATCCACCGTCGGCCAGATCCTGGCCGGGATGCTCGGCTTCGAATTCGTCGACACCGACCGGGTGATCGAGACCCGGGAAGGCCGGCGGATCTCGGAGATCTTCGCCCAGGAAGGGGAAGCACGCTTCCGAAACCTGGAAACGAGCCTGATCCGGGAATACGAAACGCAGCAGGGGCTGATCTTGTCCACCGGCGGTGGACTGGTGGTGCGACCCGAAAACCTCGCCTCACTGCGAACCCACGCCCTAATTGTCTGCCTTTGGGCCTCACCGGCCGTGATCCACGAACGCGTTCGCTATCAGGGGCATCGCCCCCTCCTGCAAACCCCGGACCCACAGGCCCGCATCGCCGAGTTGCTGGAGCAACGGAAACCCGCCTACCAGCAGGCCGATATTCTCGTGGGGGTCGATTTCCGCAGTCCGCAGGAGACGGCTCAGTACATCACCAACAGCTTTCGATTGCTGCGCCACTCGCCGCATCGAAGCGCGGTGCATCCCGCTCAGCCAGTTGCTGCCCGGTGACCGGTTTCGGCACCAGCGACGCACAGCGACACTCAAGGTCCGGTGCATTCATCCGATAACCCACCCTGACCTATTTCAGGTCCGTTCGAGTGGATGGATCGAAGGGGCCGGCCGACATTATCCCATGCTGGCCGGCCCCGGATAGGGTCCGACTTCGCGCTGACGATCCCGATACAAACTGGGCCGCCACCCGGTCCAACGCTTGAAGGTGTTGGAGAACACAAAGGGGTTGGCGTAGCCCACCCGCTCGGCAATGACCTCGAGCTTCAGGTCCGTCTCGGCCAACAGGCCAGCCCCATGTCGAATACGCAAGTAGGTCACCTGCTGCATGGGAGACCGACCCAACTGACGACGACACAGCCGTCTCAGATGCTCACCGCTGCAATGGGCGCGACGAGCCAACTCAGTGAGGGTCCACGCATGGGCGGGCTTCGCGGCCACCGCTTCCCACAGTTGGCTCAGTCGGTCGTCAATGTGCCACGGTTGGGCAAAGCGCGAGATATAGCCTTGAACCAATTCGACCCAATGGTGGAGTGCGGCCAGACGTCCTTCGCCTGCCTGTTCGGCCATGAGGCCCTCAACCGCATGTCGAAAAACCTCCGAAGGAAATCCGGCCAATACCGGCGCACCGGCCGCTCCGAGGGGACCTCGACCAGCTGAGGCCTCGTATCGCACCCAGACAAAATCCCAACGATGTCCAGGAACCGCGTGAAAAGCGCAAAGCACATGGGCGGGCGAGAGACAGGCCTGACCGGCGCGGCAGCGTTGCCATCGGCCGTCGAGCCAGATGCGCCCTTCACCCCTGAAGCAGGCCAAGAAGTAGCTTCCCGGCAGGTCGGTACGCACCATGGTGTAAGGTTCGACCGCTTCGGCCAGACCCACATGGGCGATCTGATAAGGCACCAGAGACGGGCAACCCGCCGCCCGGAGGATTCTCTCGTGGGTGCCGGGGCCCGGCGTGTGCGTTTCAACCAGAGGTGGGTGGCGCATGCAGCTCGACTACCTTGCGGCACCGTCCTTCAAAACTGAATGATGAAAACCACCTGAACCTCAAAACCAACTCAGTGCCGCGGTGTCCTTCATCCAGGGTCGCTGACTTTCGTAGTCTGCCATGAGTTTTCTTTGTCAGGCCGCCCTTGTTTTACGTAACCATTGGGAACGCCAACCATGCCGTCCCGAAATCATCCCGATATCGTCCCGCCGACCGTGCGGCCATTCCGTAAACTTCTGGCGGCCAACCGGTCCGAGATCGCGGTGCGCATCTTCCGTGCGGCGACCGAACTGAACCTGCGGACCGTCGCCATTTACGCCCAGGAAGACCGCTTCTGCCTCCACCGTTTCAAGGCCGATGAATCCTACCTGATTGGCCAAGGCAAAGGGCCGGTTGCCGCGTATCTGGACATCGACAGCATCGTGGCCACCGCCAAGGCCAAGGGGGTCGACGCCATCCACCCGGGCTACGGATTCTTGAGCGAAAACCCGGCCTTCGCCCGTGCCTGCGCCAAGGCAGGCATGACCTTCGTCGGTCCCAGTCCCGAACTGTTGGACATGATGGGTGACAAAACCGCCGCACGGGCCGTGGCCCAGCGCATTGGCGTACCCACCCTACCTGGCACCGACGACCCCATCTCCGATCGGGACGAGGCCATGAAGGCCGCGCGCAAGATCGGTTTCCCTCTCATCATCAAGGCGGCTTTTGGTGGCGGCGGCCGCGGCATGCGGGTGGTCAAGAAGGAGTCGGAACTATCCGGTCTTCTCGATGAAGCTCAGGGCGAGGCCGAACGCGCCTTCGGCAATCCGGCAGTCTTCCTGGAAAAGTACATCCCCAGGGCCAAACACATCGAAGTTCAAATCCTGGGCGACAGCCACGGCAACGTCATCCACCTCTTCGAGCGCGACTGCTCCGTACAGCGCCGCCACCAGAAGGTCGTCGAGGTAGCCCCGTCTTTCGGACTGCCCGAGAATATCGTCCAGGAACTCTGCGATGCAGCCGCCCGATTGGCGCGTGAGATCCGCTACAACAACGCGGGCACGGTCGAGTTCCTCTACGATCTCGACCGCCACGAGTGGTTCTTCATCGAGATGAACCCCCGCATCCAAGTGGAGCACACGGTGACTGAAGTCATCACCGGCTTGGACCTTGTGCGGGCCCAAATCCTCATCGCCCAAGGCCATGCGCTGCACTCCAAGGAGGTGGGAATGCCGGTGCAAAATCAGGTGCCCCGAAACGGCTACGCCATCCAGTGCCGAGTCACCACCGAAGATCCGGAGAACAAATTCACTCCCGACTACGGCAAGATCTTGGCCTACCGCTCGCCCGGTGGTTTCGGAATTCGTCTCGATGGTGGCATGGGCTATTCGGGCTCAGTCATCACCCCCTTCTACGACTCGATGCTCGTGAAGGTGATTGCTTCAGGACAGTCCTACGAGATCGCCATGAACCGCATGGACCGGGCGCTCTCGGAGTTCCGGATCCGCGGGGTGAAGACCAACATCCCCTTCCTCGAGAACGTCATCCTCCATCCGCAGTTCCGCGCGGGTCAGGCCACGACCACGCTCATCGACACCACGCCGGAACTCTTCGCCTTCCGCAGCCGCAAGGACCGGGCCACCAAGCTGCTCAACTTCCTGGGCAACGTCATCGTCAATGGCAACCCGCATTCCAAGGGATACAAACCCGCCAAGTCCTTTGACCCGGCACCGCTGCCCAAGACCGATCTGGCCACCCCGCTGCCGAAGGGCACCCGCGACCTGCTGCTCGAACTGGGCCCCAAGAAATTCGCCGAGTGGACCCTCAAGCAGAAACGCCTGCTCATCACCGACACCACCTTCCGCGACGCCCACCAGTCGCTCATGGCCACGCGGGTCCGCAGCTTCGACATGCTTGCCTGCTCCGATGCCTTGGCGCGCAGCGTGGGTGACTCCAAGACTGGTCTGTTCTCACTGGAAATGTGGGGCGGAGCCACCTTCGACACGGCCATGCGCTTCCTCAGTGAAGACCCCTGGGAACGCCTGCGCCAATTGCGCGAGAAAATCCCGAACGTCTGTTTCCAGATGCTCTTCCGGGGTTCCAATGCGGTGGGCTATTCCAACTACCCGGATCATGTCGTCGCCGGATTTGTGAAGCATGCGGCCGCCTCGGGCATGGACATCTTCCGCATCTTCGACTCGCTCAACTACTTGCCCAACTTGCGCGTGGCCATGGACGCCGTGCAGGCCACGCACGCTTTGTGCGAGGGGGCCTTGTGCTACACCGGAAACATCCTCGACAGCCGCCGCGACACCTTCTCGCTCAAGTATTACATCAAGCTAGCCAAGGAATTGGAGCGCATGGGCGCACACATCCTGGCCATCAAGGACATGGCCGGCCTGTGCCGACCCTACGCCGCTCAGAAGCTGGTCAAGGCGTTGAAGGACGAGGTGGGGATTCCCATCCACTTCCACACCCACGACACCAGCGGCATCAACGCCGCGAGCATTCTACGGGCGAGCGACGCCGGGGTCGATGTGGTGGATTTGGCGCTCGCATCCATGAGCGGCAGCACCTCGCAGCCGAACCTCAACTCGGTGGTGGCCGCGCTGCAAAACACACCACGCGACACAAAGCTCGACCTCGAGGCCCTCAACGGCTTCTCCGACTACTGGGAGAAAGTCCGCGAATACTACGCACCCTTCGACACCGCCCCCAAGACGGGTTCGGCCGAGGTGTACATCCATGAGATGCCCGGCGGCCAGTACACGAACCTCAAAGAGCAGGCCGCCAGCATGGGGGTTTCGCACCGGTGGCCCGAGATCGCCCAGACCTACGCCGAGGTGAATGAGCTCTTCGGCGACATCGTGAAGGTGACGCCCTCCAGCAAGGTCGTGGGCGACATGGCGCTCTTCTGCTTCAGCAAAGGCATCCGCCCGGCGGATGTCGTGAATCTCGAACCCGGATCCACCTCCTTTCCTGAAAGTGTCATCGACATGCTGGGTGGCGGGCTCGGTTGGCCGCAGAACGGCTTTCCCGAGGCGGTCCAAAAAGTGGTCTTGGGCGAGAAGCGCTTCAAGGAAGCCCAAGCTGCCTTCAAGGCCGGACGCACCGGCAACCGCGCCGAACCGATCCACCTCGACAAGTTGCGTCGGGAGCTTTCCGACAAGCTGCGCCGCGAGGCGACCGAGGACGACTTGTACTCGCACCTGATGTACCCGGCCGTCTTCGCCGAATTCGCCAAGCACCTCACGCAGTACAGCGACGTCAGCGTGCTGCCCACGCCGGCTTTCTTCTATGGATTGCGCCGGGGCGAGGAAATCAGCGTGGAGATCGAGTCCGGCAAATCGCTGGTGATTCGATTGATCAACGTCAGTGAACCGGACAAGGACGGTCGTCGCACGATCAGCTTTGAGCTCAACGGCATGACGCGCGAGGCGTTCATCGCCGACAAGAAGGTCACCCCGCAAACCAAGACCCGCCCGAAGGCGGACCTCGCCGATGCGCTGCAAATTGGCGCCCCCATCCCTGGCCTGGTGACCAGCATCGCAGTCTCCGTCGGCCAAAAGGTCGCCAAGGGAGACCGCCTGATGATGATGGAAGCCATGAAGATGCAGACCACGGTCACGGCACCCGTCGATGGAGTCGTCGCCGAACTGCTGTGCTCGGTCGGAGAAACCGTCGAGAGCAAAGACTTGTTGGCCCGGTTGCGCGCCTAATGGTTGGGCGCCTCAGGGTGCCCATGGCCCGACCAGGCCCGCCCCTTCGGGGATCGCTCAGCCTGCGTTCTTCAGTGGACCGTTGCCCACGGTCCCGAAGACGCAGGCTTCGTTTTTATTGGCGCAGAGGTGCAGCAACTGGAAGGACTCCACCCAACGCGGCATCTCGCGCTTGAGGACATCGAGCTGGGCGTAGTCTTCCTGTCCCTTGAACTTGATGGTCACCACGAAGTGCCGGCAGCGGCGTTCGCGCACCCACTCCAGCACCAGTCCTATGCTGCGTTCCGGCGCGGCGATCACATCACACAGCAGCCAATCCACCGGAGTCTCGGGCACGAATCGAAACGCATCTCCTTGATGGAAGGTGACCCGCGGGCTGCGCATGAGGTCATCCCGCAGCGGCGATCGGTCCACAGCGATCACCCGAGCTCCGCGCTGGACGGGTTGATAAGTCCAGCTCCCCGGGGCCGCGCCCAGGTCCACGCAAGTTTCTCCCGCCGCGATCGCTCGCCCCATACGCCGCTCGGCTTCGGCCAGCTTGGCAAAGGCCCGACTGGGTGCCGCCTTGTCCACGGCCACGGGCACTTCGCCTTGGGGAAACGGGCTGATCCAACCCATCGCAGCGGAGGGTCCTGGAGCGGGCAGCACCGAAAGGAAACCCACCTCCAGCGAAGTCAGCAGCAATTGGACGAGCGACTCCTCCGGCTGAAACAAGGGACAGGCTCCCAACAACGCAGCCGCCTCCCCTGCGCTCACCTTGGGCACCGCATCCAAGCCTCGCAGCAACGAGCGTCTCCGCTTGCGCAACTGTTCGATGACCGCATCGCGGATCAGTTCACAACGGTGCCGTCCGGCTTCCGCGATTCCGAAGCGAGGTTCAACATGCAGGCGCCACGGGGCACCGTCGGGCAGGCATCCGATGAGCTCCGTGACCAAATTCTCAGCAGCCGCACGAATGGAGGGCACCGGAAACGTTCGAGCATCAGGCAACCATTGGCGTGCAAAGGCCGTGAGACCCATCGCCGCACAAATCTCGACCCACGATCCGGGCGCTTTCAACGCCAGCATCGAATCGCCCACCGGTTCCAAGACCGCTGTGGGCAATGCGCGAACCACCTCCTGCTCGAGGAAGATCCGGTTTTCGGGAGCACTCAGGATGAGATGCATGGCGGTGAGTCTGTCGGAAAAAGGAAACGCCGTCGCCAGAGGAGTCCGGCGACGGCGGCGACAAGCGATTGGAAAAACCCATTACTGGTTCTTCAGGAACGCATGGAGGTCGGCCAAATCTTGAGCCTTCAGACCCAATTGGTCGGCGCTCATCATGAGGGATCGACCCAAGCCCTTGCGTTCGGCGATCCGGTTCTTGGGCACCGACTGGACCAGGCCCGCCGCGCTCTGAATGACCACCGGATCTCCCTCGCTGATCACCACGCCATGGATCTCGGTGCCATCCTTGAACTTGAGCTCGGTGCCGTTGAATCCGCTGGCAATGTCGGCACTTGGATTGATGACCGAGTTGAAGAACACCTCGGCCGTCTGGCGCTTGGCCCAACCCGTGAGATTGGGGGCATATTCCACACCATTGTTCCCCACCCGGTGACAACTGGCGCAGATCGCATTGAAACGCTCTTGCCCGCGCGCGGCGGAACCATTCAGAGCCGCCACATCGGCCACCGAGAAGGACGGCTTCTCGGCCTGCGGAATGGTGGCCGAGATCAACTCCACCGCCTCCGGATCGTAAATGCCACGAGCCTTGAGCGGTGCGGCCAAGCCATGATCCTTCCAGACATTGTCTTTGCGATTCATGAGCCACCAGATGGCCTCCGCCTTGATGACGCCCTCGGCCTGGGCCGCGACGTCCAACATGGCGGTCGAGGCTGCCGGGACGGTGTTGAAGCCGATGGCGGTCAGGGCTGATTTGCGGGCGGCCAGGTCCAGATTCGTCGACAAAGCGCGGGTGCGGAAATCCCCGATGGATTGCGGCGGATGCAGGCGCCAAGCCATGGCGGCGAAAGCAGGCGACCAGCGCAACGGATTGGGATCGTTGAGCACGGGTTTGACCTGGTCGTACAAGGCCGACTCCTGGCCCGCAGCTCCGGCGCCCCAAGCCTCGAGCAGGGTGCGGTCGGATCCATCAATACCTTTGGCCAAGGTGAGGAAGTGCCCGCGGGTCTGCTCCAATGGCAGATCGCGCAAGGCCAGCGCCACCTCGCGTCGGACGGCCGGAGACGGATCTTTGGCCAGCGATGCGGTTTGTTCCGGCAACGCTTTGCGAGTCCGGTGCAGAGCGCGGAAGGCCACGATGCGCATTTGCGGATCCGAATCCTTCAGCAGGGACTCCACAGGCTTCGGGCCCGACTTGCCCACGCGGGCCAGCAACCAAACGGCCCGGGCCCGGACGAAGGCGTTCTCATCTTTGAGCAAACGCGCCAGTGGTTTCACGGCCTTGTCGCCGTGCTTGAGTACAGCCTCCTGAGCCGTGCCGCGAATGTTGACCGACGGACTCTTCAGGGCTGCGAGCGCCCCGTCGAGCGTGTCGAACTGGGCCTGCGGCACCTTGGAGCGGAACCCCTTCGGAGCGATGCGGTAAATCGTTCCCGAGGTGGTTTCATCCCAGTCGGCATGACCGCCCACACGGGCGTCGAACCAATCGGTCACGTAAATGGCTCCGTCCGGCCCAACGGCCACATCGCTCGGGCGGAACATCACCTTGAGGGTCTGCTCACCGCGGCTGCCGCCCTTGAAATCGGTACCGGAATAATTTCCCTCCGCATTACTGGTCAGGAAGTTGAAGCGCTCGAGCTTGAAGTTGGCTCCGTCGGGTTTGGGCAAGTAGCCAAAGACGACGTTGCGGCCCGGCTCGCAGCTCAGCAGCAAGCCGCGGTATTTCTGGCCCAGCGCACCGTCTTCATAGAAGGCGATGCCCGTCGGCGAACCGCCCCCGTACACATCACCCGCGGGCATCGAACCCGGGTCTTCCTGACGCCACTCGGCGGTCGGAGTGCTTTGCCCCGGTCGGCGGTCGGCTCCCCAAGAGCGTTGGCCATCGAGCGAGCAGAACCCCGCATTGCCGTACTCCATCAAGAAGGCGGTGCGGCAAGCCGGAGGATCATCGTTGTCGTTCTGGAAGACATCGCCATAAGAGGTGACCGTCTGCTCATAACTGTTGCGGAAATTGTGGCCGATGATGTGCACACCCGAGCCATCGGGATTCATGCGTGCGGCGAACCCACCGATCCACACATGACCGTCATCGCTCTTCTGGCCAGCGATCTGGGTCGGATGCCAGCCCAGTTCGGCGTTGCCAGGGTTATAAGCGCTGCCGACGCGAAAGGTCTTACCCGAGCGGTCAGTGAACATGGCCCCGCAATTGCCGGCGTTCCAGTACCACTGGCCATCAGGCCCCACGGTGACGCTGTGGATGGTGTGGTCGTGGCTCTTGCCGTGGAATCCGGTGAGGATCACCTCGCGCTTGTCGACCGCGGGATCAAACTTCCGGTCGCCGTTGACGTCGGTGTAGACGATCACATCCGGAGCCATCGAAACGACCACCTTGTTGCCGATGACTGCCACGCCCATGGGCGCCCGGAGCGCCGGTTCCTGCACGAACACGCTCTGCTTGTCGGCGACGCCGTCCCCGTCAGAATCCTCCAGGATGACGATGCGGTCACCGGCCGGTTGGCGGTTGTAGTGGCCGCGGTAATTTACCCCTTCAGCCACCCAAATCCGGCCCTGAGGGTCGAAGTCGAGGTTCGTTGGGTTCTTGAGCATCGGAGTCGATGCCCAGACCGTGACTTCCAGGTCGGGGTCGGCCAGTTGGAGCAGGCTGGTGGGCACCGCCGTCTCGGCGGCGAGTCCCCGTCCGGCCAGGGCCAGGAGCAGGGCAAGACGATAGAAGGGCTTCATAGGAGAGTGATCGTGGAAAAGATTGCCCGAAGCCCTGCCGGACCGCCAGCAGGACCTCGGGCACGCCGGCACAAAAAACAAAAACCGCGCCGACCGCAGGACACTTATTGGTCATGAGACCGGCACGGGCCCGGCGGTGCAGGTCTGAATCCTGGAAGATCAGAGAAGAACGCGAAATCTCGGGTCTACCGTCATTGCGCTGCCGATATTCGTCTTGGGCTTCGAGTTATCGAAGAATATCGTGAACGTATATTTGTAAAGACTCGTTTTCGCCTCCTTGGGAACTTCAAACGAAATTCGGCCTCCAGTCGGTGCACTCCCCACCCTGAACTCGATTCTGGGTCCCTCGGTCTTAACGGGCAGGAGGCCAACCGCCAACGCTCCGATATGGCATGAAAAAGTCACCGCGGCCCCAGGTCGGACGGCTAACTCACCATCTAGGACCGGCGCCAAGGTATTGGTGGAGTAGGTCACGCGGCCGAACGTGTCCAAGCCAATGACGACATCGGCCACCGCCAACGCATCGACCTTCTTGAGTTTGGGTGCCGCCTTGGAGGCCTTGGCGACGGCCGAGGTCTTGGAGACGGATGGTTTCTTGGTTTTGCTGGGTGTTTTCATGTTTTTTTCTTCAACGAGCGTTCATCGCCCTTGAAATCCTTGAGCAACGGTCTTAGCGGCCACTCTTCGCTCATGCGTTCCTCGGATATGCCGAGTCGGTGGGCCATTCGCATTGACTCCAACGCCCGGTCTTTCTGTCCCGCCATCGACTCAACGATCGCGCTGACCAACCATGCATCCGGGTTCTTTTGAGATTCGGAGAGCAAACGCCCCAATTCGGTCATCGCCTCGGCGGAACGTCCCAAAGCGGCCAGGCAAAGGGACCGATCCATGCGATCATTCGCAGAATTGATGGCGTGCTTGGAGAGACGCCGGATTCTCTGATCCAGCGACCGGAGAGCGCGCTCGTACTCCACTAGTGCGCGTGCATGGCCTTCTGAGTCGCCTCGGGACATCAGCGCTTCGCCAAGGACCATGGCACACCCGATGTTGCCGGGAGCCTCTCGGGTTGCTCTTTCCAATTCCCTCAGGGCTCGGTCCGGCTCATCCACCAGCAACGCCCATCCCAACCTCATACGGATCTCGCCGGCCATCACCAGCGAAGGGTTGTTAGCGAGGGCTTCTTCCAAGAGTTTCCTCCCGGCAGGTCTATCTCCACGATGCAGCAGGGCCAGGGTGCCGGCATTCGCAGTCCCTTGGTAATTGCCGGGTGCTATCCGAGCGACTTTCTGGAATTCCTGCTCAGCCAAGTCGAAAAGCCCCTCGCCCATCAAAAACAAGCCCCTCAGATTGTAGGCGTACCAATCGCCACGATCCAGGGCGGTAGCCCGGTCGAACTCGGCGGAGGCTTCCTCAGTCTGCCCCATCTTTCCCAGAGCCCACGCCAGATCCACCCGGGCCCGACTGTTGGATCGACTCAGCTCCAAGGCTTTGCGGAGATGCGGTACTGCCTCAGAAGGTCGGTCGGTCAACACCAGGATCATCCCCAGGACAGCGCTGGCTCGCCCGGACGCGGGTTTCCGCAGGGCATTCCTCTCGGCGACCGTCTCGGCCAGGATAAGATCCTCGGGATCCTGATTCTGGTCGAAGGTCCAGAACAGCGCCTCGGCATAATCGGCACAAATATCGCGATCCTCCGGGCGTTGGGTGTGGGCCAACCGGAGGTCCCGGACCGCCTTCTCGAGACTGCCCTTCACATGTCGGTTCCGGAGGGCACCCAGACCCTCCAGGTGCAACTCAGCCACCTGTGGATCAACCGGGGGCGAGGGTTCCTCGGAAACGGCCGGCACTTGGGAACCACCGGAGCCACCCCCCTTCGATCCGGAAGCCCCCAGCCATTCGGCCAACTGCCGGGCCAGACGCACCTCGAACTGGACCAGGGTCTCCTCCGACTTCTGGGAGAACTCGCCCGAGCGTCGTTCGATGAAGGCCCCGTTCGGGGCGCGGGCCTGCAGGCTCACCACCAGGCGCCGACGGTTGAGCCCGCCAGACAAGCTCCCCTCGACAACCAGGTCGGCCGCCAACTTGGAACCCGCCAGCACCGCGTTGGTCACGCCGTTGTCCACCGCGTCGCGCAGCGGCGAGAAGCGCAGGGTTTTGGATTCGGCGACCTGCTCCTGGAGCCGGGCCTCGACCCGTTCGGCCAGACCGATGCCGAAATCGTCGGCCCGGGGGCCCGCCTCGGGGGATTGGAACGGCAGGATGGCCAGACGCTCCGTCCGGGGCGACATCCACCGCCAGCCGAGCAGGCCTCCCAGGATCAGCAGGCTAACCCCCACGCCCAGGGCCGTCCAAGGCACTCGTTTGACCGGGCGGGTAATCGGGGTCGCGAGAGCCGTCTCGGGAGGAGGCGCCAGCGGAGCCTGAGAAACCCGCTCCTCGGCCAATGCTCCCGGCGGCTTCCAGAACGGAACGACGCCCGCCTCACCGACCTCATGGACATCGACCGGCAGGTTGATGCCCTTCAGGGTATAGCGGCCATGCCGCTCCCAGCGCACCGCGGCCAGATCGTCAGACCCACGCGCCAAGGCATCGCGGGCGCTTTCAAAGACCAGCGAGCTGGTGAGGATCTGATCGGCCCCGGCCAGCGACATCAGGCGGGCACAAAGGTCGACTTGGATTCCGTACAAGTCGTGGACCCGCCGGCTCTGCCCCTTCTCGATCACCACCTCACCGAGGTGGATGCCGATGCGGTCCCGAAGCGGAGTCTCGTCGGCATGGGCTGAATCCCGGAGCTCCTTTTGAAGCCTGAGAGCGAAGACCACAGCGTCGGATGGGCGTGCGAACACCAGGAAGAACGAATCGCCGGCGGTGCTAATCTCGGCCGCCTCCGCAAACTCGGCCAACAATCCTCGGACCATGGCGTGGTGTTCTTGGATACGCCGCACTCCGAGCCAGTCGCCCATGCGCTGCTTGAGTTGGGTGGAACCCACCAGATCGGTGAACATCAGGGTCACCAGGCCGGTTTGATGCTGTCGACTGAAGGCGGCGATCCTGCCTTCGCTGCCGGCATTCTCAACTTCAGCATTCATCAGTGTCGACAATAACAACCTGTCGTCATGGCACCTTCATTACGGATCCGTCAAAACCACGCAATCTGCCGTTCAATTACCCAATAAATCTGAATTGTTTGATCCAGACTCTTCAACAATCATCAAAAACAGTTTTTATTCAACCCACGCCCACCATGAAAGTACACGCTTTGAGCAACCAGCAACAAGCCGACCTGCTGGAGCAGTCGGTCTGGTCGCTGAGCTTCACACGAACCGACCTGATGCTCTTGGCCGAATACATGAAAGCCTGCTCCGGTGGTCCTGGAACGGTCCTGTGCAAGGAAGGCGACACGGATTCCTTCATGGGGATACTGATTGAGGGAAGTGTGACCGTCCAAAAATCCGCCTCAGACGGGTCTCAGTCGGTGATCGGTCGCCTTGGTAAGGACAAAGCCTTCGGCGAAATGTCGGTCCTCAACCGGGAACCGCGTTCGGCCACAGTGATAGCCGACACCAATGTCCGGTTGTTCGTCCTGCAGCGTGGCGATTTCGACCGGCTTCTCGACAGCCAACCCAAGCTGGCGGCCAAATTTCTGCTTCGAATCGCGCGGCTCCTCAGTCAACGCCTGCGGGATACCACCGGCCAACTGGCAGAGCACCTGGCCTGAGTCTAGGGTGGTGGATGATGCTCGGCCCCCAATTCCGCGAGACCCGTTGGACACAGGTCCGGCGGGCAAAAGTTGATTCGCCCGAGGGTCAACGGGCACTTTCGGAGCTGTGCGCTGCGTACTACGAACCGGTCACGGCCTTCTTGCGACGCACCCTGCCGGACCCGGACTCGGCACTGGAACTCTCCCACGCATTCTTCGCCCGACTGCTGGCTGGCGGCGCCATCGCCCACGCCAGCGAAGACCAGGGGCGGTTCCGATCCTACCTGCTCGGGGCCCTCAAGCACTTCGTAGCCCGACAGCGGGAGGCCGAGGGACGCCTCAAGCGGGGCGCGGCGATCGAACACCTATCGACCGATGCCTCACCGGATGGGCGGCCACCGCTGGCGCTTCCCGACCCGGGCCAACTCTCGCCCGACGAAGCCTACGACCGGCAATGGGCGCTGACTGTGCTTCGGCGGGCGATGGAGTCCCTGCAGCAGGAATGCATCCACGAGGGGCGCGGCGAATTCTTTGAAGAGGCCAAGCCCTGGCTCACCGGGGATGCAGGCCACGGCGACCAGAAGGACCTGGCCCGGCGCAACGGGATGAACGAAACGGCCCTCAAGGTGGCGATCCACCGACTCCGGCGGCGATTCCGTGACCGGCTGCGCGCCGAGATCGCCGCCACTCTGGAACATCCCGAGGGGATTGAATCGGAGCTCCAGGCGCTCTTTGCGGCCCTGGAAAGAAAGTCGATGAATCCCGGTAACCCTTCGCCCGTGCCACGGCAGGAAACCGATGCATGAGCCTCTCGACTCCCTCGGCCAGCCACTGTCCGCGATGCGGCTCGGCCCTTGACCCGGCCGCCTCGCAAAATCCCTGCCCCCGATGCCTCTTCTCGGCGGCGATGGCTCCCACGCAACCGGGTGGGGCAGCCCAAACGCCTTCCGAACCCCTCAGCCCGGCGGCCTTGGCCCCGCACTTTCCCCAGTTGGAAATCCTCGAGTGCCTCGGCCGCGGCGGCATGGGCGTGGTGTACAAAGCCCGGCAGAAAGCTCTCAACCGGTTCGTAGCGCTCAAGATCCTGGCCCCAGAACGCAGCACCCACCCGGGCTTCGCCGAGCGGTTCACCGCCGAGGCCCGGACGCTGGCCTCATTGAATCACCCCAACATCGTCACCATCCACGACTTCGGCGAGTCGGGCGGATTCTACCATCTGGTGATGGAATACGTGGACGGGGTCAACTTGCGCCAGGCGATGACGGCCGGCCGGTTCACCCCGGAACAGGCGCTGGCCATCGTCCCGCCCGTCTGCGAGGCACTCCAGTACGCGCACGATCACGGCGTGGTGCACCGCGACATCAAACCGGAGAACCTGCTGCTCGATCAGCAGGGCCGGGTGAAGGTGGCTGATTTTGGCATCGCCAAGCTGCTCGGGTCTGCGACGGCGGGAGGCCCCGGCACGGCCGCAGCGAACACGGTGCCCGTAAACGCGCCGCCTGCGGGCGCGGGCGGGCCGGACACCCTCGGGGCCTCGGCCGCGGGCACGCCGCAGTACATGGCCCCGGAACAACGGGCCCGCGGCCCGGTCGACCACCGCGCCGACATCTACTCGCTAGGAGTGGTGCTGTACGAACTGCTCACTGGGGAACTGCCGGGCCACTCCCTCAAGAATCCCTCCCGCCGGATCCAGATCGATGTCCGACTCGACGAGGTGGTCTTACGGGCGCTGGCCGTGGCGCCCGAGCTCCGCTTCCCGACCGCCACCGAGTTCCGCACCCGCGTCGAGGCGCTCACCGCCCCGGCGACGCCAGCCCCGATCCAACCGCCGCCCATCCAGGTAAACACCCCCGCACTCCACCGGTCGCTGGTGCCTTGGGCACTGACCTACCAATGGATGGTCGCTAGCATTCTCGCATTGGCCGGATTCAACGAAGCGGTGCGGGCCTTGATGGGTTGGAGTGAAGGAAACTATACAGGTTGGGCCGTTTTCTTAATCGTATTCTATGGACTTCGTTCCGATCGTTATTCTCTAGCCAAACTCAAGGCCGATCAGTGGTTGAGCACCCTGGAAACTGGTGGTCGTCGGGCGCTGAACCGACAGGCTGCATTGTTCTTCCCGCTCCTGGCGGGGGTCGCCTGGATGGCTACCCGCCCGGTATTCGGGCTGGACCCATCGATTCGACTGGGCCTGGCGCTCGCACACCTTGCAGTGGCCGCATTTCCCTTCGTCCTGCTCATGCAGGCCAGCAACCCGAAGCCTTCCCCAATAAGATTAGGCCGGCAAATCAGAGACTTTACCCTACCAGTGGTTCTGCTGATCTCGGTCACAGTGGCAAGCCTTGGTGGCGGACGACTCGAAAGCCTCGTTCACCGGCTCGCGAACAAATTCGACAAGACCCCGGTCGTACCGGGCACGTGGCCGCCGGTAGTACCGCCCCCCGTTCTGGGCCCACCCGTCGCATCACGACCTGGGTTGGATAGGGCGACACCTGGACTCCAGATCCTTCCAGCCAATTCCTGGGTCGAAGGGTCGGTTCCGCCGGCCTTCAAGGAAATCATCTTCGACGGTGTCACCAACCTCACGAGCTCTCTTGATCCCTACTGCACGTCCCAAACACCGTTTCGACCCGGGGAATCGCTGGAGGTCTGGACGAAGCGATCCGATGGACAACGGGAATCGAAACAGGAGCAACCGTCGAACTTCCTGAATGACAAGAGGCGCAGCCAAATCCTTAGCATGTTGTTCAGTCTTCCAGAGAACTTCGAGGGCTCCGGGCCAGCGTTAACCGAGGAATTACGTTTCCGGCTAGCAGGTCGCACCCTCCGGCTACCGGAAGGTCAACCCTTGACGCTATTCGGGCTGACCAACGCCGACGGATCCTGGTGTGCCGGCGGCTTGACCTTCCGACGCACGCTGCCCGAGGGTCGCGAGCCGGCCGTGGCGGCCGTTCGGTTGGCAAGCCAGCGTCCTCTGGGAGAAAGCAGCATCACGGCTGATTGGACAGCCAACGTTCCTCCGGGCCACGCCCTCGGTCTGCGGATCGGAGGCAGCGAGGAGGGAAGAGCCCACGCCACTTGGGATACGGACCCGGGTCGAGATTCCATCTCATTCAGGTGCCATTGTTTCTGGTCGCTAGGGCGCCACAACAAAGGCAGCGGCTTCGACACCGCGCTCGCGCTGAAGCAGCTCGAGGCGCTGGCCGCAAACGGCCCGCTGCAGGTCACCAACGGTCATCCGCGCACCCTCTTCGCCGTCACCAACGCCCTCGGGGAGAGCTACAGCCTGGCCATCGAACTCCTCAGCGCGAAAGACACGGATCCCTAGACCGGTCGCCTCGCGCGTCGGAGGACGATGGGGCAAAAAAGCCCTTTGCCTTCGACGCCGGCTTCCGGACTCTCCCGGCGTCTCGTGCAACACCATCCGAAGCATTACTGCGGGGTCTTTGGCATCCATGGGCATCCGAATGCCGCCGAACTGACCTACTACGGCCTCTACGCCCTCCAGCATCGCGGACAGGAGAGCGCGGGCATCGTCACCACCGACGGCAAGACCTTCAACATCCACCGGGGCATGGGCCTGGTGCCGCAGGTCTTCACCAGCGACATTCTGCATCGTCTGGTAGGCCATACCGGCATTGGGCACACGCGCTATTCGACCACCGGTTCGTCGAACATCGTCAATGCCCAACCCCTGACCGTGGACTGCGCCAAGGGACGCATCGCCATCGGCCACAACGGCAACCTCACCAACGCGGCCCAGCTGCGCGAAGAACTCGAGGCCAGCGGATCCATCTTCCAGACCACGGTGGACAGCGAGATCATCCTGCATCTCTTGGCCCAACCCGCCCGCGCCGGGCACGAGAGCGCCTTGATCGAGACCATGCGCCGCATCGAAGGCGCTTATTCGCTAGTGATCCTCACCGAGAACGAGCTGATCGGGGCCCGCGATCCCCACGGGTTCCGCCCGCTGGCCCTCGGTCGCATGGACAACGGGGCCTTCGTGTTGTCTTCCGAGACCTGCGCATTCGATCTGATCCAGGCCAAGTACGTCCGCGATATCGAACCGGGCGAGATCGTCATCATCAATTCCGACGGGGTCCGCAGCATCCAAGCGTTCCCCACCCCGAAGCGCGAGGCGTTCTGCATTTTCGAGTACGTCTACTTCGCCCGCCCCGACTCCAACATCGCCAACCGCAACGTCTACAAGGTGCGGGTGGAAATGGGTCGCCAGCTGGCTCGCGAACACAAGATTCAGGCCGATGTCATCGTGCCGGTGCCCGATTCAGGCAACTGCGCCGCGCTGGGCTACTCGCTGGAAAGCGGCATCCCCTTCGAAATGGCCTTCGTGCGAAATCACTACGTCGGCCGAAGCTTCCTGCAGCCCTCGCAGTTCATCCGGGACTTCAACGTCCGGGTGAAACTCAACCTCATTGCCGATCTGGTGCGCGGCAAGAGCGTGGTGATCGTGGATGATTCCATCGTGCGCGGCACCACCAGCAAGGCCCGGGTCACCTCGCTGAAGGAGGCCGGAGCCAAGGAGGTGCACGTGCTGGTGAGCTGCCCGCCCCACATCAATCCGTGTGTGTACGGCATCGACTTCCCGGAGCGCAGCAAGCTGATGGCGGCCACCAACACGCAGGATGAAATCCGCCGATTCCTGAACGCGGATTCCCTCGGCTACCTGAGCCTCGACGGCATGGTCGCAGCCACGGGGCGTCCCAAGAACGCATTCTGCCTGGCCTGCTACGACGGCAATTACCCGGTCGACTACGACCCGGCGACGGACAAGCACATCATCGAACGTCGTCGTTCCCGGGCCGGTGCCCTCACCTCCGAGTTGGATGCCTCCATGAGACAGCCTCGTCTGCTTTGAGTCCGACAAGCCGATCCGGGTAAACGACCACCGCAAGAACCCGATCGGAGACGGTCCTCGGACTGTGTTTGCCGGTGCTGAACTGGCAAACGCACCTGCTGACACCCGGCATTCCACCGGAGTCCTCAAAAATTCCTGTGCCTGCGCTGCGGGTGCAAACCCCGTTGATCCGAGGTTAATCCGGCGTTCGGTCCACAACTCCGGCACCCCTTTTTTGCCCCGAAGACCCAGACGAGACACTGGTGGCAACATCCGAGGACGCCGCCAAGGCGGTCGAGGTGACTGCTCAGGTGGCTCAACTTAAGGGCGGTACCGACGCTCAGGCCAATGCACTGAGTGAACTCGCCGCTGGGGGCCCGAAGTCCGCTTCCGCGGTGAAAGACATCATCCCGCTGCTCAAGTCGGACGATACGGTGATCCGCCGACTGGCCGCCTACGCACTCTGCCAAATCGGACCTGCCGCCAAGGCAGCGGTTCCCGACCTCAAGGCCCTCATGCAAGATCCGGACACCAGCACCGCGACCACAGCGATCAATGCATTGAACGCCATTGATCCCTCGGCCGCCGAGGGCATCCAGGTGCTCAACGTGACTCAGTAGGCGCCTTCCACCGCCGGCCGGCTTGGTTTGCGGTTTCAACCTCCGGCGAAGATTTGTCACCGGAAGTTTTCTGTTATTGGCAAGATTAGGCGCTACTCTTCCTGCTCAAAGCCACCCGAATTAAAGCGTTGATTTCCTGACCATCACCGGACGGGGGGGCGGCGCATAGCAAACAATCATGCCCATGCGCCTGCTACCAACCCCTTTCAACGTGTCGATGACGGCCCTGCTTTCGGCTCTCATCGTGAGCGTCTGCGTGAGTCCCATCCTGCTGGGCGCAAACTCCACGCAAACCGCCCGGGCCAAGGCGTTCCCGGAACCCGACTCAGACGGTGACGGCCTCAGCGATGTGCAGGAACTGCGTTTTGGCAGTGATCCATTCGTCATGGATACCGACGGGGATGGCGCCAACGACCTTGCGGAATTCACAGCCAACACGCTGCCCCGCGACAAGAACAGCATCCCCCTCTTCCAGACAGCCGACCGGGATCGACAGTTGCTCAGCGGAGATCTCCTCCGATTGCGACCGCTGTCGCTCAAACCCCTGTCACTCAAGACCAACATCACCATCGTCACCAACGATCCTCCGCCAGAGGGAGGCGGGCCCACCTACACCACCAACCAGGAAGTAGTCACCAACTACACCACCTATCAGTGGTTCCGCGACGGCAAAACGTTGGCCAATCAAACCAACGTGAACCTGGTCCTTTTCGGAGTCGAACGGCCGGATTCAGGCCGATACACGCTGGAGGCCCGATTGGAGACCACGGTTCAACGTGAACCCAAGGGTACCCGGATCGACGTCCTGGGAGCCCGTCCCTTGCGGGAATTTCCGAGACCGGCCGGTGAACTCGCGGTTTGGGGGCGGGAAGTCGGCTCCACCCCCCCGAAATTGACCAACGCCGTCGCCGTCGCCCGGGGCTTCGTCCATGCCTATGCCCTCGATTCCAATGGGAAACTATGGGGATGGGGAACCAACACCCTCGGCCAACTCATCACCCCTAGTAGCCTGTCCCCAGTCCAGGAGGTCGCTGTCGGGGCCTTCCACACCTTGGCGCTGTCGACCAACGGAATCGTCCGGGCCTGGGGCGACAATCGCTACGGACAAACGGCCGTTCCTTCGGAATCGACAGGTGCCATCGCCGTGGCCGCGGGTCATTTCCACTCGGTGGCCCTGCGTCCTGATGGCACAGTCGTTTGTTGGGGTGACAACAGCAGCCTGCAATCGGCGGTACCGGCCGGACTTTCCGGAGTGGTGGCCATCGCCGCCGGCGCAGCCCACACCGTGGCCCTGAAATCGGACGGATCGGTGGTCTGCTGGGGATCCAACGACCGGGGACAGGCTAGAATCCCCTCCAACCTTTCCCGCATCGCCCGGATCGCCGCCGGCGACTACCACACGCTGGCCCTCTCCCGAGAGGGAGGGCTGTTCGCCTGGGGGGACACCGCCCAAAAGCAGGTTCCTGTGCCACCTCGATTGCAGCCATCCATCGCCATCAGTGCCGGCTCCGGCTACTCGCTGGCCGTGAGCGCCCCTGGAAATGCGCTCGGCTGGGGCTCCCCGGCCGTGGCGGCTCAATCCACCCCCCAGACCAATCTCTTTACCCTGAGCGCCGGATTCCAGGCTGCGGCCGGAATCCGGGCACGACTCGACGGCGACCAAGATGGTGTCGACGATCCCACCGAGGTTGCGTTGGGGCTCAATTCCGTCGTGCCGGACACCGACCAAGACGGATTGGAGGACGGCATCGAACTCCGCAGGAACCTCAATCCGCTCTCCTCCGATTCCAACGGTGATGGCGTCCCTGATTTGGCCGAACTCACTCAGAGCTCCGATTCCGATGGCGATGGCATTCCGGACACCGAGGAACTGCGCCGGGGCCTCAACCCGTTGGATCCCGACAGCGACTCCGACGGTTCCCCGGACGGAGCAGAACTGGCCGCGGGCACCGATCCGTTGTCGACCGACAGTTATCCGGTCTTCGAGTTGCTCGATCGCGATCGGCAAATCCTTGCCGGGGACAGGCTGGTGCTGCGTGCGCTCGCCCTCAAACCAGCCACAGCAAACGCCACTGTGGTGGTGCCACCGGTGGTCCCTCCGCCCACCCCACCGGCTGATCCGGGTGCTGATCCGGGCGCTGATCCCGGTACAGATCCGGGAACCGGCACGGGCGGATCCGGCGGCAGCGTCACCAATGCACCGCCCACCCCCCCTGCCCCGGCGGCTCAGGTTCCAACATTCCAGTGGTTCCGCGACGGCAAAGCCCTCGTGGGACAAACCAACGTCAGTCTGGTCCTGCACGACATCCTTCCAGAAGAGGCTGGAATCTACTGTCTGGAAGCCTCTCTCGATTCAACCAATCGGATCCAGACCAGCCGAAACCTGCGGGTCGAAGTCCTGCGTTTTCAGCGATCACCCACGCCCGAACGCATCGTGGGCACAGTGATGGCTTGGGGCGACGACACCTTCGGCCAGGCGACGCTTCCCGGTGACATCGGCCTCGTCACCGCGGTGGCTGCGGGCTTCGGTCATTCCCTGGCTCTCCGCACCAACGGCACCGTGGTCGGCTGGGGACTGGATTCCGAGGGACAGGCTCGCATTCCCAACGACCTGGCCTCGGTGGTGGCCATTGCCGCTGGGGCGGCTCACTCGGTGGCCCTGACTTCCGAGGGTCAGGTCGTTTGCTGGGGCGACAACACGTGGGGACAGGCTACCGTGCCAGTCGGACTCACCAACGCCATGGCCATTGCCGCCGGCGACTTGCACACCCTGGCCCTCGATCGAAACGGCAGGATCTGGGCCTGGGGTGACGCCACGGCAGGTCAGACCAACCTCCATGGACGCACGGCCAGACGCATCTTCGCCGGCGCCGCGGCCTCAGGCTGGATCAGCGCCTCTGGCCAATTCCGGACAGTGGGTCGTCCTGGACTGACCAACCTCACAGGCATCGTCGGATTTGCCTCGCGGGGAGACCAAGGTCTCCTGCTCCACCGCAATGGCGCGGTGACCACCACCCCAGGCTCCGCAGGAACCCCATCGCCCCAGGCCATGCCCGCACAGTCCATCGCCGTCACCGCTTCGGTCGGAGCGGCCGTGACCGCGGATGGATCGGTGATCGTTTGGGGCGACACCAACGCCCCGGTTTCACGAGTGCCCGCAGGGCTCAAAAACATCGGACAACTGGCTTCAGGAGCCCATCACCTGGTGGCACTGCAACGGTTGCCCGACGGCGATACCGACGGTTTGGCCGATTCTCTGGAGTTGGCCGAAGGATCCAACCCGGCAACCCCGGACACGGACAACGACGGCTTGGAGGACGGCATCGAAAACCGACTGGGATCCAACCCGAGCCTCGCGGACACCGACGGCGACGGACTGGGCGACCGGACTGAACTGCAAAACGGTTTCGATCCGACGATCGCCACGGAGCGGCCTGATGGATGGTTGGGCCTCGAACCGGCCATCGCCCTCAAGAGCTTCGTGCTGGGCGGAGAGGGCTACCGTCTTCAAGGGTCCCCGGACGGCACAGCCTGGGAAGATCTCGAGGAAGCCCATCGCGAGACCGCGGGTTGGTCCCGCCGCTTCACCAACGCCCTCCCGACCCACGCCTTCTACCGTCTCCAGGGGCCAGACCGTGGGAATGGCGACGCGGGCCAAATCGAAGGCAGCGTCTTGGCCTGGGGTGACGCCACTCTCGGGCAGACTTCCGTGCCGAAGGCATTGGGCACCCTCCGACAGATCAGCGCCGGAACCTGGCACACGCTGGCGTTGCTCACCAACGGCACCGTGGTGGCCTGGGGTGATTCGACCGACGGCAAACTTTCCGTTCCCGGGTCGTTGCGCGGGGTGATCGCCGTCGCGGCCGGCGGCAACCACTCACTGGCCCTCGACGCTGAAGGAAATGTCACCGGCTGGGGACGCAACACGTCCGGTCAGGCCACCGCTCCGATGTTTCGCGCGCCGGTCACAGCCATCGCAGCCGGCGGCGACTACAGCCTCGCCTTGCTGGCCGACGGCACGGTCTCGGCTTGGGGCACCAACTACAACGGGCAGCTCAATGTCCCATTCGGACTTCAGAACGTACGCGCCATCGCCGCCGGTTGGAGTCACGCCATCGCCCTCCTCAATGACGGCACGGTCGTTTGCTGGGGCAACAATCGGACGGGTCAATGTACGGTGCCGGCCGACTTGAAAAACGTGGTCGCGGTCACCGCCGGAGACTCCCACACCGTGGCCCTCCGCTCTGACGGCACCGTTGTCGCCTGGGGAGCCAATGGGGACGGACAACTGAGGATTCCAGCCGGGCTGGATCGGGTGATCCGCATCCAAGCGGGTTACAACCATACCGTGGCTCTCCGCGACTCGGGTGAACTGGTCTCGTGGGGCGGGGATTCTGCCGGTTCTCTGCGCATTCCCGAAGCGGCCAACGGTGCCCTGCTCGTCTCAGCCGGCGGATTCCATACCGTGGCCGCCCTTCAACCGCGCGAGACCGATGGCGATGGTTTGGACGACCGCTACGAGCTGGCCATCGGCACCTCACCCGAAGCCGCCGACACCGATGGCGACGGATTGCCGGACGCCCAAGAGCTCCGCTTCGGCTACAACCCGCTCCGCCCCACCGAAGCGCCCGATGGCGCAGTGGTCCTCGCCCCGGCCCTGCGCATCGTGCGCTTCACGCTGGGGACCCAAACCTACCGGCTACAAAGCTCGACCAACCTCTCCACGTGGAGCAACTCCGGAGACCCCATTCGCAATGTCAACGGGTACAGCTCCCTCACATTGGAGGTGCCGGAAGAAAGTCGGTTCTTCCGCCTAATCAGCCCCTAATGTGGTTGCCGGCCCATTTTCTTCTCCACGAAGGAAATGGGCCCGGTGAATCAGCGGGTTCAAGTTCAGGAGTCATTGCTCCGAAGCCCCACCCAGTGCGGCTGGTCGTCTACCGGCGACCGCTTGTCCGCCGGAAAGCCCCGTTGGTCGCGGAAGGCTTCCGGGGTGCCCCTGCCTGAGGCCCGCTGTAAGCACCCTCCGCTCCACGGCGGCGGGACAAAACCATCCCAAGAGAATCCACTGTGAACCCACCCATCTTTTCCCCATCAAGGAATTGATCGAAGGACTGGACAGCGAAGTCTTCTGGCAAATCCAGCGAGGTACCGTGGTCAACTTGCGTGTGATCTCCAAAGTCATCCGCGAAACCGACGGACAGCCGAGGATCCGACTCCGGGACTGTCCGGAGATCCTGGAAGTCAGCCGCAGCTACAGCGGCCTCTTCCGCGGGATGTAGCCCCAATCCACACCCATCCCCATCCCCACGACGGAACCACTCCCCCGCCCTCACTCAATACCAACCCAAGAGGGACAGGCTAAAATTAATTCGTTATCGTTATTATTTAGTATTTATCCTATTAGGGACAGGCTCCCTTTCAGAATACACTCCAAGGGACAGGCTCCCTTTCAGAAGGGTTCTTGGCGATCGTGGGCCAGTCGTATTTGCTTTCCTGCATGATCCCACGGGTTCGCCACTTCAACCTCGCCCCGCTGTTATTGTCAGCCCTGCTTTGGAGCCTGTCCCTAGAACTCAGCGTCATGGGAGCCATTCCTCTGGTGAATCTGGCCTCGGAGACGGCTCGGAGAACCATCGTGGACCGCGAAGAAGGGCAATACCTTGGACACCCTACAACCGTGATTCTAGAGGATGGTCGCACGGTCCTCTGCACCTACCCCAAGGGTCACGGCAAGGGAGCCATTCAGCTCAAACGGAGCACCGACGGCGGCCTGACTTGGAGCCCAAGACTGCCCGTTCCGGAAAATTGGGCTACCTCTCTCGAAACGCCCACCATCCACCGAGTTATCGATGCGCAAGGGCACCGTCGCTTGATCGTCTGGTCAGGACTCTGGCCGGCTCGCCTCTCCGTATCGGAGGACGATGGTTCTTCCTGGTCGCCCCTGAAGGCCGCCGGCGATTGGGGTGGCATCGTGGTGATGGGGTCGGTGGAAGCAGTCCGCAACAAACCCGGCCACTACATGGCTTGGTTCCACGATGACGGTCGATACTTCTCCAAAGGCGCCCAAGCCAGCAACCCTCAGGTCTTCCGACTGTATCAGGTCCACTCGGAAGACGGCGGACTCAACTGGTCTCAGCCCAGGGTTCTCTGGTCCGATTCCGAAATCCACCTCTGCGAACCCGGCTCGGTCCGTTCTCCGGACGGACGCTCCTTGGTGCTGCTGTTGCGGGAGAACCGTCGAAAGCGCAATTCCCACTTCATCGTTTCCACCGATGAGGGTGCAACTTGGAGCGCTCCAAAGGAACTGCCTCTGAGCCTCACCGGCGACCGTCATACAGCAAAATATGCACGCGATGGGCGCTTGGTGATTTCGTTCCGGGACACAGCCAAAGGATCCCCAACGGCCGGAGACTGGATCGCCTGGGTGGGCCAATTCTCTGACATCCTTGAAGGTCGGGAAGGCCTCTGCCGAATCCGGCTGGGTGACAACCAACACGCTTGGGATTGCGCCTATCCGGGAGTGGAAGTGCTGAGCGACGGCACCGTATTGGCAACCACCTACGGCCACTGGGATGCCGGCAAACCGCCCTACATTGTTTCAGTCCGGTTCACGCTGAAGGAAATCAACCGCCAGTTGGCAGCGAAACCCTGAGAGCCCGTCGTAAAACCCCGATCGGCCCCGAAGGACAACCACCTGATTGCTGTCCTCGCCTGAATCCGTCACCGCGAAGACCAAGCCATCCAGCAAACAAACCGCCTCCTACTTTCCCAAATGCTTGAGAATCTTCCCCGGAAAATGAGGGAGGGCCAAAGCCACCTCTTTGAGCATCCGGGGCGACATTTGTGACGGCACGGTTGCGGTCACATAAGCCCTCGGGTGGACGAGGTCCTGGGGCCAAGGCCGAGAAGCCTCCCGGGCTTTGGGGAAATCGGCCAGACGACTCTCCCGGACAAACAGGAAGAGATTCTGCACATACCACCAGGCCACCCGGTCATTGCCCCAGATCTGATGCCGGAGGCAATCCAGCGGCACAAAACCCTGTGAACGGAACCGCTCGATCCAATAGCTTTGGAACTGCTCGTTCACATGATGAGTGCCGCCCTGCCCTGGGATCGCAGCGCTGAAGGCAACCACGTCGCCCAGAGCGCACAAGTCCGCCACAAAACCATCCGCACGAGACGCATCCAAGTGCTCGGCAACCTCCAGGCAATTAACCAGATCGAAGCGCCGATCCAATCGCAGCGGTTGCGACAAATCGCGCCTCAGAAATCGATCCGCTGGAATTAGCAACTGATCCACCTGAACGATGTCGCCGTCGATTCCCAGCACCTCGCAACCGGCTTGAGCATACGCCTGAGCCCACGTGCCGGATCCACACCCGACATCCACCACCGACCTGGCCGAAAGCAACCCCAGCACCAGCGGGACAACCTCCCGTGCTGAAACGGCGGAATCCTCCTTCAGTCCCTCGTAATACCGGGTCGAATAGGTGCTCATGCGGCAAGAGGCTAAAGGCCCTCACCCGTCGGGGAAAACGGAATCTGGGGCCAGTTGACGGTCATTAGGGATCCGAAGACACCCCCAGAGAATCAACCCCTTGGCTGGTAACAAACATTTTGGCGCCATTAGCGGGCGCAACGGGCCCATGAAAAGAACCAACAAAAACCTTGCACTAAACTGCACGAAAACTAACTTCGCCGCGCTTCAAGCGTTGCGCGGTTAGCTCAGTGGTAGAGCATTACCTTGACACGGTAGGGGTCACAGGTTCGAACCCTGTATCGCGCACCATTTCTCGTCCCAGTTTTTGTCTGAATTTTTGTCCAAGTTTTTGACACAGCCCCCCCTCCCCGAACCCCACGCTCACAATCGGCGCCTGTCGTTCCCCCTCTGGTTTAAAGCCCTCTCTGGTTTATCCAAACAATGGATTCTCCAATCAATTCGAGGAGCCTTCCACAAAAGGACCAGACTTCACCCATCGGTCTCGGATTAAGCTCAATTCGCTCCCTTGGGACCAGAAATCGAAGACAAACCGGCAATCCCCTGTGTCCTTGAAAACGAGACCGCCCGAGGGCGATCTTGGACATCAATGGATGATGGATTGAAAAAGAAGACTAGCAGCACTCACCGCTCCGAGACCGGAGTACCGTAGGCCTCCATCCCGACGCAGGAGCAAACCAGATTTCGATCGCCGAACACATTGTCGACCCGACCCGATGCGGGCCAGAACTTGAAATCCTTCAGACCCGCTACCGGGAACGCCGCCCGCTCGCGGGTATAGGGACGATCCCAGACCTCTCCTGCGATCTGATCCGCAGTATGAGGAGCATTCTTGAGTAGATTGTTCTTGGCGTCCACCTGCCCCGATTCCACCTCCAGGATTTCGCCATGGATCTCAATCATGGCCTCGCAGAACCGATCCAACTCGGCCCGAGGCTCCGACTCGGTCGGTTCAACCATCAACGTTCCCGCCACCGGCCAACTCAGGGTGGGCGCATGGAGACCGTAGTCCATCAATCGTTTGGCCACGTCCTCGGCGGTCACTTTTTTGAACTGGCGAAGATCCAGAATGCACTCATGGGCAACGCACCCGTTGGCACGGTACAACGTCGGGAAATAGGGCTGCAGTCGCTGGGCGATGTAATTTGCGTTCAGGATGGCCACCCGGGTGGCCGCAGTCAGCCCCACGGCGCCCATCATCTGGATATACATCCATGAAATGACGCAAATCGAAGCACTGCCCCAGGGTGCGGCACTCACCGCGCCGATCGGATCCTCGCCCCCCAAGTTCACCACAGCGTGACCCGGCAAGAAATCCACCAGATGGGCGGCCACACAAACGGGGCCCACGCCGGGGCCGCCGCCGCCGTGCGGAATGCAGAAGGTCTTGTGCAGGTTCAGGTGACACACATCGGCTCCGAGGGTTCCTGGAGAGGTCAGACCGACCTGGGCATTCATGTTCGCCCCATCCATGTAAACCTGGCCACCGGCTTCATGGACCCACTGGCAGATATCCTTCACCGCCACTTCGAACACACCGTGGGTGCTGGGATAGGTGATCATCAGAGCGGCCAAGGCTGCCCCGTGTTCTGCGATCTTCTGCCGGATATCCACGACGTCGATATTGCCCTCCAAATCGCACGCCACCGGAACCACCGTCATTCCCGCCATCACCGCCGAAGCGGGATTAGTCCCATGGGCGCTGCTGGGAATGAGGCATACATTCCGGTGCCCTTCTCCCCGACTGCGGTGCCAGGCTCGGATGATGAGCAATCCCGCGTATTCGCCCTGAGAACCCGAATTCGGTTGCAGCGAAACACCCGCAAATCCGGTGCACGAAGCCAACCACGCTTCCAGTTCTTCGAACAACTGCTGGTAACCACGGGTCTGCGACAACGGCGCAAACGGATGAATGGCGCCAAACTCCGGCCAACTGACCGGGAACATCTCCGCAGATGCGTTGAGCTTCATGGTACAGGACCCCAGAGGGATCATGCTGTGGCAGAGCGACAGGTCCTTGGATTCCAGGCGCCGGAGATACCGGAGCATCTCGGTCTCGCTGCGGTGCTTCTGGAAGACCGAATGGGTCAGGAAGGTGCTGGAACGTTGCGGCAGCACCGGAGCGCACGCAGACAAGTCTTCCAGGGCGAAAGGCAACGACTGCCCCCCATGAAAGGCTCTGAGAATTTGCAGCACCTCCTCCAGGCCGGTGGTTTCATCCAATGCGATACCAATACGCTGCGCATCCAGGCGACGAAGGTTGATATGGAGCGCCTCGGCGGCCTTGTGCACGGACGCCGCATCGGGCACTAGCACTGTCAGCGTGTCGAAGAACGTGTCTGCGGCCAGTCGGAACCCCAACCGCCGGAGCCCCGCCGCCAGCAGTCCTGTCAGTCCATGAACCCGTCGGGCGATGGCCGTCAGGCCCTCGGGCCCATGGTAGGCTGCGAAGGCCATGGCCATGTTGGCCAGGAGCGCCTGGGCCGTGCAAATGTTTGAGGTCGCCTTATCGCGTCGGATGTGTTGTTCGCGAGTCCCGAGCGACAACCGCAAGGCGGGGCGCCCGCGGGAGTCCTTGGAGACGCCCACCAAACGACCCGGCATGGATCGCTTGAATGCGTCCCGAGTCGCAAAATAGGCCGCATGCGGACCTCCAAAACCCAGCGGGACACCAAAGCGCTGGGCACTGCCAACGGCAACATCTGCGCCCCATTCGCCTGGAGTTTTCAACAGCGTCAACGCCAGCAAATCCGCGGCGAAGACCACCAAAGCACCGGCCTCATGGGCTGCTTTCACCAAATGCGAATAATCACCCACCTCGCCCGAGCTGCCTGGATACTGGATCAAGACACCGAAAACCTCTGGCCCGAGCAAAGCTTGCCTCCAATCGCCCACCACGACCTGCAGACCCAACGCCTCAGCCCGTGTCCGCACCAGATCGATGTTTTGCGGGTGGCAGTCCGAAGCGATCCAGAACGTGTTGCGATCGGCATCTGCCTCCTTGACTCGACGGCACAGAGTCATTGCCTCGGCGCAGGCCGTGGCCTCGTCCAGAAGGGAAGCGTTGGAAATGTCCAACCCCGTCAGATCGCACACCATGGTCTGGAAGTTCAGCAATCCCTCCAAACGGCCCTGTGAAATCTCCGCCTGATACGGGGTGTACTGCGTGTACCAACCCGGATTCTCCAGAATGTTTCGCTGAATCACCGGCGGCGTGATCGTGTCGTGATAGCCAAGACCAATGTAGGATTTGTAGACTTGGTTCTTGGCGGCGATAGAACGCAATCGACCCAAAGCAGCGGTTTCTCCCAAAGACTGAGGAAGACTCATCGAATCATTTCGGCGAATCAGTGCGGGGACTGCGGCCGCCACCAATGCATCCAACGAAGCATGTCCGCAGACCTGAGCCATGACATCCCACTCCTCAGGGCGAGGGCCGATATGGCGGTGGGCGAACGAATCGGGATGCTGAAACAGTGACGCAAGGCTCATGGATTAAGGAACCCCGCCAGAGCGGGGAGCGCAAAGCTACGTCTGCCCCCCATTCAGGCAAGCGAGACCTTGGCCCTTCCCTTCCGAAAAATCGCGAGCATGTCCATGTATTCTCTCGTGTGCCCTCTCTCGAGCCTGTCCCTCTGTCCCCTCTCGAGCCTGTCCCTCTGTTCCTTTGTCCCTGAACTCATTCTCATCCTCGACCTCCTTGGAATCAGGACCATCACATCGAATAACCCTCTGCAATTAGAGGTTGCCGCAGCCTGTCCCTACGGTGCCGCAGCCTGTCCCTTGGTCGATGAAATCCCATCCAAACTGACCTGTCGTGCCGGATCCTCGGAGATTGTCCTTTGGTGGAACGGAATCGAATGCTAAGAGCCTGTCCCTAAGCCGGTGGCTGCCGCACAGCTGTTCCGGTCCAAATCGCTGTGTCGAAACATTCCTATCGCAACGGATCACCAGCCAAGCTGGTTCGCCCCTTGGTCCGCGAACTGCATGCCTATGTGCCGGGTGAGCAACCCAAGGTGAAAGGGTTGATCAAACTCAATACCAACGAGAATCCCTACCCGCCGGCACCGAAGGTTTTATCGGCAATGAAGGCGGCGATTGATGGCCGCATGAGGTTGTACCCCAACCCCTCGGCTCAATTGCTCCGGGAACAATTGGCCACACTGCACCAGTGCTCGCCCGATCAGATCATCATTGGAAACGGCTCGGACGAATTGCTTGCCCTGGGTGTCCGAGCCTTCGTGGAGCCTGCGACCAACAGAGATTCCACCGCGAGCGAGTCTTCCAAAAGCCGAGTCCAATATTTTTGGCCCAGCTACTCGCTATACTCCGTGCTGGCCGAAACGCACGGAGCCACCCCGTATCCCGTGCCATTGCTGAGCGATTTCGCAATCCCCTCGGTTCCCCAACTGCGTCGGGGCAAACGCTGGGACTTCCAGGCTGCACTGACCTTCGTTACCACCCCGAATGCACCGAGTGGTCGCGGATACTCCACCCACGAGCTGGAAGCCCTGTGCAGCGCTATGAAAGGGGTGGTGGTCCTAGACGAGGCCTACGTCGACTTCGCAGACGAAAACGCCATGGAGCTGTGCCTCAAGCATCCCCATGTGATCATTTCTCGAACCTTCTCCAAGGCCTATTCGTTGTGCTTCCAACGGATCGGCTACTGGGTAGGCCATCCCGAATTGATCGCTGCGCTGCACCGGATTCGAGATAGCTATAACGTTAATGGTATAGGCCAAATCGCGGCATCTGCCACACTCAAAGCCCTACCCTACTACCAGCGCAACTTCCGGCGCGTGTGTGAATCCCGGAGTCGGATGGCGCAAGCATTGACCGACCTGGGTTGGCAGGTTCTGCCCTCCCAGACCAACTTCATCTTGGCCCGACCGCCGGGTCCACCGGCGCGTCAGTGGCTGGAAGACCTGCGCCAGAAAAAAATCCTAGTCCGGTGGTTCGCCGCTGCCGATCTGGAATCTTATTTGCGGATCACGATCGGGTCCGAATCGGAAATGGATACTCTGCTGAAGACCATCCGCAGCTTGCCGGCATCAAAAACCACTCGCTGAGTCCCACCGCTGCACGACACACTGAACCGGCCGATGAATCTCCCCAACCAATTGACCGTCTCCCGTTTCGCGCTGACGGGCTTGTTTTGGGTGGCGGCATTCGCGCCGTTTCCGGGAAATCGGTCGTGGGCACTGGTCCTTTTCAGTTTGGCGAGCCTCACCGACTTCCTGGATGGAAAGATCGCCCGTGACCGCAAGCTGATTACTGCCTTTGGAACGCTGATGGATCCCTTGGCCGACAAGATCCTCACCTGTTCCGCCTTCATCGCCTTCATCGAGCTGAGACAAATCGAAGCATGGATGGTGGCGGTAATAGTCGGCCGAGAACTCGCCATCACCGGACTCCGCCTGCTGGCGGCTTCCAAGAATGTTGTTTTGGCCGCCGAGCGACTGGGCAAGCACAAGACGGTGTCCCAAATCACCACCATCCTGGCCACACTCTTGGCCATGAGCTACCCGCAGTGGGGATCGGTCGGCGAAGCCCTCTTTGCTTGGCCTGTACTGGGCAGACCCTGGATCGTTACCTTTGCACAAGCCACTCAATGGATCGCGGTGGCCCTGACCCTTTACAGCGGTGCCACCTACCTTTGGCGGAACCGCCAACTGTATCTTCAGGACATGTAAAGCCGGCAGCGGGTTTCGGTGGATTCCATGCGGAACCAGAGCGGGATCTGTGAATGTGAAAGGGATCCGAGTGCTTGTCTCAACCGCCCGCAAAGTCTGGTATCAGACGCACCGAATCCCCGGATCGTACCGAAGTCTGAAGTTCTCGAAGAAACCGAATGTCTTGAAACCGAACGACTTCGTCGTGGACGAGAATCAGAACCGCGCCACGAACCTTCCATCGGGATTAAGCAGCTGATCATAAACCCCATCGAAGCGCTCCTGCAATTGCAGGAGCACCTCTCTCGGGGCTCCGGGCTCGACTTCGACAGCCCGTTCCCCACCACAATGTCGGCGGAGTTGGGGCGGAATCAGAGCCAACCATGCCTGTGGATGTTCACAGACACCCCATGCCAAATCGATCAACGAGAACCAGCAACCTCGACCTGATCCGAGGCCAACAAGCTCTCAAACTCCCTAAGGCTGGGCTTGATCACCCGCGACTCACCACAGTGGCCGAGCATGGCTTCCAACGTCTTGAGTCCGTTGCCGGTGATACACAACACCGCGCTGGAGTCGGCCGGGATTTTGCCTTGAGCGATGAGCTTCTTGGCCACACCCACGGTCACGCCGCCGGCCGTCTCTGCGAAAATCCCCTCCGTTTCAGCAAGCAGTCGGATACCGTCGCGGATTTCATCGTCCGAGACGTCGTCCCCGTGGCCGCCGGTCTCTTTCATGACCTTGAGAGCATAGAAGCCGTCAGCCGGAGTCCCGATCGCCAACGACTTGGCAATGGTGTTGGGCTTCACTGGCTTGAAGAAATCCAACCCTGCTTTCTGCGCAGTCGTGATCGGAGAGCAACCCGTGGCCTGCGCTCCGTGGATTTTCCACCCTTGGCTCTGCACCAATCCCAGCTTGGAAAACTCCTGATAGCTCTTGTGGATCTTGGTCAGCAAAGAACCCGAAGCCATGCAGACCACCGTGTGTTCCGGAATCCGCCACCCCAACTGCTCTTGAATCTCGAAGCCCATGCTCTTGGAACCTTCAGCGTAATAGGGCCTCATATTGACGTTCACAAACGCCCACCCGTACTTGCCGGCGATCTCCGCACACAACCGGTTCACCTCGTCATAATGTCCGCGAATGGCGACGACATTGGCTCCGTAGACCAGCGAATTGACGACCTTTCCCTGCTCCAAGTCCGAGGGAATGAAGACATAGCAGTGAAGACCCGCGGCCGCGGCATTGGCCGCCACCGAATTGGCCAGATTGCCCGTGGACGCGCAGGCGACAGTCTTGAATCCGAGTTCCACTGAGCGACTCAGGGCAACACTCACCACACGGTCCTTGAAGGACAGTGTCGGATAGTTGACCGCGTCGTTCTTGATCCACAATTCGCGAATCCCCAACCGGGCGGCCAAGCGATCTGCCTTGATCAATGGGGTGTACCCCACCTTGGCTCCGACCGTCGGTTCACCGGCAATCGGGAGGAGTTCCCGGTATCGCCACATGTTCTGGGGACGCGAACAAATCTTCTCTCGGGTGAGACTCTGGCGGATGCGCTCGTAGTCATAGGCCACCTCCAGCGGTCCAAAATCGAACTCGCAAACATGCGTTGCCCCCAAGGGGTATTCTCGACCGCACTCCCGGCACTTCAGTGCCTTCATGAATCCGTTGCTCTGGCTCATAAGAAAAATAACTGCCGCGACGACCTGACGACGCGCATCCGAAAAACCGATGCGGTGGGAAACAAAAATCCCCTTCCGCAAAGCGAGAAGGGGTCTCCAAGGGAGCCGACGCTTCTCATCTTCGCCGGAACTTTTTTAGTTCCGACCGGATTTGGCACCTGGCCGTCGAGCACGTCAGCTCCACCGGTTGCCGTGGCTTCATCGGGCCGTTCCCTCTGCCACTCTGGATGAGCGCCGCAGTTCCCTGCAGCGGGATTAGTTAATCTGCGGCAGGACCCAATCTGTCAAAAGTTTTCTATCTTGAACCTGCATTTGAATCGGGATGCGACGGATCCAATTCATCGGAAACCAAAACGTCTGTCGAAGCCGAGTTGAAGCCATGAATCTCGAAAGCCTGAGCATTCCTGTAGTTACGAGCGTTCGATCCAAACAAGAGCCTGTCCCCAATCAAGCCGCAGATTCCCGAGGCTTACAGACTTCTGCCCACCGAGGAACAAAACGCCCCGGCCCCCGGCACCATGAGCCTACCGCCGGCCGAGAGGCGCAAAATACGAGCCCGTCCCTGATCCGCCCCTGATTGAGCCTGTCCCTGATCCACCCACCGAACGACCTTTGACTTCTCTTTCGCGGACTCCGCGCTAGTTTGCACCCGCCATGAATTCCGTTAGCACCGTCGTTCTTTCCCGCGATTGCGACGCGATCCAAATCCCAGCCGGCAATGTCGTCACCCTTCCGGCCGGAACCGAGGTGGACATCACCCAGACTCTGGGTGGGTCCTACACCGTCCATGCCATGGGCGGCCTGTTCCGCATCGGGCCCAAGGATGCGGACGCCTTGGGAATTACTCCATCCGCCGCGGCATCGACCACACCCGTCACCGGTGACACAGACGAGAAAGCGGTCTGGGAAGCCCTCCGCAGCTGTTACGACCCCGAGATTCCGGTCAACATCGTCGATCTGGGACTGGTCTACGACATGGGGATCGAGCTTCTTCCCAGCGGCACCAAAAAGGTCTTCGTGAAGATGACCCTGACCGCTCCTGGGTGTGGCATGGGAGCCACCATCGCCGGTGATGCCCAACAGAAGATCCTCACCCTGCCGGGTGTTGAAGACGCATCGGTTGAGATCGTCTGGGACCCACCCTGGCACCAAAGCATGATCACCGCCGAAGGACGCCGCTTGCTGGGGCTGGAGTGACTCTGAGCTGACACTTCACAAGCCCACTGCCCGAAAGAGCCATCACCAATCCGCGACTGACCGCTTGACATGAAGAAGAGCGTTCCATTTCACGACATACCCTCCGTACTGGGCGATATTCGCCTAGGGAAAATGGTGGTTGTCGTGGATGACGAGGATCGAGAAAACGAGGGTGATCTGGTGTTGGCTGCCGAAAAGGTGACCCCGGATGCGATCAACTTCATGGCCAAACACGGGCGAGGACTAATTTGCGTTCCGACCGTGGGTGAGCGGCTCAAACAGTTGGGAATCGAACAGATGGTCGTGCAGAACCGTGACGCTTATAAGACCGACTTCCAGGTCAGCGTCGATGCCGCCAAAGGCATCAGCACCGGCATCAGCGCCGCCGACCGAGCCAGAACGATTCAAGTCATGGTGGACCCCACGGCCACTCCCGCGGATCTTGTCCAACCAGGGCATGTCTTCCCCTTGCGATCCAAGGCCGGAGGGGTGCTGCGCCGAGCCGGGCATACCGAGGCGGCCGTTGATCTGGCCACTCTATCAGGCCTGCGCCCTGCAGGCGTGATCTGCGAAATCATGAATGATGACGGGTCAATGGCCCGTTTGCCACAGCTGCTGCGTTTCGCAAAGAAACACAAACTCAAGATCTGCACCATCGAGTCGCTGATCCAATTTCGAAGGAATTCCGAAAAACTGATCGACCGGGTCGAATCGATCCGTATGCCCACCGACTACGGTGATTTCACGCTGCACCTGTACTCCTCCAAAGTGGATGGATCCGAGCACCTGGCTCTGGTGAAAGGTGAAGTGTCCGGCAAAAAAGGGGTCATGGTTCGGGTGCACAGCGAATGCCTGACCGGAGACGTTTTCGGCTCTCGCCGATGCGACTGCGGCCCCCAGCTGCACGCGGCCATGGCGCGAATCGAAAAGGAAGGTCGAGGGGTCATTCTCTACATGAGGCAAGAGGGGCGAGGCATCGGGCTGGGTGCCAAGATCAAAGCCTACAAGCTGCAAGAGCAGGGTTTGGACACCGTAGAAGCCAATCTGCAACTGGGCTTTCCGATGGACCTGAGAGACTACGGCATTGGGGCTCAGATGCTGTCGGATCTGGGAGTGAAAAAGATCCGCCTGCTGACCAACAACCCGAAGAAAGTGGTGGGTTTGCAGGGTCATGGGTTGGAGATCATCGAGCAACTCCCCATTCGAGTGACGCCCAATCCGGACAATGAGCGCTACCTGAAAACCAAACGAGACCGGATGGGCCACTTACTCTGATCGGGTTGCCTGCAGTCAGGTGTCGAGTTCTTGGCTCACCAATCCCGAAGAACGGTTTCGTTAGTTGTCGAATTCTAGAGCCTCAGAATTGAACAACCCGCACCAAGAAATGGGACCCAAACTTGAGGGACAATTTTCCTTGGTCACGGGTTGGTGGTGTTCAGTTCTAGAAAGCCCCGCTCCAAAACCCAACACCGTCTGTTCGTCGACTGGGTGTCTTAGCCTTACTCAGACATCACATAAACGGACCGCCTGCCTGAGCGATCCCAGCGCATCAGGACGAGCCGGTATGAATTCCTGGGCGACAAACCCCTTGTAGCCTGTGTCAGCTATGGCTTTGAGAATCGCGGGATAATTCAGTTCCTGCGTCTCATCGATCTCGTGACGGCCTGGAACACCACCTGTGTGATAATGAGCAAAATAGGCGTTTTGCTTCCGGATCGTGGCAATCACATCCCCCTCCATGATCTGCATGTGATAAATATCGTAGAGAAGCTTGAATGACTCGGAGCCGATCTCCTTGCAAAGAGCAACACCCCAGGCGGATTTGTCGCACATATAGTCCGCGTGATCGACGCGCGAGTTCAGAAGTTCCATCACCAGCGTTACCTGGTTTCGCTCACAGACCCCCATCAACCGCTTTAACCCAGTGGCGCTGTTTTTGAGGCCCGTCGCATCGTCCATTCCAGCCCGATTGCCTGAAAAGCAAATCACATTCTTCAGACCTGCATTGGCGGCCAGCGGAATCCATTCCTCATAGGCAGCCACCAAGGTGTCGTGATGCTCCAACCGATTAAAACCCTTAGTGATACCCCCAAGACCGTTCTTAACCGGGTTGCTGGTGATTGCACATGTCAATCCGTGTTTCTTGACCACCTCCCATTCACCTGGGCCCAGTAGTTCGATGGACTGGAGTCCCATGGCCTTGCCGGCAATCGCCAACTCCTCGAGAGAAACCTTGGGGTAGCACCATTTGCATACGGAGTGATGAATGCGTCCCCGCAGACCACTGACCGCATCAGCGGCCCCAAGACGCTGGGAGAGGGATGCAGCCGCCATCGAGACGGCGGTGGTCATGGCGGATCGACGGGTTAATCTCATGCGGGCTCCCATAAACAAACAGCCTGTCCCTCCCGTCAAAACAAAAACCATTCTAGGGACAGGCTCTTTTTTCTGAAAGAACCCGGCCTGAGCCAACGAATCATGAGGCAGACGCTTCATGAGAACACGACGCCTCAAGGCCCATCCCGATGCCTCCAGCGGCTTTTACCACTGCATGTCCCGCGTGGTGGATCGACAATTCATCTTCGGCGAGATCGAAAAGGAGCACTTCGCCCGCCTGATGCGCCAGTACGCCCATTTCTGCGGCATCCAAATCCTCACCTTCTGCCTCATGGGCAACCACTTCCACCTCCTCATCGAAGTC